>DXDD01000145.1 GCA_019115665.1 Candidatus Eisenbergiella pullistercoris | reverse complement strand
GGCAGGCCGGCAAAGCCGACGCGGGAAATGCTGGAAGCCTATCGGCTGGAAGAAAAGCTGGATATGGAATATGAGCCCCGCAAGATCCGCTTTGACCGTGAAGGGGAGAAGCATCCCGCTTTTTATGTGGGAAAGCAGCATCTGGACAGCAACCATCATGTGAACAACGGACAGTATATCCACATGGCGCAGGACTATCTGCCGGAGGGCTTTGAGATCGGTCAGATGCGGGCGGAGTATAAGAAGTCGGCGCTGTTAAACGACTGCATCGTGCCGGAGGCCTTCACGGAGGAGGACCGGGTGGGCGTATCCCTCTGCGATGTGTCGGGACAGCCCTACGCGATCGTGGAATTCAGGAGAAAAGCGAGAGGTTGAGCATGCGGATAGAGGTTGGGAAAAAACAGAAGCTTCAGGTTGTGAAGAGGGTCGAGTTCGGCGTGTACCTGGCGCCGGAGGGAAATCCTGAAGAAAGGGTGCTGCTTCCCGCAAAGCAGGTTCCGGCGGGCTGTTCGGCGGGAGACGAACTGGAGGTGTTCGTTTACCGGGATTCAAAGGACAGGCTGATTTCCACCACGGCGCAGCCTGCGCTGAGCGTGGGCGAGGTGGCGGTGCTCACGGTGGCGCAGACGGGAAAGGTGGGCGCTTTTCTCTCCTGGGGGCTGGAAAAGGATCTGTTCCTTCCCTTCCGGGAGCAGACCAGGCCGGTGAAGGTGGGAGACAGCTTTCCGGTGGCGCTGTATGTGGATAAGAGCGGCAGGCTCTGCGCAACCATGAAGCTCTATCATTACCTCAGAACGGACAGCCCCTATAAAAAGGACGACCGGGTGACGGGATATCTGTATGAGATCAGCAGGCAGTTCGGCGCTTTTGTGGCGGTGGACGACAGGTATTCAGCGCTGATTCCGCCGCGGGAGATGTACGGGCAGCTGAAGGCGGGAGAGAGGATCGAAGCCAGAGTGGCGGCTGTCCATGAGGACGGAAAGCTGGATCTGAGCGTGCGGGATAAGGCTTATCTGATGATCGGAAGGGACGCGGAGCGCGTTATGGAGGCGGTCGAGCGGGAGGGAGGAGAGCTTCCCTTCAATGACAAGGCGGCTCCGGAGCTGATCCGGGCAAAAATGCAGATGAGCAAGAACGAGTTCAAGAGAGCTGTCGGACACCTTTTAAAGGAAGGAAGGGTGGAAATCACGCAGAAGGGGATCCGGAAAAAGGATGGAGGCGGCAGATGAATTACAGAATAGCGAACCGGGGCTTTTTTGGAATGGTGCTTCTGCATCTGGCCGTGGTGGCGGCGCTTCTCATCGGAAACGTCACATCCATGAGCATTCTGCTGAATCTTTTCCTCAGCGAGATGATGCTGGCGGCCCCTGCGCTCCTTGCGCTTCTTTTTTCCGGGGAAAGGCCGAACCGGGTACTGTGTTTTCATGGAATAAAGCTCACGTCGGTCCTGATGGTGATCGTGTTCACTTTTCTGATGGGGCCGCTGACCACCCTGCTCAACGCGGTCAGCATGCTGTTTGTCGATAACGCGGTTGTGGACATGAGTGGCCAGATCCTGGAATATCCCTTCCCTGTCATGCTGTTCATGATGGCCGTTTTCGGGCCGGCGTGCGAGGAGCTGGCGTTCCGGGGGATTCTTTACCGGGGATATCTGAAAAGCGGAAGCGCGCTGAGAGCCGTTCTGCTTTCGTCCCTGCTGTTCGGGCTGATCCATATGAATTTCAACCAGGCGCCCTATGCGTTCGCGCTGGGCGCGGCCATGGCGCTTCTGATGGAGACGACGGGAAGTCTGCTTGCGCCCATGCTGATGCACATGATTTTCAATGCGCAGTCCGTGGTTCTGATGTATGTATACGGCCGCTTTTTCCCGTGGCTTTTGGAGGAACAGGCGCAGATGACGGCGGGACCCGAAGAGCTGATCCCGACGATCTGCGTTTATCTGGTGCTGGCTGTGGCGTGCACCGCCGTGGCCGGCTGCGTGCTGGTCTGGCTGGGCAGAAACGAGGGGCGCGAAGAGTATCTGCGCTGGCTCTGGCAGGAGGAAAAGAGAAAAGCGGGAAGGAGGAGGCTCGTCAGTCCTTCTCTGATCGCGGGCGTCCTGCTCTGTCTGGCTTATATGATCCTGCTGGCGCTTTTGTAAGATTTGGTGAAGGTATGCAGAAGTTTACGATTTTGGGTATCACCCTGTATGACTGTACGGCGCGGGAGGCGCTGCGCAATACGGACCGGTTCCTGGGAAGCGGCGGGCTGAATACAGCCGGCTATATTTCCAGCGCGCAGATTGCCCGGGCGTCCAGGGACGAGGCTCTGAAGGAAAGCGTGGAGCAGCTGGATATGACGGTCTGCACGGAACCGGATCTTCTGGAGGCCGCCGGGATCGCGGCGCGCAGCCGCGTCCGGGAGATCGATGAGAAGGTGTATCTGCGGGAGCTTCTGCGAAAGCTTTACCGGAACCGGAACAGCGTATATCTCCTTGCGGATACCCGGGCGGAGCTTGCGGTGCTGGAGGAGCTGCTCCAGGAATACCAGGGAAATCTGTATATCCGGGGACGGGGCGCCTATGAGGATTTCGGCAGGCAGCCGGAGCGGCTGGTAAACGAGCTGAACGATGTGGTCCCGGACGCGGTCCTTTCCCGGATGCCTTGGCCGGAGGATATCAATCTGATGAAGGAATACGGGCAGTATGTGAACGCCCGGTTCTGGGTCTCGCTTCCCTACGGGGCGGTTTCCTGGATGCAGAATCCATCCTTTCCGGCAAAGCTGAAAAGAAAACTGCATTCCCGGCTGTTTGAAAAAAGGGTGCAGGAATACAACAGTAAAGAGACGGGCTCGAAATGATCGGGTGTCCGTCTTTTTTTGATGGAAAGGGAAAAGAAAAGTGCATAAATTTTTTGAGATTCCTATAGATTTTTTTGTTGTTTTCCTTTAAAATGAAAAATGGGTGTTACATAAAGGGAATTTGCAGATGTGAATTTTTTGTGAAAATTGTACAGGAGAAGGAGAGGGGTAAAAATGATTTCAAACCAGATACTGCAGAGTACGATCGACGGCCTGCGCAGCATCGCAAGGGTGGAGCTGTGCGTGGTGGATGTGGACGGAAAGATTGCGGCGTCTACTTCGGAAGAGATGGAGAACTGCGCGGGGGCGGCGAAGGATTTCACAAAATCTCCGGCGGACAGCCAGGAGGTGCAGGGCTGTCAGTTCTTCAAGGTGTTCGATGAAACGCAGCTGGAATATATCCTCGTGGCTGGGGGAGCCGGAGAGGATATCTATACCATCGGAAAGATGGCCGCCTTTCAGATCCAGACGCTTCTGACCGCCTATAAGGAGCGGTTCGACAAGGATAATTTCATCAAAAACCTGCTTCTGGACAATCTGCTGCTGGTGGATATCTACAGCCGTTCCAAGAAGCTGCGCATTCCGGTGGATGTGGACCGGGCGGTGCTTCTGATCGAGGCGGAGGACAACCGGGACGGCAATGTGCTGGAGCTGGTGAGAGAGGGCTTCGGAAGCAACAGCAGGGATTTTGTTACCGCCGTGGATGAGAACAGCGTGATCATCGTGAAGGAGCTGGCGGAGCAGGAGGGCACCCGCGAGGTGGACCGGACGGCGGAGGCGGTCGGCGAATTTCTGAAAAAGGAAGGGATTCAGGGCGTACGGATCGCCTATGGAACCATCGTGAAGGAGATCAAGGAGGTCAGCCGATCCTATAAGGAAGCGAAGATGGCGCTGGACGTGGGAAAAATTTTCTTTGACGAACGGGACATTATCGCATACAATGAATTAGGCATCGGAAGGCTGATCTATCAGCTTCCCATTCCGCTGTGCAAGATGTTCATCAAGGAAATCTTCGGAGGGAAGAGCCCGGACGATTTCGATGAGGAGACGCTTACCACGATCAACAAGTTTTTTGAAAACAGCCTGAACGTTTCGGAGACAAGCCGCCAGCTCTTCATACACCGCAATACGCTGGTGTACCGGCTGGACAAGCTGCAGAAGAGCACAGGGCTGGATCTGCGGGTGTTTGAGGATGCGATCACCTTCAAGATCGCGCTGATGGTGGTAAAGTATATGAAGTACATGGAAACGTTTGAATATTAAGCCGCAGCTTTCCTGCGGGCGGGCCCCGATGCGGATGCGTACCGGGGCACACGTATGGAGCGCGGGACGAAAGAGGTACACAGTTGGGACTTTTTACTGCGAAAAAGACAAGACGGAGAATCCGGGACGACGGCTCGCTCATCGTGCTGGATAAGGTGAGCAAGAGCTATGAAACCGGGGCGCCCGCCTTAAACGGCGTGAATCTGCGCGTGAAGAGAGGGGAATTCGTATTTATCGTGGGCGACAGCGGCTCGGGGAAATCCACCCTGATCAAGCTGCTTTTGAGAGAGCTTGTCCCCACGTCGGGAACCATTCTCGTAAACGGTCAGAACGTGGCGCATCTGAAAAGACGCCAGATCCCCAGATACCGCAGAAAGCTTGGGATCGTATTCCAGGATTTCCGCCTGCTCAAGGACAGGAACGTTTATGAAAACGTGGCCTTTGCCCAGCGCGTCATCCAGGTCCCGACCAGGGAGATCAAAAGAAACGTGCCCGCCATCCTCGCAACGGTCGGACTCGCCGGAAAATACAAGGCGAAGCCCAAGCAGCTTTCCGGAGGCGAGCAGCAGCGGGTGGCGCTGGCGAGAGCGCTGATCAACAAGCCGCCGATCCTTCTTGCGGACGAGCCCACGGGAAATCTGGATCCGAAGAATTCCTGGGAGATCATGAAGCTTCTGGAGAAGATCAACGAGGGCGGGACCACGATCCTGGTGGTAACGCATAACCGGGAAATTGTCAATGAGATGAAGAAGCGGGTGATCACGATGAAAAAGGGCGTGATCGTGAGCGACGAGGAACAGGGCGGTTATATCGATGAGAATTAGTACGTTTTTTTATACTCTGAAGCAGGGCATTGTGAACATCTTCCGGAATAAATGGTTTTCGCTGGCTTCCATTGCGACGATCAGCGCCAGTCTGTTTATCCTGGGGCTTTTCTATGCCGTGATCCTGAATTTCCAGAATATCGTCCATTCCGCGGAGGAAGGGGTATCCGTCACCATTTTCTTCCAGGAGGGAACGACGCCGGAAATGATGCAGGAAATCGGCGCGCGCATCGAAGCGCGGGAGGATGTGACCCGCGTGGAATTCACCTCGGCGGATGAGGCGTGGGAGTATTATAAGGAAAATTTCATTCCGGAGGAATATTCGGACGGCTTTCCGGAAGGGGACAACCCGCTGGAAAACTGCGCCAGCTATGAGATCTTTATGGACGATATCTCCCATCAGGAGGAGCTGGTCGCATATCTGCAGACCATTCCCGAGATCCGGGAGGTGAACGAATCCGCGCTCGCCGGCTCCATGCTGACCGGTGTAAACGCCCTGGTCGCCTATATTTCGGCGGGGATCATCATCATCCTGGTGCTGGTTTCCATGTTCCTGATCAACAATACGGTCACGATCGGCATTTCCGTCCGGAAGGAGGAGATCGGGATCATGAAATATATCGGCGCAACGGATTTCTTCGTGCGCGCCCCCTTCGTGATCGAGGGCATTCTGATCGGCATTTTCGGATCGATCCTGCCGCTGGCCGGGATCTATGTGATGTACAACAACGTTCTGGAATTTATCAATAACCGCTTTTCCATCCTGTCCGGTCTGCTGCAGTTCCTTCCGGTGAACGAGGTTTACCGGACCATGGTGCCGGTGGTGGTGCTGATCGGCGTGGGAATCGGTTTTCTGGGCAGCTTCTTTACGGTGCGCAAGCATCTGCGCGTCTGAGCGAAGAAGGGCGGAGAAAGGCCTATGGGAAAATACGGAAAGAGGGCCCGCAGGGTCCTGAGCCTGCTGCCTGTCCTGGCTGTTCTTGCCGGCTGGGCCGCTTCCGGAATGGAAGGAAGGGCGGCGACGGCGGACGAGCTGGAGCAGAGCATCCGGGAAAAGGAAGAAGCGATCAGCCAGGCGCAGGAGCAGAAGGAGCAGATTCAGGCGAATATTTCCAATATTCAGGCGATGGTGGATGATCTGGAGGATACGAAGGACGATCTTCAGGCCTATGTGGTGCAGCTGGACGGCAATCTGGCCCAGGTCCAGTCCCGGATCAATGAGCTGAAGGCGCTGATCGGAGAGAAGCAGGAGGAGATCGAACAGACGCAGGCTGAACTGGAGGAAGCGCAGGCGCAGGAGGAGGCGCAGTACGAGGCGCTGAAGGTGCGGATCCGGTATTCCTACGAGAAAGGCGCGGAGAGCCTTCTTGAGATGCTTTTTTCGGCGGACAGCTTCGGAGAGCTTCTGAACCGTGTGGGCTATATCCGGCAGATGAACACCTACGATCAGGAGCAGCTGGCCATCTACGTGAAGAACAGGGAGCTGGTTGCGGCCTGCAAGGAGGCGCTGGAGGAAGAGGAGCAGGTCCTGGAGGAAGCGAAGGCCGAGGTGGAAGAGGAGGAAGCGGGACTGGAAACGCTGATCGCCGAAAAGGAAGCGCAGATCACCTCCTTCCAGAGCGATATCAACAACAAGGAAGCCGCCATAGCGGAGTATGAAGCGGACGCGGCGGAGCAGGACGCGGCGATCGCGGCCCTGGAAGCGGCCGCCGCGGAGGCGAAGAAGCAGCTGGAGGAGCTGAACAAGCCGCAGGTGAGCTACGACGGCGGCATGTTCCAGATGCCTCTTGCTTCCTATAAGCGGGTTTCCTCCGAATACGGTTACCGCATCCATCCCACCCTGGGCGTGAATAAATTTCACAACGGCGTGGATTTCGCGGCCAATTCCGGCACGCCCATCATGGCGGCCTACGACGGGACAGTGGTGGGAGCGGCGTACAACAGCTCCATGGGAAATTATGTGATGATCGATCACGGCGACGGCCTGTTTACCATCTATATGCACGCCTCGGAGCTGTATGTTTCCAGCGGGCAGAGCGTTTCAAAGGGGGAGACCATCGCGGCGGTGGGTTCCACCGGCCGTTCCACGGGACCGCATCTGCATTTCAGCGTCCGGCTGAACGGAGAGTACGTGAATCCCTGGAATTATCTCAGATAAGCGGATATATAATGGATATAGAGGAAAAGGAACGCCGGGGGAGGGGCCGTTTAGAGACCTGACTGCGGCGTTCGGCTTTGAACGGATGGGGGCGGCTGCCGCTCTCCCGGATCCGGTTCAGGCAGAAAGGCATGGAGATTGAGATGAAAAACCGAAATGGCTTCTGGGGCGGCGTCCTGACGGGCGTGCTCGCCGTGGCTTTGGTAGCGGGCGGCATTTATCTTGGATATTCGGCATGGATGTTGTGGCAGTATTCGGGGACGCGGAACGCTTCGGCGCAGAGCGGCCAGAGCACGGAAAGCGTGAGCGAAAACAGCGTGGCCACGCAGAATACGCTGGGCAAGCTGGGCGTGATCGAAGAAACCATAGAAAAATATTACCTGGAGGATGTGAAGGAGCAGACGCTGGAGGACGGCATCTACAAGGGGATGGTGGAGGCTCTGGGAGATCCCTACTCCACCTACTATGCGCCGGAGGAGCTGGAACAGATTCAGGAAAAGACGGAAGGGATCTATTACGGCATCGGCGCGTACATCGGGATCGATACGGAAACCTCTCTGCCGCGGCTGAGCAGCATCATCGACGGAACTCCCGCCCAGGAAAGCGGGCTTCGGGCCGGGGATCTGATCTATCAGGTGGACGGAAAAGACGTGCAGGGACTGGAGCTGGAGCAGGTTACCAGCCTGGTCAAGGGCGAGGAAGGAACTACGGTGCGCCTGACCATTATCCGGGAGGGAGAATCGGATTATCTGGAGATCGACGTGATGCGCCGGAAGGTGGAGAGCCCGACGGTCAATCAGGAGATGCTGGATGAACGGATCGGCTACATCCAGATCACGGAATTCGACTCCGTCACCCTGGATCAGTTCACGGAAGCGCTTGCCGTCTGCAGGGGGCATGGAATGGAAGGGCTGATCCTGGATCTGCGCGGCAATCCGGGCGGAAATCTTTCCACGGTCTGCGATATCGCCAGACAGATCCTGCCGGAGGGCCTGATCGTTTATACGGAGGATAAAAACGGAAAACGGACGGAATACAGCTGCGACGGAAAGCATGAGATGACAGAGGAGCTGGTGGTTCTGGTGGATGTGAACAGCGCCAGCGCTTCCGAGATTCTGGCCGGCGCCATCAAGGATTACGGTATCGGCACGCTGGTGGGAACCACTACCTTCGGCAAGGGCATCGTACAGCGCATCATTACCCTCACGGACGGCTCTGCGGTGAAGCTGACCGTCAGCCATTATTATACGCCGGACGGAAACAACATCCATGAGCTTGGGATCGCGCCGGATGTGGAGATACCCTTCGACGGCGAGGCCTATTACAACGACGGCGTGGATAACCAGCTGGAAGAGGCGGTCCGGCTGATGAATGAGAAGCTGGGAGCGGCTGACGGACAGGAAGAGGCTGACGGGACTGCGGCTTAGGGACTTTTGGAGAACAGGATCAGGAATAAGAGTACAGAACAAACATTCGATTTTGTTCTGTACTTTTTTTATCTGGTCTGGTATAATCGGGGTGGAAATCGGAAGCCTGGAAGCAGAAAAGGAGTAAAAGTTTCTATGGACCATTTTGAATTACATTCCGAATATGCCCCCACCGGCGATCAGCCCGCCGCCATCGCAAACCTGGTGGACGGCTTTCAAAAAGGCTATCAATTCCAGACGCTGCTTGGCGTGACCGGGTCCGGCAAGACCTTCACCATGGCGAACATCATCCAGGCGCTGAACCGGCCCACGCTGGTGATCGCCCACAATAAAACGCTGGCGGGACAGCTTTACGGGGAGTTTAAGGAGTTCTTCCCGGAGAACGCGGTGGAGTATTTTGTCTCCTACTATGATTATTATCAGCCGGAGGCCTATGTGCCTTCCTCGGATACCTATATCGCGAAGGATTCCTCCATCAATGACGAGATCGACAAGCTGCGCCTTTCGGCCACGGCATCCCTGGCGGAGCGGCGGGATGTGGTGGTGGTCGCCAGCGTATCCTGCATCTACGGCCTGGGCAGTCCGGACGAATATAAGGACAAGATCGTTTCCCTCAGGCCGGGAATGGAGAAGGATCGGGACGCGGTGATCCGGGAGCTGATCGATATTCAGTATGACAGGAACGATATGGATCTGGGAAGAAGCTGCTTCCGGGTGCGCGGGGACGTGCTGGAGATCAATCCGGCCCAGGGCGGCGACTGCCTGATCCGGGTGGAATTTTTCGGAGATGAGATCGACCGCATCGCCGAGGTGGATCCGTTAAGCGGACGGCTGGTCTCCACGCTGGAGCATGTGGCCATTTTCCCGGCGTCGCATTATGTGGTTTCCCAGGATAAGATCAACATTGCCTGTGATAATATAGAAAAGGAGCTGGAGGAGCGGATCCGCTACTTCAGGGGGGAGGATAAGCTGATCGAGGCGCAGCGGATCTCGGAACGGACGAATTTTGACATCGAGATGCTGCGGGAAACGGGCTTCTGCTCCGGGATCGAGAACTATTCCCGCCACCTGAACGGCACCGCGCCGGGAGAGCCGCCCATGACGCTGCTGGACTTTTTCCCGGATGATTTTCTGATCATCGTGGACGAGTCCCATATGACGATCCCGCAGATCCGCGGCATGTTCGCGGGAGACCGTTCCCGGAAGACCACGCTGGTGGACTACGGCTTCCGGCTGCCCTCCGCGCTGGACAACCGGCCGCTGAATTTTGAAGAGTTTGAATCCCACATCGATCAGATGCTGTTCGTGTCCGCCACGCCTTCCGAGTACGAGGCGGCGCATGAGCTGAACCGGGTGGAGCAGATCATCCGTCCCACCGGGCTTCTGGATCCGGAGGTATCGGTCCGGCCCGTGGAGGGACAGATCGACGATCTGATCGGAGAGATCAGAAAGGAAACCGGGAAGCACAATAAGGTGCTGGTGACCACGCTGACCAAGCGGATGGCGGAGGACCTGACCGATTATATGAGAGAGGTCGGGATCCGGGTCAAATATCTGCATTCCGATATCGATACGCTGGAGCGTTCCCAGATCATCCGGGACATGCGTCTGGATGTGTTCGACGTTCTGGTGGGCATCAACCTGCTGAGAGAGGGGCTGGACATTCCGGAGATCTCCCTGGTGGCCATTCTGGACGCGGACAAGGAGGGCTTCCTGCGTTCGGAAACCTCCCTGATCCAGACCATCGGCCGCGCCGCGAGAAATGCGGAGGGCCATGTGGTCATGTATGCGGATACCATAACGGACTCCATGCGCGCGGCCATCGACGAAACGAACCGCAGACGCGAGCTCCAGCAGAAATACAACGAGGAGCACGGCATCACGCCCCAGACCATCAAAAAGAGCGTGCGGGATCTCATCAGCATCTCGAAGGAGATCGCGAAGGAAGAGGTGCGCTTTGAGAAGGATCCGGAGTCCATGGACGAAAAGGAGCTTGCGAAGCTCATTGCGGACGTGGAAAAGAAGATGAAGAAGGCCGCTTCGGAGCTGAACTTCGAGGCGGCCGCCGAGCTTCGCGACAGGATGGTGGAGCTGAAGAAGACGCTGCAGAAAATAAAGGACTGAGCTGCCGGGACATGAATGCTCCGGCAGGAAGGCGGATGGAAGCCTGCGCCTGACGGCGCGCGTTTCCAAAAGGAAAGAGCAGAGGGGCACGAACCGAAGGTTCGTGCCAAAGAATGGCTCGCGCCATTCTTTTAGGAATAAATGCCGCCTGCGGCGGCTGGAAAGAGGGAATCATGGAACAGGAAAGCATAAAAATGCGGCCCCGTGAGTACATCAAAGTCAGAGGGGCCAATGAACACAATCTGAAAAATCTGAGCGTGGATATTCCCCGGAACGAGCTGGTGGTCCTCACCGGCCTGTCCGGCTCGGGAAAGTCTTCGCTCGCCTTTGACACGATCTATGCGGAAGGGCAGAGGAGATATATGGAATCCCTGTCCTCCTACGCGAGGCAGTTCCTGGGACAGATGGAAAAGCCCAATGTGGAGAAGATCGAGGGGCTGTCCCCGGCCATTTCCATCGACCAGAAATCCACCAACCGCAATCCCCGTTCCACGGTGGGGACGGTGACGGAGATCTATGATTATTTCCGTCTGCTCTATGCCCGCATCGGCATCCCGCACTGCCCGAAGTGCGGCAAGGAGATCAAAAAACAGTCCGTGGATCAGATGGTGGATCAGATCCTGTCGCTGCCGGAAGGAACCCGGATCCAGCTCCTGGCCCCGGTGGTCCGTGGAAGGAAGGGCGAACACGCCAAGGTCCTGGAGCGGGCGAAGCGCAGCGGCTACGTGCGGGTGCGCGTGGACGGCAGCCTGTATGAGCTGACGGAAGAGATTAAGCTGGATAAAAATATCAAGCACAATATCGAGATCGTGGTGGACCGCCTGGTGGTGAAGCCGGGAATCGACAGAAGGCTTGCGGATTCCATTGAAAGCGTGCTGGCGCTCACGGAGGGCCTGCTTTTCGTGGATGTGATCGGCGGGGAGCCCATGACCTTCAGCCAGAGCTTCGCCTGCCCGGACTGCGGGATCAGCATCGATGAGATCGAACCCAGGAGCTTTTCCTTCAACAATCCCTTCGGCGCCTGTCCGGAGTGCTACGGCCTGGGCTATAAGATGGAATTTGACGTGGATCTGATGATCCCGGACAAGAGCAGGAGCATCAATCAGGGAGCCATCGCGGTGATGGGCTGGCAGTCCTGCAACGATCCGGGAAGCTTCACCAACGCCATTCTGCGGGCGCTGGCGAAGGAATATGATTTCAGCCTGGATACGCCCTTTGAAGAGTACAGCGACAAAGTGAAAAACATCCTGATCAACGGAACGGGCGGCAGAGAGGTGCAGGTCCATTATAAGGGACAGCGGGGAACCGGCGTCTATCCCGTGGCCTTTGAGGGCCTGGTGAAAAGCGTGGAGAGAAGATACCGGGAGACCGCCTCGGAGATTTCCAAACAGGAATACGAGACCTTCATGAGCATCACGCCCTGTCCGGCCTGTAAGGGGATGCGCCTGAAGAAGGGGGCGCTCGCGGTTACGGTCTGCGGGAAAAACATTTATGAGATCACCTCCCTGTCCATCCGGAAGCTGCAGGAGTTCCTGAATGAGATGGAGCTGACACCCCAGCAGCTTCTGATCGGAAAGCAGATTATTAAGGAAATTAAGGCCCGTGTGGGCTTTCTGGTGGATGTGGGTCTGGACTATCTGTCCCTGTCCCGTGCTACGGGAACCCTCTCCGGCGGCGAAGCGCAGCGGATCCGTCTTGCCACCCAGATCGGCTCCGGCCTGGTTGGCGTCTGCTATATTCTGGACGAGCCCAGCATCGGCCTGCATCAGCGGGACAACGATAAGCTCCTGAACACGCTGAAAAGCCTGCGGGATCTGGGAAATACCCTGCTGGTGGTGGAGCATGACGAGGATACCATGCTGGCCGCGGACTATATTGTGGATATCGGCCCCGGCGCGGGCTCCCACGGGGGAGAGGTGGTGGCCTGCGGCACGGCGCAGGAGCTGATGAAGAACCCGGCCTCCGTCACGGGAAAATATCTGAGCGGGGAGCTGTTCATCCCGGTTCCGAAGGCCCGCAGGAAGCCAACGGGATGGATCAGGGTAAAGGGAGCGGCGGAAAACAACCTGAAAAGCATCGACGTCAGCTTCCCTCTGGGCGTGATGACCTGCGTGACCGGCGTTTCCGGCTCAGGAAAAAGCTCGCTGGTAAACGAGATCCTCTACAAGACGCTGGCAAGGGATTTGAACCGGGCGAGGACCATTCCCGGCAAAAATAAAGGGATCGAGGGGATCGGCCAGCTGGATAAGGTGATCGACATCGACCAGTCCCCCATCGGCCGTACGCCCCGTTCCAACCCGGCCACCTATACCGGCGTGTTCGATATGATCCGGGATCTGTTCGCTTCCACGCCGGACGCCAAGGCGAGGGGATATAAAAAGGGAAGGTTCAGCTTCAATGTGAAGGGAGGCCGCTGCGAGGCCTGCGGCGGAGACGGCATCATCAAGATCGAGATGCACTTCCTGCCGGACGTATACGTGCCCTGCGAGGTCTGCGGCGGCAAACGCTATAACCGGGAAACGCTGGATGTGAAATACAAGGGAAAGAGCATTTTCGACGTGCTGGACATGACCGTGGAGGAGGCGGTGACCTTCTTTGAAAACGTGCCCTCCATCCGCAGAAAAATAGAGACCCTCTATGACGTGGGCCTGTCCTATGTGAAGCTGGGCCAGCCCTCCACCACCCTGTCCGGCGGCGAGGCGCAGCGGATCAAGCTGGCGGCGGAGCTGAGCCGGCGCAGCACCGGAAAGACCATCTATATCCTGGACGAGCCCACCACGGGCCTGCATTTCGCGGACGTGCACAAGCTGGTGGACATCCTTCACCGTCTGGCGGACGGCGGGAATACGGTGATCGTCATCGAGCACAATCTGGACGTGATCAAGACGGCGGACTATATCATCGATATGGGCCCCGAGGGCGGAGACGGAGGCGGAACCGTGGTCACGCAGGGGACGCCGGAGGAGGTGGCGGAAAATCCGGACTCCTATACGGGATATTACGTGAAGAAAATGCTGGAACGGGCGAAGGAAAGGGAAGAAAAGGGCAACTCTTAATTTTTTATGAAAAAGCTTTGCAAGGCCGTGCTTTTGGGTTATAATAACAGACGGTATATTCTGCATGATGAGAAGAAACAATATTTTGACTTAAATACAACACTATTTCGATTGCACTTCGGATGCGGAATATTCCTGCCTGATTCATATCGGACTGGTCCATAATAATATAGAGAGGACAGCGCGCGAAAGAGGCGGAAGGCCGCCATTTTGCTGTCCATGTTTGGGAATGGAGGAAATTATGCAGTACACGGATATTGGAATTGACCTTGGCACGGCCAGCATACTGGTATATATCAGAGGAAAAGGCGTTGTTTTAAAGGAGCCCAGCGTGGTCGCCTTCGACAGGGATACGAACAAGATCAAAGCGATCGGCGAGGACGCCAGACTGATGCTGGGACGTACGCCGGGAAACATTGTGGCGGTCAGACCTCTGCGCCAGGGCGTCATTTCCGACTATACCGTTACGGAGAAGATGCTGAAGCATTTCATCCAGAAGGCCCTGGGCCGCAAGACCTTCCGCAAGCCCAGGATCGCCGTCTGCGTTCCCAGCGGCGTCACCGAGGTGGAGAAGAAGGCGGTTGAGGACGCCACCTATCAGGCCGGCGCCAGAGAGGTTTCCATCATCGAGGAGCCCATCGCGGCGGCCATCGGAGCGGGGATCGACATTTCCCGCCCCTGCGGCAACATGATCGTGGATATCGGCGGCGGCACCTCCGATATCGCGGTGATCTCCCTGGGAGGCACGGTCGTGAGCGCCTCCATCAAGATCGCGGGAGACGACTTTGACGAAGCCCTGGTCCGCTATATGAGAAAGAAGCACAATCTGCTCATCGGCGAACGGACGGCCGAGGATATCAAGATCAAGATCGGTTCCGCCTATAAGAGGCCGGAGCCGGATTATATGGACGTAAGAGGAAGAAATCTGGTAACGGGCCTTCCCAAGACGGTGAAGGTGTCCTCCGAGGAAACGGAGGAAGCGCTGAAGGAGCCCACGCTGCAGATCGTGGAAGCCATCCACGGCGTTCTGGAGCGGACGCCTCCGGAGCTCGCGGCGGATATCGCCGACAGAGGCATCGTCCTGACGGGAGGCGGAAGCCTTCTGCGCGGGCTGGAGGAGCTGATCAGCGAGCGGACCGGGATCAATACCATGACCGCGGAGGATCCGATGACGGCCGTCGCCATCGGCACCGGAAAATATGTGGAATTTCTGGGCGGATATAAGGACGAGATCTGAAAAAATGCAGGCTGCGCCGTTAGCTGAGGCGCGGCAGGACAGAATGATTTGGGGCTGCTCCGTGGGAGCAGCCCCTGCCGGTATCAGGGCGGATCGCCAAACTGCAGCCGGTATCAGGACGCCGGGGGTGAAGATGGAGAAGGTATCCGGATATGTGGAGCATATCATATACAGGAATACGGAGAATGGATACACCGTTTTCGAGCTGATCGCGGACGGGGAGGAGATCACCTGCGTCGGAAGCTTTCAGACCATCGACGAGGGAGAGGGCCTGGAGCTTTCCGGCGGCTATGTGGAGCATGCCGTGTACGGCAGCCAGTTTAAGGTGGAAAGCTATGAGGAGGTCCTGCCGGAGGATGAGCAGAGCATGGAACGGTATCTGGGCTCCGGCGCCGTCCGGGGCGTGGGCCCCTCCCTGGCGGCCCGGATCGTGAGAAAATTCGGGAAGGATACCTTCCGCATCGTAGAGCAGGAACCGGAAAGGCTGGCCGAGGTGAAGGGGATCAGCGAGCGGAAGGCCATGGAGATCGGCGCGCAGATGGAGGAAAAAAAGGATCAGCGCGCAGCCATGATCTACCTGCAGAAGTACGGGATCTCCAACGCGCTGGCCATGCGCATTTACCAGACCTATAAAGAGCAGGTCTATCATATCCTGGAGGAAAACCCCTACCGCCTTGCGGAGGATATCGACGGCATCGGCTTCCGGCGGGCGGATGAACTTGCGGCCCGGATCGGGATCCACACGGACTCGGATTTCCGCATCAGAAGCGGAATCCTCTATACCCTGCAGCTGGCCGCCGCAGAGGGAAATACCTGTCTTCCCAGGGCGCGGCTTCTGGAAAAGGCGGCGCAGCTTCTGGGGCTTTCCGGGGAATATGTAAGCCTCCAGCTTCCGAACCTGGCGATGGAGCGGAAGCTGGTGATCCGGCAGACGGACGGAGAGGACTTCGTCTATGCGGCGTCCCTGTATTATGCGGAGCTGTCCTGCGCCAGGCTGCTTTCGGACCTGAATATGAGCTTTGTCCCACCGGGCGGACTGCTGCCGTCGGAGGAGGAGAAGCTGCTTGCCGATATTGAGAAGCTGGCCCGAAAATCGGGGATCGAGCTGGAGGCGCTGCAGCAGCAGGCCGTTCTGGAATGCGTGAAAAACGGCGTGATGATCCTGACCGGGGGCCCGGGGACGGGAAAGACCACCACCATCAATACGATCATCCGATATTTTGAAGCGGAGGGAATGGATCTTCTGCTGGCCGCGCCCACAGGACGCGCCGCAAAGCGTATGACCGAGGCCACGGGGTATGAGGCGCGCACCATCCACCGGCTGCTGGAGCTTTCCGGGATCCCGGAGGAAAACGGAAGCGGCGGGCTTTCCATGAGCCGGGCCCATTTTGAGCGAAACGCCGACAATCCTCTGGAAGCGGATGCGGTGATCGTGGACGAAATGTCCATGGTGGATATCCAGCTGTTTCAGTCGCTTTTAAAGGCGGTATCTCCCGGGACCAGGCTGGTGCTGGTGGGGGATGTGAACCAGCTGCCCTCCGTGGGGCCCGGCCAGGTTCTGCGGGATCTGATCGAAAGCCGGGCCTTTCCCGTGGTGGAGCTGAAGAAGATCTTCCGTCAGGCGGGGGAGAGCGATATCGTGGTCAACGCACACAGGATCAACGAGGGAAAGGAGATCGCGCTGGACAACAAAAGCAGGGATTTCTTTTTCCTGCAGCGGGACAATGTGCAGGTGATCTACAAGCATATGATCCTTCTGATCCGGGAAAAGCTGCCCGGCTATGTGCAGGCCGGCCCCTTTGACATCCAGGTGCTCACGCCCATGCGCAAGGGGAATCTGGGAGCGGAGACCCTGAACGGGATCCTCCAGACCTGTCTGAATCCCAGGGCGGCCTCCAAAAAGGAATATCAGTCGTCGGATACGCTTTTCCGCGAAGGCGACAAGGTGATGCAGACGAAGAACAATTACCAGCTGGAATGGGAGGTGGTGAGCCGTTACGGGATCCCGGTGGATCACGGCGTGGGGATCTTCAACGGGGATATGGGCGTCGTCCGGCAGATCGATCCGTTTGCCCGGACCATGACGGTGGAATTCGACGAACAGCGCCGGGTGACCTATTCCTTTGAGCAGACGGCGGAGCTGGAACTCGCCTATGCGGTCACCATTCACAAGTCGCAGGGAAGCGAGTATCCGGCGGTGATCATGCCCCTTCTGGGCGGACCGCGGATGCTGTTCAACAGAAATCTCCTCTATACGGGAGTGACGAGAGCCAGGGACTGCGTGACGATACTGGGGAGCAGGCAGGTGGTCCTTGACATGATCAGAAACGAAAGCGAGGCGAAGCGCTTTACGGGTCTGAATGAAAGAATCCGGGAAATCATGGCGGTAAAGGAGCCGGATGAAAGAGAATGAAAAGAAATATCCTTATTTTCTGAAAAAAAGCCGCGCCGGGGCGGAAAAGGAGCTTACGGAGGGCGCGCGCCGGGCCGGCCGGATCCTGAAGGATCTGCTTTTTCCACTGCGCTGTCCGGTCTGCGACAGGCCGGTAAAGCCGTTCGGAAGGGATGTCTGCAGCGAATGCGAAGGGACGCTGGTGCGGATCCGGGAGCCCAGATGCCTGAAATGCGGGAAGCAGCTGCAGGATGCGGGCGCGGAATACTGCTATGACTGCGGCCGCAGCAGACATATCTATGACAGGGGAGCCGCCCTGTATACCTACGCCTGCATCCGTCAGACGATCTATCGCTTCAAGTATAAGGGACGCAGGGAATACGCCGCCTTCCTGGGACGCGCGCTTGCGGAAAACCTGGGAGGCCTGATTCTTTCCTGGCGTCCGGACGCCCTTGTGCCCGTTCCGCTGCACCGGGAAAGGGAACGGGAAAGAGGCTACAATCAGGCGGAGCTTCTGGCGGGGGAGCTTGGAAAAAGGCTTGGCATCCCCGTCCTTTCCGGGTATCTCGCCAGAGTGAAAAACACCCGTCCGCAGAAGGAGCTGGAAGGGGCGGCGCGGCAAAATAATTTGAAAAAGGCTTTTAAAATAGTGCAGGATGATGTAAAATTAAATACGATTGTAATCATTGACGATATCTATACCACGGGCAGCACGATCGACGCTGCCGCGCTGGAGTGCCGGAAAGCGGGAGTACAGCGTGTGTTTTTTATCACTCTCGCGATTGGAAAGGGGCTGTAGGCGCATGATCAATGAGAAAAAAGTGGCGGTTATGACCAGAATGGCGGCATACGAGGCCGGAAACGGAAAGAAGGACCGGGCGGTCTGCAGCTTTTTCAGAAGCGACTTCGTGGGCTTTCAGCTTCTGAAGACCTGGATCGCGGTCACGGCGGCATTCTGCATCCTTGCCGGGATCTGGCTGCTTTACAGGCTGGATGAGATCACTGCCATTTTTTACGCGATGGATGTGGACGCCCTTCTGGAGCTGGGAAAGGATGCGCTGGCTGCCTATGGGATCCTGTGCGGAGGATATCTGCTGACAACATGGCTGGCGGCGCACGTTGTTTATGCGAAGGCCCATAAGGCGTCGGCCGCCTTCGACCGGATGCTGACGGAGATCGACGGGAGTGAGGAAGAAGAGGAATAGAGGGGCCTGGGCCTGCATTCCTGTGAGGAACGCTTATGATAACATCATTGCTTGTGCTGCGGGAATATATCCGCAATTTTTATGTGAAATATGAGGAATACGCCATACCGGCGCTGAAGTTCCTTCTCGCGCTGGTGAGCCTGCTGGTGATCAACGGGCAGCTGGGTTATATGGGACAGCTCAACGGGGCGGCCGCGGTGCTGATCGTGGCGCTGGTCTGCTCCTTCATGCCGAGGAATTTCACGCTGTTTGCAGCGGCGGTCTTCGTGACCCTGCATCTGTATGAGGTGTCTCTGGAATGCGCGGGAGTGGCGCTGGTGATCTTTCTGCTGCTCTTTCTCCTGTATTTCCGTTTTTCTCCGGGGGGGACGGTGCTGGCGCTGATCACGCCGCTTCTGTTTGTTCTGGGGATTCCCTACGCGGCCCCGATCCTTGCCGGGCTTCTGGGCAATCCGCTTTCCGCCGTTACGGTGGTCTGCGGGGTGATCGTGTATTATCTGGTCAGCTATATGAGCATGAACGCGTCGCTGCTGAGCGCTTCCGCGGCGGAGTCCGTGCTCGCCCGTATCCGGGAGATCCTGGACGGCGTATTCGGAAGCCGGGAAATGGTGATCGTTGCCGCCGCGTTTGCCGTGACGACGATCCTGGTCTACCTGATAAGACGGCTTTCCGTGGACTATTCCTGGACGATCGCGATCGTTTCCGGGGCGCTTCTGGATATCGTGGTGATCCTGGTGGGAGATCTGATCTATGACGCGGATTTCTCCATTCCGGGACTGCTGCTGGGAAGCATCGGCGGCGCGCTCGTCGCGTTCCTGGTACAGTTTTTCCGGTTTAACCTGGATTATACCCGGACGGAAAAGGTGCAGTTTGAGGATGACGAATATTATTATTATGTAAAGGCGGTGCCGAAGATGACGGTATCCACGCCTGAAAAGAAGGTAAAGAAAATAACCACGCAGCGAGGAAACCGCAGGGTGAAGCACATGAACACGCGGGACGCTGCAGGCAGACAGCGGGAATAGGGGAAAATGGAACTGATCAGATCCTTTGCGGACAATTATCTGGCACATGTGCCGTCGCTGAAAATAACGGATATCGTTGAGATCCTCATCATTTCCTTTGTGGTGTATCACATCATGGTGTGGATCAGGAATACCAAGGCGTGGGTCTTTGTAAAAGGCGTGATCTTCATCATGGTATTCATTCTCATCGCGGCCATTTTTGAAATGAATACCATTCTCTGGATCGCGCAGAACGCTCTGATGTACGGCGCGTTCGGCCTTCTGGTCATTCTGCAGCCGGAGCTGCGGGGAGCGTTGGAGCAGCTGGGAAAGAAGGAGTTCCTTTCTTCCCTGTTCCCCTTTGAGCAGAGCAGGGGAACGGACGGGCGCTTTTCGGACAAAACGATCCATGAGATCTCCAAGGCGTGCGTGGAGATGGGAAAGGTGAAGACGGGCGCCCTGATCGTGGTGGAACAGAACGAACCGCTGACGGAGTACGAGCGGACCGGCATCGCCGTGGACGGAATCGTTACCAGCCAGCTTCTGATCAATATTTTCGAGCATAATACGCCGCTTCATGACGGAGCGGTGATCGTAAGGGGAGACCGGATCACGTCCGCCACCTGTTACCTGCCTCTGTCCGACAACATGTCCCTGAGCAAGGAGCTGGGGACCAGGCACCGGGCGGGCGTGGGCGTATCCGAGGCGACGGACTCCATGACGGTGATCGTATCCGAGGAAACCGGACAGATCAGCGTCGCCTATGAAGGGAATCTGTCCCGCGGCCTGACCGGCGCGGAGCTGGAGGAGGAATTGAAAAAGATCCAGAACAAGCCTGACGGAACGAAGGAGAAGAAGGGCAAGGTCAGCAGGGTGAAGGGCAGGATCTGGAAAGGACGGCCGAAGCATGAAAAAAACAGGTAAGCTTTTTAATAATATCGGTCTGAAGATCCTGGCTGTCATTTTTTCCGTGCTGCTGTGGCTGGTATCCGTAAATATCAACGATCCCGTGGATACGGAGGTTTACCGGAATATCCCGGTGGAGCTGGAAAATACGAACCTTCTGACGGACGAGGGGATGACCTGGGAGGTGCTGGAGGATACGGACCGTGTGACTGTGACAGTCCGGGCGAACCGTTCCGTGCTGGAAAATATCAATGCCTCCGACGTTGCGGCGACGGCGGATTTTTCCGAGCTTTCCTTTACCAATACGGTGCCCATCCGGCTGTCGGTCAGCCGGACCTATGGGAGCCAGATAGAGATCAGCGGCAATATTGACATGGTCCGCCTTGAGGTGGAGGAGCGCATGGAGCGTCAGCTGGTGATCGAGATCGATCAGGTCGGCACGCCGGCGGACGGCTATATCGTCAGCGGAGTGCTGACGACCGACGGAAACGCGCTGCGGATCTCCGGGCCGGAGTCCCTGGTTTCCCAGGTGGACCGGGCGGTCGTGGAGGCGAATGTGGAAGGCCTGACGGAAAGCATCAATATCAGCGAGCCGATCCGGCTGTATGACGCGGACGGCAATGAGATCACAAGCAGCAGGATCACCAAGAGCGTGAGCACATCCAGCGTGTCCATATCCATCCTGCAGACGAAGGAGATCCCCGTGACGGCTTCCGCGTCCGGCACGCCGGCGGACGGGTATGCGGCGACCGGAGAGGTGACCTGTGCGCCGGACCGGGTGACGGTAGCGGGCAGAAGCAGCGTTCTGGCGAACCTGGAGTCCGTGGTCATTCCGCCGGAGGCGGTCGATCTGACGGGCGCTGAGGAGAATGTGGTGGAGCTGATCGATATCCGGGAATATCTGCCGGACGGAGTGAGCCTGACCAATACCTCCGCCGACGGCTTTAACGGGCGGGTAACGGTCACTGCCGTTGTGGAGCCTCTGGAGGATGCCACCAGGCGGCTGGAACCGGCTCAGATCCAGTTCCTGAACGTGCCGCAGGGCTGGCAGGTGGCGGTGGATCCGGACGATCCGGTATATGTCCGCCTGAGAGGGCTGGAGCAGAATCTGGCTGCGGTTGACGCGTCGCAGCTTTCCGGAACCATAGACGTGGAAGCCTGGATGCAGGAGAACGGCCTGAGCGTGCTGTCGGAGGGAAATGTGGAAATGGAGGTTTCCGTTGCCTTTCCCGATACGGTATCCCAGGTGGGAACGGTCCGGGCGTCGGTGTCTGTGATGGCGGATGTGTCGGCGGTCCACGGGGCGGCCGGAGAAGCGGCTGCCGGTACGGCATAGAATACTGCATCTTGATGGCAGCAGGAAAGGATTGAAAATATGGCAAGATTATTTGGAACAGACGGCGTAAGAGGGGTTGCGAATGAAGAGCTGACGCCCCTTCTTGCGATGCAGCTCGGACAGGCGGGAGCCACGGTGCTGACCAGAGAAAACGAGCATCGTCCCACGATCATGGTGGGCTGCGACACCCGGATTTCGGGAGATATGCTGGCAAACGCGCTGATGGCAGGCATCTGCAGCGTGGGAGCGAACGCGGTTTACGTGGGAGTCATTCCTACTCCGGCGGTGGCCTATCTGACGAAGAAGTACAAGGTTGAGGCGGGAGTCGTGATCTCCGCGTCCCACAATCCGGTGGAGTTCAACGGGATCAAGTTTTTTGACGGAAACGGATATAAGCTGCCGGACAGCCTGGAGGATGAGATCGAGGCTCTGATCAGAAACGGCATGCACGGCGTGGAATTCCCTACCGGAACCATGGTGGGAAAGATCAAATACCGGACGGACGCGAAGGAAGAATACATCAATCACGCGGTCCAGACGGTACCTGTGGATCTGACCGGCATGAAGATCGTGGTGGACTGCGCGGAAGGAGCCGCTCATTACACCTCTGTGGAAGCGCTCAGAGAGCTCGGCGCAGCCGTGGTTCCCATCCATAATATGCCGGACGGCACCAATATCAATGCGAACTGCGGCTCCACCCATATGGAAGAGCTGCAGGCCAGAGTGGTGTATGAAAAGGCGGATGTGGGCCTTGCCTTCGACGGCGACGCGGACCGTCTTCTCGCCGTGGACGAAAAAGGAGAGATCGTGGACGGCGACCAGATCATGGGCATTGTGGGCGTCCACATGCGGGATCAGGGAAAGCTGAAGAAGGATACGATCGTCGCTACGGTGATGAGCAACCTGGGCTTTTTCAAAATGGGAGAGCGCGAGCACCTGAACATGGAGCAGACGAAGGTGGGAGACCGGTATGTGCTGGAGCGCATGCGGGAGATCGGCGCCAGCCTGGGCGGCGAGCAGTCCGGCCACATCATTTTCCTGGATGAAAATACCACCGGAGACGGCCTTCTGTCCGCGCTTCACCTGCTTCAGGTCATGGTGGATACGAAAAAGCCCCTTTCCGAGCTGGCGAAGATCATGACGGTGATGCCGCAGGCGCTGATCAACGCGAAGGTGCCGAACCACAAGAAGGACCGGTACATGGAGTATCCGGAGATCGCCAAAGCGATCGACGAGCTGAACCGGAAATTTGACGGAGAAGGAAGAGTGCTGATCCGCCCTTCCGGAACGGAGCCCAAAGTCCGCGTCATGATCGAAGGAAAGGATCAGGAGATGATCGAAAAAGAGGCGAAAAAGCTCGCTGACCTGATTCAGAATATCATGCTGTAAGCCTTGAGATATCCACGGAATAATGGTATACTGATTCTAATGAAAACGGGCGAACAGAGAGAAAGAGATGCCGGAGATTCGGACTGAGAACGGGCACAGGAAAACAGGAGGTTGATGTCATGGTAAGCCAGAAGGTAGTAATCAAGAACCCGACCGGGCTTCATTTAAGGCCGGCGGGCAATCTTTGCAAGGAGGCCATGCAGTTTAAATCATTGATCACATTTACATTCCGGGATAATACGGCGAACGCTAAAAGCGTTCTGAGCGTACTGGGAGCATGTGTGAAGTGCGGAGACGAGATAGAGCTTACCTGCGAAGGAGCGGACGAGGAGGAAGCGCTGAAGGCTCTTGTCAGCGCGATCGAAAGCGGCCTCGGGGAATAGGAAGATGCGACGGGCTGCCGGACGGGAACGCCGGACAGCCCGTTTTTTCAGGCTTTATTTGGAAAGGAAAGAAAAGAAATGCTTAATTACAGGAGATATCGGAAGAATCCGGTGGTAGATTATCCGGAGAGAGAATGGCCCAATAAGGAAATCGAGAAGGCGCCCGTGTGGTGCAGCGTGGATCTGCGGGACGGAAATCAGGCGCTCATCGATCCCATGATCGTGGAAGAGAAGGTGGAGATGTTCCAGTACCTGGTCAAGCTGGGATTTAAGGAGATCGAGATCGGATTTCCCGCGGCGAGCCAGATTGAGTTTGATTTTCTCAGGCAGCTGGTGGACAGAAGGCTGATTCCGGACGATGTGTGCGTTCAGGTGCTGACTCAGTGCAGGGAAGAGCTGATCGACCGCACCTTTGAGGCGATTGAAGGCTGTAAGCAGGCCGTTGTGCACATCTATAATTCCACCTCCACCCTGCAGAGGGATGTGGTCTTCCATGCGTCGAAGGAAGAGATCATAGAGATCGCCGTGAACGGAACGAAGATGGTGAAGGAGCGGGCGGCAAAATTCCCCGGAAAGATCATTCTGGAATATTCGCCGGAGAGCTTCACGGGAACGGAGCTGGATTTCGCGCTGGAGATCTGCACCGCCGTCCAGGAGACCTGGGGGCCGACGAAGGAGGATCCCATGATCATTAACCTTCCTTCCACGGTGGAAATGAATACCCCCAATGTATATGCGGATCAGATCGAATGGATGAACAGACACTTTAAAAACCGGGAAAGCATCATCCTGAGCGTGCATCCCCATAATGACCGCGGAACCGGCGTGGCGAGCGCGGAGCTTGCGCTTCTGGCGGGGGCGGAGCGCGTGGAGGGAACCCTCTTTGGAAACGGCGAACGTACCGGAAATGTGGATGTGCTCACCATCGCCTACAATATGTTTTCTCAGGGGATCGATCCGCAGCTGAATATCGAGCATATCAATGATATCATCGAGATTTATGAAAGATGCTGCAAGATGCCCATCGACGCCAGACATCCTTACGCGGGCAAGCTGGTGTTCACCGCATTCTCCGGCTCCCATCAGGACGCGATCAACAAGGGCGTACACGCCATGCAGGAGAGGAAGTCGGAGATCTGGCAGGTGCCCTATCTGCCCATCGATCCGGCGGATATCGGAAGGGAATACGAGCCCATCGTCCGCATCAACTCTCAGTCCGGAAAGGGCGGCGTGGCGTTCATCATGGATACCTATTTCGGCTTCAAGCTGCCGAAGGCCATGCACCGGGAATTTGCCAATGTGATCCAGGCCATTTCCGAAAAGCAGGGAGAGGTGTCTCCGGATCAGATCATGGACGCGTTCCGGAAGGAATACCTGGACAAAAAGGAGCCCATCCATTTCCGCAGACTGAAGATCGACGACCTGACCGGAGAGACCAGCTCCGATTTCGATACGAAGGTTACGGTCCTTTATACGGATCACGGAAAGGAAAAGACCTTTGTCGCGGTGGGCAACGGTCCCATCGACGCGGTGCAGAGAGGACTGCAGATGGAGCTTGGCGTGCGGACCAAGATCCTCGATTACGAGGAGCACGCCCTTCAGAGCGGCGCGGGCTCTCAGGCGGCGGCCTACATCCACCTGTTGGATGCGGATACCGGCCGCGTGACCTACGGCGTAGGCGTGAGCTCCAACATCACGCGCGCTTCCGTCAGAGCGATCTTCTCGGCGGTGAACAGGCTGGAGCTGGGCGGGAAGGCTTGAAAGATCGGATGAAAAATGCTGAGGCATATATGTGGGGCAGCCGGATGGGCAGGAGCCTGTCCGGCACGGCCGGAGAAAAGAGGGGCTGCCAGGCGCCGTGATCATACGGCGCCTGACAGCCCCATTCTGCGTAAAGCGTTTCGCCGGTCATTATCTGTCCGGTCGTCCCTGTTCCGTCATATCCGTTCAGTCATACCCGAACTCGTCCCCGTCCTCCACGATGCAGATCATGGTCTTTCCGGTGTTGAGTTCGATTTCATTTCCATTGTCGTCATAGTATCTGGTGGGCTCGTAGTCCGCGGTCTTCTCCCAGGTAACATGGATGCCGCGGCCGTTGGTGAAGAAGTAGCCGTCCTTGGTATCGTCGTGTACCTGGAAGGCCAGGTAGCCGTTGTCGTCCCGCTGCTCATAATAGGCGAACTGAACCAGAACGTTTTTGAAGGCAAGCTGCTGATTGTCGAAGGCGGCGTCCACATGAGGCTCGCCGTATTCGTAGCGGTAGAACAGCCCGTCCTCTTCATTGTATTCAAAATAGGTGTCGGAGATCGGATAGCAGGCGGACATATCGATCTTCTTCACGGCGAAGGAATTCTCGTACTGCTCCAGGGTATTCGGCGAGGACTCGGACGCAAATTTAAAGTGGTCCGGATTGTAATAATCCTCCCGGTAGGTTTTGGAGTAGCCGAAGTGCTCGATGGCTTTATTCACTCCCTCCGCGCTCAGATAGGCGTTCTGGGGAGCCTTTCTGTCGTTGGAGCGGAAATAGGCGCCGTCAAAGAGTCCTTTTTTGCCGGATTCGCCGTAGCCGGCTCCGGTGACATTTTCCGTGCTGCTCTTCTCCACCACGTCCTCAATGTAATAGGGACCGCCGTAGTGGAAAAGAATGGCATCCCACTCAAAGGACCAGTAGGCATAATAATCGCGCAGGCTTCTCACATTCCCGATCCTGGTCATATCCTCTCTGTCCCAGTCCTTGAACACCGCCATCAGACGGGTGATGTTTCCTTCCACCTGGCATTCATACAGAATATCGGCCCGGGAAAGGCTGTAATGGGGAAGGGCGGGAGAATCGTTGGGAACCATGACCGCGATGGGCCGCTGGTCGGCGATCGCGCCGTCGATCCATTCGTTGGTCAGAGTGCTGCGCACCATGCCCTCCTGGGGCGGAACGTCCTCCGCCGCTGTTTCCGTTTCCGTCTCCGTCTCGGCGGGGACGCTTTCCGGAATGGTCTCGCCGGTTATGGACGGAACCTCCTCCGGAACGGTTTCCTTTTTCCCGCAGCCGGCAAGGAGCATGACGGCGGAAAGGCCAAGCAAAAGCATTACGCTCAGTTTTTTCATCTGTATACCTCTCTTTCCTGAAAATCGGTCCGCACCGGCGGGCAAAAACAGCGCAGAAAAACGGACCGCTGCAGATGCTAAGGCGGCTCTGGCCGCCGACGCTGTTTTCTATTATAGTCTACCGAAAGGGCGGTTGTCACTATGGAAAATGTGGATTTGCAGAAAATTAAGAAAAATTAAGATTTGGAAGCCGGAGAAAGCGCGAAGCGCGGGTTTGCGAATGGCAGGGAGCGAACCGTAATCATACGCGGACGCCGTCCGCCCCCTGGGCTGAAAATTTCATGGCAAAGCGTCAGAAGGTGTGATAGAATAAAGCAGAGCCTGCCGGAAGGCGGGGAAACGTCAAAAATCCTGCGGATGGAGAACTGTTTCTGCCGCGGAAAATTTCAGGAGCGTGAGACGGAGGAAGCCATGAAGAAAATCATTGTGACCGGATGCAACGGACAGCTGGGACGGGCGGTGAACCAGCTTTATCAGGGCAGAGAGGATCTGAGCCTTGTGAATACGGATGTGGGAGAGCTGGACATCACGAGGATCGACAGCGTGATGGAGCTGGCCAGACAGGTGCAGCCCTATGCCATCATCAACTGTGCGGCCCATACGAATGTGGATAAATGCGAAACCGATTATGACAACGCTTTTAAGATCAACGCCATCGGCGCGAGAAACCTGGCCATCGCTTCACGGGAAACGGGGGCGAAGCTGGTGCATATTTCCACGGATTATGTATTTGACGGGAAAAACAGGGAAATGCCCTATGTGGAGACGGATGCGGTGGATCCTCAGAGCGCGTACGGAAGCACCAAGCTTGCGGGAGAAAATTTCGTGAAGGACTTCGCGGACCGTTATTTCATCCTGCGCACGGCATGGCTGTACGGGGATGGAAAGAATTTCGCCAGGACCATGCTCCGGCTTTCCGAGACGCATGACAAAATCACGGTGGTGAACGATCAGGTGGGTTCTCCGACCAGCGCTTCCGAGCTGGCGAAGGCCATCGACGCGCTGCTGTTCACGGAGAATTACGGACTGTTCCACGCCACCTGCGAGGGAAGCTGCTGCTGGGCGGACTTTGCCAGACAGGTGCTGCAGCTGGCGGGAAAGAAAACGCAGATTGTGGACGTGACCACCGAAGAATACGGCGCGCCTGCTCCGCGTCCGGCCTACAGCATTCTGGAAAACCGGATGTTCAAGCTGACCACGGATTTCATGTTCGCGGACTGGCACGACGCGATCGCGGAATATATGAAAAAAGAGCTGGGCTGAGAAAACGGCCTGCGCGTATTGTTCTGAGAGAAACGGCCCGAGAAACGGCGGCGTCCGGGGGAGCATTTTTCCCGGACGCCGCCGTTTTGCGCCGCGCGGCCGGACAGGGGAAGAGAGATTTCTATTTGATCGGAACCTCCAGCCCGGCGCACAGAAGCAGCGGCATGGAGAGGATCAGCGGGTAGCCGTAGCGCAGGTCCGCGGCCACGGGCGTAGCCAGGCAGAGGGTCAGGATCAGGGCAAAAAACGGAACGAACAGGAGGCAGTTTCTCTTCCTGCCGTTCAGCGCGCAGTTCGCGCACCAGAAAACGGCGGCCCAGGTGAAAAAGCCGATGCTGTAAAGAAGGCCGTAAAGCGGAAAGATGGTATAAAGCTTGTTCAGGATCTCCGCGATCTTCCAGGCCGGCGTTCCTGCCAGAACGGACTGGCCGGAAAGTCCCAGGTCGTTGGGGGAGATGCTTTCATTGACGGTAAGCCCCGGATTTCCGGGGTACCAGTAGCCGTGGGTCTGATCCACGAAGGCGTTCCAGTAATCCGCAGGGTAGCGCAGGCCGAGCCGGAGCCACAGCTTCAGATATTCGCCCTTATGGGCGTCCAGATATTCCGGATCGCCGTACTGGATCAGAGCCTTGACGGGATCGGAAAGCTCCGGCTGGTAATACGCCGCGATGGAATCGTAGTCCACGGTCCGATCCAGCAGATCGATCTGCTCCTGCGTAAGCTCCCTCCCTTCATATACCACCCGGGCGATCTGCTGGGCGGGGATGGAGAGGGATTCGGAAAAGGCGGGCTTCGCCACGCCGAGGGCGTCATAGACAGGCCCCTTGATGCACAGGGCAAGCGCCGCCGTAAGGAGCAGCCCCGGAAGCAGGAGCTTCCATTCCCGCCGCAGGCCGAGTACCAGAAAGGGAAGGGTGAGCAGGAACAGATACAGGCCGTTGGAACGGAAAAGGCAGACCAGCAGGCCGGAAAGCAGGAGCGGGATCAGAAGCCCCGGCTTTCTTTTCAGCCGTTCTCCGGAAGAATACAGGTGGAGCAGCTGATAGACAAAAAGGCCGAACAGGAGCAGAAAGCCGGAAAACAGTACGTCCTTCCACATCGTCACGGCGAAGTTCCCGTTATAGGGAACGCAGGCGTAGAAGAGCAGAAAAAGGAAGCACAGCTTCTTGCCCGCGCCGTACCGGTACAGGATGCACAGGCAATAGCACAGGATCGCCGCCATCAGGAGCATCTGAAAGGCGGTATAGCAGGCGATGGCCGCATAGACATTGTGAAAGAGCGCCGTTCCCAGAGAAAGGAGCAGCCGGATGAGCAGGGTATGCGCAAAGGGATGATGATCGCTGCCGGGCGAAAGCCCCATGGCCTGACTGTACTGGCTGAGGCTGTCCGGCGTCATGACGCCGGGAAACTGATAGAGAAACCAGGGAAGCCAGCAGCACAGCAGGATCAGCGGAATCAGAAGCTTCATCTGCCGGGGAAGCTTCTGATCCTGAAGGCTGGGATTTCTCAGGCCGAGGATGCGCTTCGTCCGCTTTTCCAGATAAAAAAAGAGCAGTCTGAGCCCCCGGAAAAACAGAAAAAAGAAGCCGGCCGCGCAGAACAGAAGGCTGACGGCCTGAAACAGAGGGCTGGTCAGCCCTTCGGTAAGCGTTTCCCGTTCGCATGCAGGGCAGAGGAGCGCAAAGAACAGACCGAGGGCTGCGGAAGCCTTCCGCCGTTTTGCGGCGGAAAGGGAGAGCACCAGTCTGTGTCCGTCCCTTGTCAGGAGATCCTCCCGTTCCCTGCCGGCTCCCAGAAGAAAGATCTGGAAGCAGAAAAAGAAGAAAACGAGGGAAAAGATGCCGGTCGTTTCCAGCCCGCAGACGCGGATGAGGGCGAAGGAGGAAAACCAGGCCTCCAGCGCGGCGGCGACTTTCCACAGATTTCTTTTTCCAGTCATGAAAGCTTCCTTTCCCGGCGGTCCTTTAGCGGGCAGAAGGCCGCCGTTTTCCGTCGTTTTGCCATTTCCTGCAGTTTACCATTTCCGGCGGTATTCCAGAGGGGTCATTCCCTCCGACCTCCGGAAGACCTTGATGAAGTAGCCTGCATCGGAAAAGCCGCAGGCGGCGGCGATCCCTTCGATGGAGCCGTCCGAAAAGCGCAGGAGCGATTTGGCGTGGGACAGCCTTCGCGCGGTCAGGTCATTTCCGATGGTGATGCCGTAATGCTTTTTATATTCTCTGGAGAGGTGATATTTGCTGATAAAAAAGCGCGAGGACAGCTCCTCCAGAGTGATTTTTTCCATGTAATGCTCTTCCAGATACTGCCGGACGGAAAGCAGCTTGGGAGAGACGGAATCCTCCTGCCCGGCTTCCGGACGCCCTCCCGTAAAGCAGAGGGTGATCAGGTCCGTCAGATAGCGGTGGGCGTACAGCTCCATCAGGGAAGGCTTTTCATGCATCAGACTGTACAGAGCGGTCAAACTGTCCGTAAAGGGAGCCGGATCCGGCGGATGGAAAATGGAGCCGCGCTCCTGCTCCTGGTAGGTCTGATAGAAATCGTCCGCCCCGTTTCCGTTGAAATGCACCCACATCAGCGTCCAGGGATGCTCCGCCGTGCTTTCATGGGCGTACTGGTTGCGGCAGTTGATGTAGACGCAGTCGCCGGTCTTGATGAAATGCCGTTTCCCCCGGTAGGTCAGATAGCCTTCGCCCCGGCGCACCGTCAGGAAGAGATAGGAGCTCAGGTTCTCGCGGGAGCTGATATGGGGTTCCATGGAGGTCAGGGTGCCGATCTCCTGGACGTAAAGGTAACGGGCTCTTGCGTGAGCGGAGGGGGTCGCCAGCACCCGGTCCGATACAGATTTTGCCATCCGGTTCCTTTCCGCAGAAAAGGGGCGTGCATTTTCCCGCTTTCTGCACGGTTTTTTCTATTATACTGCAAAAGGAGACTGATAGCAATATATTCCCATTTGTCGGCAATATAATAAATTGTCAGCAGGAATCCGGCATGATATAGTGGGCAATGGCTTAACGGCAGAGAGAAATGCTTCGGAAAGGAGAATAAAAAATATGAAAAATGTGGCTCTGATAACAGGCGTAAACGGACAGGACGGTTCCTATCTTGCGGAATTTCTTCTGGAAAAGGGATACGAGGTGCACGGTCTTGTAAGACGGCACAGCATTTCCGTGACGGCAAGGATTGACCATCTGCTCCATTCCCCCTATAATAATGTCAAGTTTTTCCTGCACTACGCGGATACCACGGATTCCAGCGGCCTGATGCGGCTGATGGCGGAGATCAAGCCGACGGAGGTTTATAACCTGGCGGCTCAGTCCCATGTGGGAATTTCCTTCGAGGTGCCGGAATATACGGCGGACGCTACGGGCATCAGCACCCTCAAGCTGCTGGAGGCGATCCGCATCAACGGCGGTCCCTGCCGTTTCTATCAGGCGTCCACCTCCGAGCTGTTCGGCGGACTGCCGGAGACCGCGCCTCAGAGCGAGAAGACGCCCTTCTATCCCAAGAGCCCTTACGGTGTGGCGAAGCTGTATTCCTACTGGATCACCGTAAATTACCGGGAATCCTATAACATGTTCGCCTGCAACGGGATCCTGTTCAATCATGAGTCTCCCAGAAGAGGCGAGAATTTCGTGACCAGAAAGATCACCCTGGCCATCGCGAATATTCTGGCGGGCAGACAGGAAAAGCTTTCTCTGGGCAACATGAACGCCAAGAGAGACTGGGGCTTCGCGGGAGATTATGTGGAAGGCATGTGGCTGATGCTGCAGCATGAGAAGCCCGGAGATTATGTGCTCGCCACCAACGAGACGCACACGGTGCGGGAATTCGTGGAGGCCGCTTTCGCCGAGGTGGGGATCACCGTCCGCTGGGAAGGCGAGGGCGTATGGGAAAAGGGCTACGATTCCGATACGGGGCGTCTTCTGGTGGATGTGAATCCGGAGTTCTACCGCCCTGCGGAGGTGGAATTCCTCTGGGGCAACTGCGAAAAGGCGGAGCGGGAGCTTGGCTGGAAGCGCAGGGTGGACTTCAGGGGCCTTGTGGCCATGATGATGAACGCGGACATGAAGGCGGTGGCCGGAATGAGCTGCGAGGAATATAAGAACAGAAATCGGAAGTAACTGCCGAAGGACCGCCGGAGCGCTGCATGCCCGCAGCGCCGGGCGCTTCGGCGCGGAGGAAAAAACGGAACATGCTTTATGTGCTGCTGAACTGGTGCTGGCTTTCAATAACGGCTTTCCTGACGGGCTTTGTCTTCCTTGCGCCTTTTGAAAGGCTGGGATACCGGCCGAAGAGAGTAACCGGCGTATGGATGGCCGGGCTGGCGGCGCTTACGGGATACGCGCAGGTTTTCAGCCTGTTCGGCGGCGTGGGGGCGGGGGCGAATCTGCTTCTTGCCCTTTTCTGCGTTTTATCGGCGGTTCTCCTGCGAAAAAGGCTGGCGGAGTTCTGGAGGCTGCGGCGGAAAGAACTGTCCCGGCCGAAGCTCCTGCTCCTGGCCGCTCTGACGCTGCTTCTGGCATACGGCACGTCCCGGGGCTTTCTGCATGTGGATACGGATCTGTACCATGCGCAGGCGATCCGCTGGATCGAGGAATACGGCGTGGCGCCGGGGCTGGGAAACCTGCACAGCAGATTTGCCTATAACAGCGCGGCCTTCGCGCTCTGCGCCCTTTTTTCCATGAAATGGCTGTTCGGCCAGCCCGTGCATGCGGCGCAGGGCTTTTTGGCTCTGGCCGTCGCCATCCAGTGCGTCTGCGGGCTTCTGACGCTGGGGACGGGAAGACGGGTCCGGATCTCGGATTTCATGCGGCTGGGAGCGGTTTATTATCTGACGGTCCTCTTCGGGGAGATCGTTTCCCCGGCCACGGATTATTTCGCCATGCTGCTGGTATTTTATGTGCTGACCGCCTGGCTGGACGAACTGGAGGCGGGCGAAAAAAACGCTGCGCCCTACGCGCTGCTGTCCCTGCTTCTGGTCTTTACGGTGACCGTGAAGCTTTCGGCGGCGGTGCTTCTTGCGCTGGCGCTGAAGCCGGCGGCGATGCTGCTGGCCGGGAAAAAATGGAGGCAGATCGGCCTGTATCTCGGGCTGGGGCTTTTGATCTGTCTGCCCTGGATGATCCGGGGCGTGCTGATCTCCGGCTGGCTGTTTTATCCGTTTACCTTCGTGGATCTGTTTTCTGTGGACTGGAAGATGGAGAAGGGGTATGCGGATTCGGACGCCAAAGAGATCCAGGTCTTCGCCAGAGGGCTGTACGATGTGAATCTGTATGACACGCCGTTTGCCGGATGGGCAGGGAACTGGTTTTCGCGGCTGCGCGGCATGGAAAAGCTGTGGATTGTCTCCTGCGTCCTGTGCGCCGCGGCGGACGCGGCATCGCTGGTTATCTGCGCCGCAGGGGCATGGAAACGGAGAAGGAAAGGAAGCAGCTTTTTGGGCCGGGACTGGCTTCTGTACGGCGCGGTCCTTCTCATCGGCTACCTGTTCTGGCAGTTCTCCGCGCCTCTTGTTCGTTACGGCTACGCTTATGTGATCGCCCTTCCGGCGGGAACCGCGGGTTTCTGGTTCTGCTTCCTGACAGCGTCCGGCGGAGAAAAGGCCGGAATGCGGAACGCGCGGATGGGCGGAACGGCCGGAGGAGGCAGAGAACGCGGGACCGGAGCGGCCAGGAGCGTTTTCCTGCTGTGCGCGGGCGTTTTCCTGCTGTACAAGGCGGCGGATCTTTCCGCGGCGGTGCGCTCCTCAGCGGGGCAGCCGTATTATGTCAGACAGCAGGGCTACGGAGAATATGAGGCGGTGGCCTGGGAGCTGGACGGGATCACGGTTTATGTCCCCGCGGACGGCGGGAAGATCGGCTATGACAAGTTCCCTTCCGCTCCCCGGGTGCAGGACATCGAGCTTCGGGAGAAGGGGAACCTGCGCGCGGGCTTCCGGCCGTCGGACGGCTGATCCGGACAGAAACACGGCAGGAACAAATCAAATTGGAAAGGAAAGGCGGGATCATGATGAACGTATATGGTGTGGTAATGGCAGGAGGAGGCGGGACCAGGCTGTGGCCGCTTTCTACCAGGAAAAAGCCCAAGCAGTTTCTGAATCTTTCGGGGAAGGAGACGCTGGTGAACGAGGCCCTGGACCGGCTGGCCGGCGTGGCGCGGGAAACCTTCATCGTCACGAACGCGGCCCAGGCGCAGGAGATGCTTTCCCAGACTGCGGGACGGGTTGCGGAGGATCATATCCTCAGAGAGCCTGCGGCAAGAAATACGGCGGCCTGCATCGGATACGCGGCGATGACCATCCTGAAAAAATACGGGGACGGCATCATGTGCGTGGTCCCTTCCGATCCCTATATCCGCGACGAAGAAGGATTCCGGCAGACCCTGCGGCAGGCTGTTTCGGCGGCGGAGGAAACGGACGCGCTTGTCACCATCGGAATCCGTCCGACCTTCCCGTCCACGGGCTACGGATATATCAGAAATGCGGCAGTGGAGGGAAAGCCCTGGCACAGGGTGGAAGAATTTGTGGAAAAGCCGGATGAGGAAACGGCGAAGCGGTATCTGGCCGAGGGCTATGCCTGGAACAGCGGCATGTTCATCTGGCGCGCCTCTACCATCCTTTCCTGGTTTAAAAGGCTGCTTCCCGATATCTACGCCTGTCTGGAAAGGCTGGCGGAGGGCTTCGGGACAGAACGGGAGGAAGAGATTTTATGGGAAATTTATCCTGAGATTCCCAAAATCTCCGTGGATTATGGTATTATGGAAAGAGCGGATCATGTGCTGATGATCCCGGGAGATTTCGGCTGGAGCGACGTGGGGGGCTGGGACGCCTTCGACGCCCTGAAGGAAAGGGATGAGAACGGCAACATCGCCGTGGGAAAGACGCTGCTTCTTGACAGCCGGGGCTGTACCGCGTATTCTGTAGACAGGCTGATCGCGGCGGTGGGAGTGCGGGATCTGATCATCGTACAGGCCGGGAAGTCGGTTCTGGTCTGCCCTGCGTCTGAGGCGCAGCGGGTGAAGGAGATCGTGGAGACGCTGGCGGAAAAGGGCGAAGACGCCTATCTGTGACGCCGGCGGCGGGGACGCCTGTACGGAAAAGAGGCGTATCCCTGGCGTTTCCGGTCGAAATTTCTCGACGGATTCCGGTTCTGCTTTTCCCTGCGGACATGGTAAGATAGATTCTGGAAAGAATTTCCGGAATCAAAACGCAGGAGGAAGCAGAAGATGATCACCATAGAAGCAACGGAAACGCAGATGGAACGCTATGTGTCCGCTCTGATGCTGGAGCTGGGAGTTCCCGCCCATCTGAGAGGGTATTATTACCTTCGCGAGGCCATCGTGCTGACGGCCCGGGACATGGAGCTTGTGGGAAGCGTGACCAAGCTGCTGTATCCGGGGATCGCCAAACGCGCGCACACCAATATCCAGCGGGTGGAACGCGCGATCCGCAACGCGATCGAGGTTTCCTGGGAGAGAGGGAATCCGGCGGTATTCGAGGAGCTGTTCGGCTACAGCAGCGCTTCGGGCGTGCCCCGGCCGACCAACAGCGAATATATCGCGAGGATAGCGGACCGGGTCCGGCTGGATCTGTCCGTTTCCTGAAGAGGTCAGACGGGCGCACACGGTCTGCGCCGTTCTTTGCATGAATGAAAATGCGGCCAAAGGCCGCGGGAAAGAGGAGCGGAAATCGGCTTTGCCGATTTCCTGGAAGAATTGCGCAGGCAATTCTTCGCATGAAAATGCGGCCAAAGGCCGCGGGAAAGAGGAACAGATGAGTCTGCTGAGTGTCATTGTCCCCTGCTACAATGAGGAGGAAAATGTCGCCTGCTTTTATGAGGAGCTGATGAAGAACCGGCCTTTTTTTGAAAAGGAAGGGCTGGAGGTGGAGATCCTGTACATCGACGACGGGTCGAGGGACGGAACCGTCGCCGAGGTGAAGAAGCTGCGGGAAAAGGACGCGGGCGTGCGTCTGGTTTCCTTTTCCCGGAATTTCGGAAAGGAAGCGGCCATTTACGCCGGGCTGGAAAAGTCGAAGGGAGACTATGTGGTGATGATGGACGCGGATCTGCAGGACCCGCCCGCCCTGCTTCCGGAGATGTTTTCCTACATCCATGAGGGCTATGATTCCGTTGCCACCAGAAGAGTCTCCAGAAAGGGAGAGCCGCCCATCCGGTCGCTCTTTGCCCGCATGTTTTACAGGCTGATCAACCACATCTCCAAAACGGAGATTGTGGACGGAGCCAGGGATTACCGGCTCATGAGCAGACAGGTGGTGGATTCCATTCTGAAGATGACGGAATACAACCGCTTTACCAAGGGAATCTTCGGCTGGGTCGGCTTTAAAACCAAATGGATGGAATATGAGAATATTGAACGTGTGCACGGGGAGACGAAATGGTCCTTCTGGAAGCTGTTCCTGTATGCCATTGACGGGATCACCGCCTTCTCCACGGCTCCGCTGGCCCTCGCCTCCGTCATGGGCGTTTTGTTCTGCATCATCGCGTTTCTGATGATCTTCGTCATCATCATCAAAACGCTGCTGTTCGGGGATCCGGTGGGCGGCTGGCCCTCCATGACCTGCATCATCTGCATGGTGAGCGGCGTGCAGCTGTTCTGTCTCGGCATTGTGGGGCAGTACCTGTCCAAGACCTATATGGAAGTGAAAAAGAGGCCCATTTATCTGATAAAGGAAGAAATCTGAGAAATACTATGAATGAACGGATCAGTATCGTGATGCCTGTGTTCAATGCGGCGGCCTGGCTTACGCAGACGGTCGCATCCGTACAGGAACAGACCTATCAGGACTGGGAGCTGATCGCCGTGGACGACTGCTCTTCGGATGAAAGCTTCCGCATGCTTCAGGCTGCGGCCCGCGCGGACAGCCGCATCCGTCCGGTGCGGCTGTCGGAAAATGTCGGCGCGGCGCGGACGCGCAACGAAGGGATCCGCCTGGCGGAAGGAAGGTATCTGGCCTTTCTGGATTCCGACGATCTGTGGAAAAAAACAAAGCTGGAGAAAGAGCTTGCCTTTCTGAAGGAAAGGCAGGCTGCTTTTGCTTTTACCGCATATGAGTTCGGAGATGAAAACGCGGTAGGAAACGGAAAGATTGTCCGCGTGCCGCGGACACTTTCCTACCGGGAGGCCCTCTCCCGTACGGTGATCTTTACCACGACGGTGATGTTCGATCTGGAAAAGATCGACCGGAGGCTGATCCTCATGCCGGATGTGAAGAGCGAGGATACGGCGACCTGGTGGAGGATTCTGCGGGCGGGCTATACGGCCCACGGACTGAATGAGAATCTGGCCGTCTACCGGCGGCCGAAGAATTCCCTTTCCTCCAATAAGGCGGAGGCGGTGCGGCGCATCTGGAGGCTGTACCGGGATCAGGAGAGGCTCTCCGCGGCGGCAAGCGCGTACTATCTGTTCTTCTGGGCCCTGCGGGCGACGGCGAGACGGATCTAACCCCGGGCGGATCCAGGCCGGGCCGGCCCGGAATGGCGGCTCTTGTCCGATACCGGCCGGTGTGGTAAACTACAGAAGGAAGAAAAAACGATGCCGCGGACGCGGCGGAATGTGAGGAGCTATGAACGACAGGGAAACCGCAAAAAGACTGCTGATCCTGCTGATATCCGCTGTTGGGATGATTGCCATGGTAGGCTTTTACGCCTGGAAATGGTTTGGATTCTATTATCCTTATATCCTGATCTATGATATCAAGCTGTATTTCAACGGACATATTCTGATCCTGCTGATCTATGCGGTGCTCCTGTTTTTGTTTTCCAATCTGTACGGCGGGCTCAGGATCGGCTATCTGAAACCGATGGAAACGTTCCTGTCGCAGATTTTTTCTCTGATCTGTGTCAATGTCATGTCCTACTTTCAGCTGGCCCTGATCCACGGCTGGCTGATCCCGGCCGCGCCGTTTCTGGAAATGATGGGGCTGCAGCTGGTCTGGTCCGCTGTCTGGATCTTTCTGGCCAACCGGGTTTACCGCAGGATCTTTCCGCCCAGAAGGCTGCTGCTGATCCACGGGGAGCGTTCCATCGACGATATCCTGCATAAATTTGCCAGCAGGAAGGACAAGTACGATATCGTAAAGTGCATGGGCCTGGAGGAAGGGGCAGAGGCGCTTTTTAACGAAATGGAAAAGGGCTACGGCGGCGTGGTGCTGTGGGACATCCCCACGGCGGTGCGCAACAAGCTGCTGAAATACTGCTACAGCCGCTCCATCCGCATCTATCTGATGCCGAAGATCCCGGATGTGATCATCAAGGGCTCGGAACAGCTTCACCTGTTCGATACGCCCATCCTGCTCACCCGGGAAAACGCGCTGACGGTGGAGCAGCGGATCGTCAAGCGCTGCATCGATATCGTCTGCTCCCTGATCCTTCTGGTCATCGCTTCCCCGTTCATGCTTGTAACCGCCATCGCCATCCGGCTTTACGACGGCGGCCCGGTGCTGTATAAGCAGATCCGATGCACCAGGGGCGGCAGGGAATTTGCCATCCTCAAATTCCGCAGCATGCGGGTGGACGCGGAAAAGGACGGCGTGGCGAGGCTGGCCGCGAAGCACGATTCCCGGATCACGCCCATCGGACGCTTTATCCGGGCGGTGCGCATCGACGAGCTGCCTCAGCTGTTCAATATCCTGAAGGGAGAGATGAGCTTTATCGGCCCCAGACCGGAACGGCCGGAGATCATCTCCCAGTATCTGGAGGAAATGCCGGAGTTTGCCTTCCGAACCAAGGTGAAGGCGGGACTTGCGGGCTATGCCCAGGTGTATGGAAAGTACAATACCACGCCCTATGACAAGCTGAAGCTGGATCTGACCTACATTGAGAACTATTCCGTATGGCTGGATATCAAGCTGATGCTCCTGACGCTGAAGATCCTGTTCCGCCCGGAAAGCACGGAGGGCGTGGATGAGAAGCAGATCACGGCGATGAAGCAGGAGGCGCAGGAGGACAATAAATGAGGAAGGACGAACGATTCTGGCAGGAGGGCATGGACGGAAAGCGCCTTGTTCTCTGTCTTTTCAGAAGGCTGCGGCTGATCGCCGCCGCAGGGCTTCTCGGCGCGGCCGCCTCGGCCGGTCTGTATCTGCTGGCTGCGGTGGTCCTTGCAGGACCGCCGGAATACCAGGTTTTTTCTCAGTACCGCATCTATTTCGACAGTGAAAAATATGGTCAGATCGAAGACTATTACAACGCCTATACCTGGGGCGAGATCATGAAGACGGACGAGGTGCTGGACTTCGTCCTTGAAGCGCTTCCGGAAGGGATCACGAAGGAGCAGGTGAAGGCTTCCGTCTCGGTCGGAGCGATGAACGATGTGAAGATCATGCCGCTGTACATTACCACGCGGGATCCCGCGCTTTCGGAAACCATCGCGGAGGCCTATGTGTACGGCCTGGACCGCTTCGGCCATTCCATCGAGGGGCTGGACGGCATGGACTGCTGGCTCCTGGAGGAAGCAAAACGGGTTCCCCGGGGGACAAAGACGGCGAACGCGGCGCTTCTGGGACTGCTTCTGGGAGCTGCCGCCGGCTTTTTCGGTTGGCTGGTTTACTACTGCCTGGACGATTCCATTTATCTGGAGGCGGATTTTGAGAACCGGTACGGGCTTCCGGTGCTCGGGATCCTGACGGAAAAGCGGGATCTGGGCCTGATCCGGGAGCTGGAAACCGGACTGGCCGTCTGCCTGAAGGGCAGGGAGCGCGTATCCGTCCTGGACGCGGCCAGTGCCGCGTCGGCTTTCGGACGGACGGAGCCGGCAGAGGCTCAGGCAGACCTGGACGGACTGCTGCCCATTCCGGCGGAAGGGGAAGTCTGGCCCTTTGACAGGAAGGCGGCGGAGCGGATGCGGCAGAACGGCGTCCTTCTGCTTCTTCCCTGGGGAAAGGGGAGCGGCAGGATGGCCGGACGGCTTCTGGATCTGCTCGGGAAGCTGGAGATCCCCGTGCTGGGAGCGGTGATCTATGGCGCGAAGGACAGCTTTCTTGGCGCCTATTACGGAAGAAAGGGAGGCCGCGCATGAGACTGCAGTTTCTGGTTTCTGCGGTAAATGAGAACGTGGAGACGCTGGCGGAGCGGATGAACCTTCAGGCGGACGCGATCGTGGTCAATCAGTGCGACAGGAACGAATACCGGGAATATACCTTCGAGGGAAACCGGATCCGCTGCTACAGCTTCGCGGAGCGGGGCGTGGGACTGTCCCGGAATAACTGCCTGATGCGGGCGGACGGAGATCTGTGCCTGTTCGCGGACGAGGATATCATTTACCGCCCGGGCGCCGTGAAGGCGGTGATCGGGGAATTTGAGAAAAATCCGGAGGCGGACATGATCCTGTTCAACGTGGATGTGCCTAAGGAGCGCAGGACCTATCACATCGACGGCTATGGCCGGGTGCGCTGGTACAACTGCGGACGCTACCCCACTTTCAGCTTTGCGGCAAGGACGCAAAAGCTTCATGAGGCAGGCGTGACCTTTTCCCTTCTTTTCGGCGGCGGAGCGAGATACAGCAACGGAGAAGACAGCCTGTTTCTGGCGCAGTGCATCCGGAAGGGGCTGAAGGTGTTTCGGGCCCCCGTCACCATCGGAAGGGAGAACGGCAGGCCGTCCACCTGGTTCCGCGGATACAACGAGAAGTTTTTCTATGACAGAGGCGTGCTTTACCGCTTCCTGTACGGCCGCGCGGCCCTCCCCATGGCCCTGCGCTTCCTTCTGAAGAACCGGGCGGAAATGTTCGGCGGGCAGAAGGAGAAAGAAAACGATGAGACGGCGTCCCGGGAAGCCGGTCTTTCCATGGGACAGGCGTTTTCCCTGATGAGAAAAGGGATCGGGATGAAGGAATGAAGGGAATACTGTTTTATGGATGCGTCGGCGTCCTGACGGTCGGGGCCGCCTGGCTGGTGAAAACAGAATACGGCGGTCCGGCATGGGAAAACGGCAGGACCGGAAGAAACGAGGCCGGAAGGAGCGCGGCCGGAGGGGAGATGGCCGGAGGGAGGATGGCCGGAAGGCGCATGACCAGACGCCGCGCCATGAACGCTTCCGTCCTTTTGTTCCTGTTCATGGTGCTCACGGGCCTTGCGGCGCTGCGCATCGACGTGGGGAACGACTACGGGAATTATGTGAATACCTTCCACGAAATCTTCGTGGGCGGGTATGTGGTGACGGAGCCGGGCTTCAATCTGCTGGTACGGGTTCTGTATACGCTGTCCGGCGGAGAAAATTATCTTCTGGTCTTCGGCGTGTTCGCGGCGGCCACCACCTTTCTTTTCCTGAAGGCCATGTACGACCAGAGCCTGGATTTTTCCCTGTCCTTCGCCCTGTTCATGCTGCTGGGACTGTATTTTCGGACCTTCAACACGGTGCGCTATTATTTTGTGCTGGCCGTCACGCTCTACAGTCTCCGATACGTGCTGAAGCGGGAATATGGAAAATTTGTGCTGCTGATCCTGGGGGCGGCTCTTTTTCACAAGTCGGTGCTGGTGGTGATCCCTCTGTACCTCATCGCTCTTCTTCCCTGGAAGAAATGGCAGGTGGCCATAGGAGCGGTTTTTGCGGCAAGCCTTCCGCTGTTTCAGGATTTCTGGATGGAGATCCTTCTGAAGCTGTATCCCTCCTATCAGAACACGGTTTATCTGGAGCAGGGAACCGGGCTGGAAGGAAGCCTGATGGGGATCGTGCGCTGCGCGGCCGTGCTGGCATTCTGTCTTGCGGGCTGGAGGACGGTGAAGGAAAGCCCGGCGAACCTGTTTTATTTTAAGCTGAACCTGCTGGGACTGGCGCTGTACACCTGCGCCTCCTTTCTCCCGCTGATCTCCCGGCTGGGATATTACCTGATCACGCCCCAGCTTCTGCTGGTGCCGGGCGTGCTGTGCGCCATGAAAAGGGGAGAAAAAGGATGGGACAGAAGGACGCTTCTGTATGGGGCGGTGCTGATTCTTTCCGCCCTGTATTTCGGCGTGTTTCTTCTGACAGCGGACCAGGTGGGGGTGCGGGTGCTGCCCTATCATACCTGGGTCTTTACGGAAAGGGAGTGGCTGAATGGCTCATATATTTTTTAGTATCGTGATCGTATCCCTCAATCCCGGGAAAAAACTGGCCAAAACCGTAAAAAGCGTGCTCCGCCAGGAATATGGGAATTTTGAAATCATCATCAAGGACGGCGGCTCCACGGACGGCTCCCTGCCGGAGGACGTGCCTGCGGAAGGAGCCTGCCTGGCGGCGGACAGCAGGGTGCGTATTTTCCGCGGCCCGGACCGGGGAATTTACGACGGCATGAATCAGGCTCTGCCGGAGATCAATGGAGATTATGTGCTTTTTCTGAACTGCGGAGACAGTCTGTATGATCCTTTGGTGCTGGCCCGGACGGCGGAGCTGATCGGAGAGACGGAGGCGGGACGGGACAGCAGGCTGCGGGCCAGACCGTTCCTTTTCTATGGGGATCAGTACAATGAAAAGCAGCAGAGCCGCGTCTGCTCCGCGCCGAAGCTGACGGATTTTGCCTGCTATCGCAACCTTCCCTGTCATCAGGTCTGCTTTTACGACGCTTCTCTTTTCTGGGAAAGAGGATACGACACGGATTTCCGCGTGAGAGGAGATTATGAGCATTTTCTGTACTGCCTCTATGAAAGGGACGCGGAGCCGGTGCATCTGCCCCTCGTCGTCTGCTCCTACGAGGGCGGCGGCTATTCGGAGACGAAAGAGAGCCGGAGACGTTCGGCGCTGGAGCATCGGGTGATCACGCGGTTTTACATGGGACGGGTAAAGAGCGCCTGCTATCGGGGGATCCTTCTGGCCACGCTCGCGCCCCTGCGGACGCGGATGGCGGAGAGTCCTTCCATGGCAAAGGGCTATAACGCGGTGAAGACGGTGGTTTATACGCTGGGAAGACGGAAGGGGAAAAGGAAATGAGGATTCTGTGGCTTCTGAATATCTGTCCGCCTGCCGTGGGAAAGGCGCTTGGGCTGGAATGCAGCGTGCGGGAAGGCTGGATCACCGGCGCGCTGAACCGTTTTCTGGCGGAAGACGGGGACGGAAAGGGAGCGGAGGAGATGGAGCTTGGCATCTGTTTTCCCGTGGATCCGCTTTCCGGGACGGAGATCTCCGAAAAGCGGCGGCTGTATCCGCTGACGGCCGGGCAGAGCCGGCCGGCGGAAGGGCAGGAGCCGGCGGGAAAGCGGCAGACAGCAGCAGGCCTGCAGCCGGCGGGGCAGGCTCCGGAGGCGGGCAGAGAGGTCTGGCTTTATGGCTTTCGGGAGGATCTGAAGCGCCCGGAAAGGTATGATCCGATGCTGGAGAAGCGGTTTGCGCAGATCCTTGCGGATTTCAGGCCGGATCTGGTCCACATCTTCGGAACGGAGTTCCCTCACGCCCTGGCCATGGAGCGGGCCTTCCGGTATCCGGAGCGGACGCTGGTGGGGATCCAGGGCCTGGTGGGGGAATGCGCGAAGAGCTATATGGCGGACCTTCCTCCGGCGGTGCAGAAAAGCGTGACGCTGCGGGATCTGCTCCGGAAAGACAGCCTCCGGCAGCAGCAGGAAAAGTTCCGGCTCCGCGGGGAACGGGAAAGGGAGATCCTCTCCGGCTGCGCCCATGTGGCGGGGCGCACCCGGTTCGACCGGGAAGGGACGCTGGCGGTCAATCCGTCTCTGACCTGGCACAGGCTGAATGAGACCATGCGCGCCTGCTTCTATGAAGGAAGCTGGAGCCGGAAGAACTGCCGGAGCTATGAGATCTTCGCAAGCCAGGGAGATTATCCCCTGAAGGGCTTTCACTACCTGCTTCTGGCGATGGAAGAGATCCTGCAGGAGTTTCCGCAGGCCCACATCAGCGTGGCGGGGATCCGTATCACCGGGTACGATACCCTGAAGGAAAAGCTGAAGATTTCCGGATACGGAAACTATCTGAGGAAGCTGATGCGAAAGAAGGGGCTTGCGGAGCGGGTGAGCGTGCTGGGAAATCTGACGGACCTGCAGATGAAGGAGGCCTATCTGAACAGCCATGTATTCGTCTGCCCCTCTTCCCTGGAAAATTCGCCCAATTCCCTGGGAGAGGCCATGCTGCTCGGCGTTCCCTGCGCGGCGTCCCGAACGGGAGGCATTCCGGACATGGCGGAGGATCAGAAAAGCGCGCTGCTTTTTGAAAAAGGAAACGTGCATGCGCTGGCCGGCTGCATCCGGCGGATCTTCCGGGACGACGGGCTGGCGGAAGAACTGTCGCGGCAGGCGAGGATCCGGGGCAGACAGAATCACAACGGAGACGCCAATTACAGAAGGATGATGGAGATATACCGGGAGATCCTGGGCTGACGGCGGCAGGAGCCTGGAGGGGAGGTAACGATGAAGGCAGTTTTTGTATCCAATTATATCAATCACCACCAGATTCCCTTCTGCGACGCCATGTACCAGCGGCTGGGGGAGGACTTCACCTTCGTCCAGACGGAGCCGATGGAGGAGGAACGGGTGCGGATGGGCTGGGAAGCGGACCTGAAGGCGCTTCCCTATGTGAAGCTTCTTTATGAAGAGGAGGCGCTCTGCCGGGAGAGGATCAACGGCTGCGATCTGCTGCTGGCGGGATGGATGGAGGACCCGGAGCTGATCTTTGACCGGCTGGAAAGCGGAAAGCCGGCCTTCCGGATCAGCGAGCGCATCTACCGGGAGGGACAGTGGAAGGCGGTTTCTCCCTGGGGCCTTGCGTCCAAATACAAGGAGCATATCCGCTACCGGAACCGGCCGGTGTACCTGTTGTGCGCGGGAGGATATGTGGCATCCGATTTTACCCTGATCCACGCCTATCCCGGAAAAATGCTCCGCTTCGGCTATTTTCCGGAGACGAAGGATCCGTCCCTGCAGGCGGAAAAGCCGCAGGAGGGTCCGGTACAGCTTCTGTGGGCGGGCAGGCTGATGCCCCTGAAGCATCCGGAGTATGCCGTCCGACTGGCGGAGGAGCTGCGCGGAGCGGGCTATGATTTCCGGCTGAAGCTGATCGGCGGAGGGGAACTGGAGGAAAAGCTGCAGGCGCAGATCCGGGAGAAGGAGCTTTCCGGCCTGGTGACGATGACGGGCTTCCTGCCCCCGCCGGAGGTGAGAAGGGCCATGGAGGAAAGCCATGTCTTCCTGTTTACCAGCAACCATCTGGAGGGCTGGGGAGCGGTGGTAAACGAAGCGATGAACAGCAGATGCGCCGTGGTGGCGAGCCGGGAAGCGGGAGCCGTCCCCTTCCTCATCCGGCACGGAGAAAACGGCATGGTCTATTACCGGAACCGCTACGAGGACTTCGCCGGGGCGGTGCGCCATCTGCTCGAAAACAAAAAGGACCGGGAGCGGATGGGCCGCAAGGCCTGCGAAACGATCCTGAAGGAATGGAACGCGGATACGGCTGCGGCCCGCTGCCTTTCCCTGTATGAGGGCTGGGAAAAGGGACGGATGGTCTTTCCGGAATCCGGCCCCCTGTCCCCCGCGCCGATGATCCGTCCCTGAAAAAAGATGGGGTCCGGAAACAGATCAGGGCCCGGAAACAGATCGGGCCCGAAGAAAGAGGAGAGGCCAAAACGCCGCCCGGGGCGGCAGAACAGGAGCGCTTATGGAGCAGCCGTTAGTCACGGTGATCATACCGGTTTATAATATTATGGACTGTCTGGAACGCTGCGTGCGTTCCGTCTGCGCCCAGACCTGGAAACATCTGGAGATCCTTCTGGTGGACGACGGCTCCACGGACGGAAGCGGCGCGCTTTGCGACCGGCTGGCGCAGGAGGACGGGCGCATCCGTGTTTTTCACAAGGAAAACGGAGGTTCTTCCTCTGCCAGGAACCTGGGACTGGAGCACGCGAGGGGGGACTACTACGGCTTTGTGGACAGTGATGATTTCATCGAGCCGCAGATGTACGAAACCATGCTGCGGGAGGCGCTTTCCGGCGGATACCGAATCGTCCAGATCTCCCGGGATGAGATCGGAGAGGACGGGAAACGCAGGCCGGACGTGTGCGTGCCGCCAGAGGAACCGGTTTTCAGAGACAGCGGGACGTTCTTTCGCACCCTGCTCCTGCACGAAGGAGACTGCTCCTTCTGCACCAAGCTGATCGACGCGCCGCTCCTTAGGGACAGACGTTTTCCGGAAGGGGAGCTGAACGAGGACTTTTATCTGCTCCTGCAGCTTCTCACGGAAGCCGACGGCGTGCGCATCCTGCCCGAACAGCTCTATCACGTCTACTACCGGACGGGGAGCAACACCAGAAAGAAGAGCCGCAGCGAGTTTTCGCGGGTGTTTGCGGATATCGTGAAAAACGCGGATTACGCCCGGCGGCTGACGGAGGAGTATTTCCCGCAGTATGAAAAGGAGGCGGAGCGCTTCGGCCTGTATCAGCGGCTGGATTACCTGCTTCACATCCCCGTGGAACAGATGACGCGCCAGAACGCCTTTTACCGGGAGGTGATTCGCTGCTGCCGCCGCTCTGTGCGCGGGATGGTATCGAATCCTTACCTGACCGGACGGCAGAAGCTGTATCTTCTGCTTCTTTCCATCGCGCCCCGGCCGGTGCGCGCCCTGCACCGGTTCAGCATGCGGGCGAGAGGGATCGCGTAGACTTTGGGGAGGAATGGATGAAAGGAATTGACCTGATAAACCAGGCATATAGCGGCAAACAGCCCGTTCCGAAACGGATATGACGCGTACTGTAAAACGGAGGACGAAATCCGCTCCGCGCAGATCCGCATCTCCTTTCAAAGACCGGTCAGTGTGTCCTGTTCCTTTATCGGCGTTTATGAAAGCTCTTTGTCCAGAAAGACGCGGGAACCGGTAGCGCCTTTCTGCCCCTGGTATTTCCCGCGGTAAGGATGCCCGGCGGCCTGATCCATACGCGCGAAGACCAGCTTCCCAAGGCGGACATCCACACTGGCCGGCTGGATCTGATCTTCTGTAAGAGGGGAGATCACCAGAGAATGGTCGGAAAGCATCTGGCGAATGGTTCGGTCGGATAAGATCATGGGGAACTCCTTTCTCTGGTAGAGTCATTCCAGTGAAATTTCGTCTATTTCACAGCTGTGGACTTTGGTCTTTCTATCATAGCTGATTCCGACAAGAAGTACTTTTCCTGCATAGCCGGAAAGTCCCTGGAAATACGGCATTTCCTGAATCGATGGCTTCTGCAACCTGCTCCGGCTGACGATTCCAGATTGTGTTCAGGGTATCGGCAGAATTCTTCAGCGCTTTGGACACCTCACCCCATCCGGGAACGGTAACCGCATTTACATATTCGGACCGGATTTCGTTGTTGGGAAGAAAGACGCATTGGCTGATGGAATCATAGGCGAGATAGCCAAGGTGAATCAGCAGGGTCAGCACATCATCTCTGAGCCCCTCAAAATTCATGTCGATATACATGCGCAGAGCCTCAAAGGTTTCCGTCCGATTCCAGTAGTTTCCTATTTTGCCAAACTGCATACAGCTTACTACGGGACGGGGACTGTAGACAGAAGGAACATCTTCAAAGGAATAGCCGTCATACCAGCTTTTCACTTCCTACATATCCATCTGATATTTTTCGCACAAGGTATGGACTTCATTCTCTGTGAAACCGACAAATTCCGCCAGCGGACCGGGATCTGTCATGGAAAATTCATCAAACATATTCAGGGCGGAATGCGTTCCATACTTTTTTATGGGAAGGATGCCCGTCATATACACCAGATGAACATAGCCTTTATCCTTCAGAATATCCCGCAGAAAGTCCAGGTACTGTGCCTGCGCGTCCTTATCCTCCCGAAATTCTCTGAAAATACAGTCCCACTCATCGATGATGATGATAATAAAGGGTCTGCGTGTCTCCTGATAGATGTCCTGCAGGCATTCGATCAGGTCCGCATCGTCAAAATAATCCACGTCAGGGTATTCTTTTTCAGTTCACGAATGCTGAGGCGTTTCAGACGCTGAATCAGTTCTGCCACGTTACCGCTGTGGCTGAGAAATTCCTGCATATTCCAGAAAAGAGTGTCATACTGGTTCAGGCAGTCGTGAAAACTTCTGTGAGAGGAAATCTTCAGTCCGGAAAACAGAGCTTCAGAATGGCAGCCCCGGCTGTAATAAGCGGCCAGCATATTTGCGGTCATGGACTTTCCGAAGCGTCTGGGGCGGCTGGCGCAGATATACTTCTGATTGGTGTGGATGACGGAATTGGTATAGGCAATAAGCTCCGTTTTATCCACATAAATGGCGGAATTCAGAGTTTCCTGAAATTTATCATTTCCCGGATTCAAATAATTTCCCATCAGCTGATTTCTTTCTGAGATCCGTTCGCTGTTTCCATTATAAAGAAATTATTTCCTGGATTCAAGCCGAAACACGCATCTCGAAACGTGTATCCCCCATACTGGGTTACTGTTCAGCCTTCGGCAGAACAGTAACGGCATCCGGCCATTCCAATCGCTTCGCGATGGGCCGGATGCTTCCTTCCTGTACGTTTTTGTACGGTCTGCGCAGTAAATGCGCAGACCTGTCTGAACA
>DXDD01000144.1 GCA_019115665.1 Candidatus Eisenbergiella pullistercoris | reverse complement strand
GAATGGTCACCTGATCCAGCACCTGCCATCCAAAAAGAAGCAGGATCAGCAGAATTCCAAAAAAGAATTTGTTCCAGAGCAGTCGTTTGCATTCATACAAAAATATTTTACGCAAGGTTCAATTCCTCCTCCGTCAGCCCGCAGGCATCTAAAAATTCCTGATAAGTCAGATAAGGGTACGCAGGGTCCAGCTCCCGGTTAAACAGTCCGTTCAGGATCCGGTCCATGGTCTCCTCGCCGCCAACCAGCTGTTCGGCTTTCAGAATTTTCAGCGGCATCTCGCAGTATTGCCGCACATAGCTCAGACTGTTGGTGATCTCCAGCCTTTTTTCCTCCGGCAACATCTCCAGGTATTCCGGACAGCGAACATAAAAATTCAGGTTGTAGTCGTCCACCGCCTTCTGCCACTGGTTCACATAATGTTCCACCGCGTACTCCTCTCCATACAGCTGTCTGACAATGCGGTAAGTGGTGTAAACGGTCAGCCCTTCCGCAGACCAGCCATCCGTCTCATCGGAAGAATCAAACATATTTCCAAGCCCCCACCACTGATGGACCAGCTCATGGATCATGACCTCGCCGGAAGCAGCTCCCTTGCCCGCATCGCTCAGATTTTGGGCTGTAAAATCCGCCTCATCCAGCAGACTGGCTCCGTTCACGGCATATCCTCCGCCCACGACGCGGCTCTGAATGAGCTTAAGCGTATTCCCGGCAGCGAATGATAGGGCGCCGTAATGTCCGGTACAGTAGTCCACCACCTCCCTGACAGCGTCCACCGCCCCTGCGGCTTCCATGACGGCCTGATGCTTTCTGCCGTAGTAAAATTCTATGGTGATCCCTCCAGCCTCAATTTCCTCCCGCACATAATCGCCCGCATATAAAATTCCGCCCGTTCCATTGGTTTCATACCGCCAGGTAATGGTACCGTCTTCGTTCTCCTTCACCCTTTCCGCTTCGCCGGTTCCGAAGGGAATCACGGTCATGGAGGCGGGCAGGGTGATTTCAACGGAAGCGGGATATCCGTTTTCACCCGGCAGAACATTCATCAGCCGGGGAGACAGCTCCGCGTTTTCCAGGCACAGATATTCCTCACTGACCTCGTCGCCGCCCTGCATGGTCGCCATGCTCCGGCTTTCTCTGGGGAATCCGCCGTACTCGATCGTCAGCTCCACCTTCTCCCCGGCGGGAATCGCAACCTCCAGTTTAGCCTCATTGTATTCCTGATAGTCGCTCACGGAAAAAGGCACGTCCACGCCGTCCGCCCGAACGGAAGAGATGGTATAACCGGGGTTAACGCCGAAGGCGGCCGTCTGCTCCTGACCGGAAGTGTTTCGGAAGCGGTAGGAAGCGCTTCCGGAAACGGTGCCTGAAGAGGTATCCGGGTACACCTGAACAGAGCGCCCGGTACAGACCAGATCCTCCGCATAGGGAATCTCATAAAAGGACATCACCGTCTGGTCCGGATTGCTGTGATCCACCATGGGCTGCGCGGCCCAGGCCGTGCAGGAGCAGACCAGAAGCAAAAGTGCCAGGACCGGACGCCAGACGTGCCGGACGCTGCGGGCCAGCGAACCCAGCAGGCCTTTCTGGTACTGCCGGATGCAGAGCCAGGACAGGGTCCAGATCCCGGCCAGCAGTCCAAGCCAGGTCAGACGCATCCAGGCCGCCGAGCGAAAAATGCGGACATTGGAAAAGTCATCCGACAGCGCCCATACGCAGGGATTGAGCCAGCAAAGCTGCCAGTCGTCCGCCCAGACGGTCAGGCTCAGCCCGGCGAAGGCGGCAAACAGCACCAGAGAAAGATCCGCCCGTCCGGTAAACTGCCAGGCGGAGGATACGGCCAGAATCCCCAGCGGAAGAGCAAGTCCCATAAACAGAAGCCAGGCAGGCACATAGTCTCTCAGATCAAAGACCGCGCCGGTCAGTCCCCGGCAGACAGGAAGCCAGACAAGCATGGTAAGAGCCAGCGTCAGCGCCGCCGCGGCAAGCAGGGCCGCAACACGCGCAGCCGCCATGTCCAGCGGGGAAATCACCGCGTCCACAAGCACGTCCACCCGGTTTCGTCCGGCCCGGTCCAGCTCATACAGCGCAAGCAGGCCGAACAGAATCCCGCCCGCCGCGCCGCCCGCGAGGGCAGGATTTGCCAGATACAGAGAAAGCATGGTTTCCGAGGAAGCCGGTTTATACCATGCAAGCCCCGCCGCGGGAGAGGCCACGGTAAGAAGCATGACGAGCCAGGTCAGCCGGCTTTTCAGAAGCCGTCCCAGCTCCGAGAAAAAAAGCCATATGTGATTTTTCGATGAAAAACGAAGTTCTTTCGATGAAAAACGAAGTTTTTTCATTGTGCCGCCTCCCTGGAAATGAGATACAGATAAGCGTCCTCCAGCGTCGGCTCCTCCGCTCCGGCATAATCCGGAAGAAGGTCCCCGACCGCCCGGCAGCGGATTCCCTGGCCGGTATTGACCCGCGCGGTGATGGAAAGGCCGCGCTCCTGTGCCGCGTCCTTTTCCCAGAACACGCCCACATGCCCCTCGGCCGAGCGGATGAGCTGCTCCGGCGTTCCGGCAAACAGAATCCGGCCATGGTGGATGACTACGATCTGACCGCATACGGACTGCACGTCCTCAATGATATGGGTGGAGAGCAGCACCAGCCGGTTTTGCGCCATATGGGAAAACAGATTCCGGAAATGAATGCGTTCCTCCGGATCCAGCCCTACCGTAGGCTCGTCGAAGATCAGAAGCCGCGGATTTCCGAGAAGCGCCTGGGCGATTCCCACCCGCTGGCGCTGGCCGCCGGAGAGGGTGCGGATTTTTGCCTTCGCCTTTTCTGTCAGATTGACCTGCCGGATCACCTCCCGGATTTCCTCCCCGGGTCTGCGAAGCCCCTTGAGGGCGGCCATGTAGTCCAGAAACTGGGTCACGCTCAGCTCGTCAAACAGCCCGAAGTCCTGGGGCAGGTAGCCCAGATCTGCCTTCAGCTTTCGTTCTTTTTTTACGAGGGGCTGCCCGTCCAGCAGGATTTCGCCTCCTGTTGGCAGAAGCGCCGCCACCAGCAGCTTCATCAGCGTGGATTTTCCCGCGCCGTTGGGTCCGAGCAGTCCCACCAGACTGGGAGAGCGCAGATTAAGACTGAGATTTTTCAGCGCCTGCTTTCCATTGGGATAGGTCTTACTGACATTCTGAATGTTGATTTCCATGTTTTCCTCTCCTTTTTCCGCCGGCAGGCAGCGTCGAGATCATTGCGCTTCCTGCCGCTTTTTTCCTTTCGGATATCAGGAGAGTAACACGGTTCTGTGAAGAGAATATGGAGACTGTCTGTGTTTTGAGTGAAGATCCGCTTTGGGGAAAACGCACCGTCACCCTCACCCCGTCCGCCGTGTTCTCAATGGCGCATTCCGCCCCATGCTGCTGCAGGATCAGCCTGACCAGATACAGTCCCAGTCCGCTGCCTCCTGTGCTGCGGTTTCGGGAGCCCTCTTCCCGATAAAAGGCATCGAACAGGCGGGGCAGCGCCTCCTCGCCGATCTGCACGCCGGTATTTTCCATGATCAGGACGGGGTGGCCTTCCCGCGCCGCACAGTACACCCGGATTTCGGCCCCGGCGGGAGAGTAGAGGGCCGCGTTGGAAAACAGATTCCCCACCGCCTTTTCCAGCAGGGAGGCATTCCCGGTGACAGTGATTCCCGGCGTGATCTGAGACAGAAGGCGCTGCGCCCGCTGTTCCAGAAGCTCCCTGCCGCAGTCCAGCTGCCGTTTTACAAGATCGGACAGATTCACGGTTTCCTGTTTGGGAGATACGTCCGTCTCCAGACGTGAGATGGAGAGCATTTCCCGGATCAGGCCTTCCATCCGGCCCGTGATCTGCAGAGAGCGCAGCAGATATTTCTCCCGGTTCCGGTAAACGCCCACGCCCTCCAGCATGCCGGAAAGCTGTCCCTTCAGGATGGTGACCGGCGTTTTCAGCTCATGAGAGGCGGCGGAGAAAAAAGCCGTCCGCTTCCGTTCCTGCTCCCGTTCCCACTCCATCTCGCCGCGAAGTGCCTGATTGGCGGCTTCCAGCTCCTTCAAAGCGGCTGACAGCCGCCCGGACATTTCATTCAGGCTGCGTCCCAGCTTTCCGATTTCATCCTTCCGGCTGTCCCCGCATTCCCAGCCGAAGTCCAGCCCGGCCATTTTTTCCGCAATGTCGCTGAGACGGACGATGGGGCGGGTAATGTAACGGGAATAAAACAGGGCGCACAGAAAGGAGAAGAAAAGAAGCGCAAGCAGAAGCCAGGGAGCGATCTGCGCCAACGCGCGCACCGCCAGGTTTTCCGCCCGGATGCGCGGCGTGACATAGAGCATGAAGGCGTCCTCCTGATCCGCGAAATGTACCTCCGCGGCGATGGATGCGGAGATGGCCGGCTGCTCCGACAGGGTGACGGTCACCGCCGTGTCCGGATCGGCTTCGTATGCGGAGTAAGTAACGTAAGAATCTCCCGTCCCATGCAGAGACGCCGCAGCTTCGGACGATTCGGACATCTGGGGCATGGCCGCCTCCGACGAATCCCCCGCCTCATCCGGGCGCTTCCAGGCGAGCAGAGAACCAGTCTCCATAGTGCTGCCGTCCGGTCCGGCCAGCATCACATTTGCTCCCGTCGCGCGGATGAACGTATCCAGCAGAGGGCCGCTGTCCGCCAGGGCGGTATCTGCCAGCCGCTCCGCGAGCCGGTCCGTCTGCCGGGCCAGATCGTCGTTGACCACCGCAGTGTAGGTGCTCGGAGCGGCCCACGCGATCAGCCCGAAGGCAACGCCTCCCGCCCCCAGAAGAAGCAGGAGCGTGATAAGAAAAATCCGTAAGGTCAGGCTCTCAGCCAGCTTCCTTCGCAGCACGATAGCCCACCCCCCTTACCGTTTCGATATAGTCCCGCTTCAACTTATGGCGGAGATTCTTGATGTGGCTGTCCACCACACGCTCATCCACATAGGAATCATAGCCCCAGATCCGGGAAAGCAGCATCTCCCTCGTAAACACCCGTCCGGGAGATGCCACAAAAAGCCGCAGCAGTTCAAACTCCCTTGTGGTCAGCTCCAGCGGCTGTCCTTCTAACAGGGCCTCTCTGGTATCCGGATTCACAACCAGATCCCTGTAACACAGGCAGTCCGCCCGCTCCGCAGCCCCTTTGTTTCTTCGCAGGATCACGCGGATCTTCTCCAACAGAACGGGCATGGAAAAGGGCTTGGTCACATAGTCGTCAATGTCCAGCCCGAAGCCCCGAAGCTGATCCGCCTCTTCATCCAGAGCCGTAAGCATTACGACCGGAACCTGAGACTGCCGCCGGATCATCTCACACACGCCGAACCCGTCGATTTTCGGAAGACACACATCCAAAAGCACCAGGTCAAAACGCTGCGCCTGAAACAGAGACAGCGCCTCCACCCCATCCCCGGCTGTGGCGGTCTCATATCCCGCGTCCCGCAGATAGACGCAGATCAGCTCCTGAATATCCGGTTCGTCCTCCACGATCAGAATTTTCTTCATCTTCTTTTTTTCCTTCCATATATGATTTAAAAATGAAGCGTAGGGTATGATTTAGAAATATAGCACAGGATTGTGAATTTCTGATGGAGAAGCCGACGGTTTTATGCTATGCTAAAGGAAAAAGTTTTTCAGATGTCCATCTCCAGGCGGCTATGTAACGAAAAAACTGCCGCTGATCATGGACGAATCAAAAAACGGAGGAGATTCCCATGAAACGCAACGAAGCCAGACTCCATGCAGAGCCGGTCCTCTGCGACAGCTGTATGGAGTAATCGCAGTCGCAGACATGCCGGCTCTGCCGCCAGATTGATATATTCTCATTCAGATCAAGGAGGAAGCCTGATTGAAGCTGTAATATTTTATCCGGACAGGATTTGTCCGCTAGATAGAAATCCACCAGCAAACGCCATACCTGTCAATAACGGTGGCACAGCATTTGCTCCACGGCACCTCATGAATTGCTTCAATGACAGCTCCGCCGTCACGCAAGACATCAAATGCCTGATGAACACGCTCTTCCGACTCCATTTCAAATACGTTAAAGGTCATGGTTTCCCATTTCATTTTATGAACGAAAGCAACGTCACAGGGATTTTTGGCTTCCGCTATTGCCAGAAAGCCTTCTCCATTAACGGATAATTCGCAATGTTCATACGCAGTCTTGCTTTCATTTTTAATTTCAAACGTTATTTCTGCGCCAAACGCCTTACAATATGTTTCTGCTGCCTTTATGCTGTTTTTCACATAAACCTGAGTATAATTTTTCACAAATGATTCCCTCCCTGTTGCTTTTTCAATGCCTATTTTACCTGTTTTATTTTGCCAAGTCAAAGCAAAGAGAGCAGCCGGAAAACATCAGGATTTCAACGTATGACCACACTTGACACAGGAAGT
>DXDD01000143.1 GCA_019115665.1 Candidatus Eisenbergiella pullistercoris | reverse complement strand
TAGACAGCAGGAAGTACTTCAGCTGGGAAAGATTTTTTACAGTCTATCTGACAGAAGTAACCAAAGACACTTATCTCAGATATAGTAAATCAAAATTAAATGAGAATTATCTTCATGAAAAAAATAAAAGGATCATTCTCGCAGGCATAAAGGGTATAAAATTACAGGCGTAGTTCTGAAAAAAGACCATTGCAGGGCAGAACCAGGCGGGATCACAATAAAAAAACGTCCGCTTCTCACGTCTATCCGGCGTGTAGACAGCGGACGTTCTATATCTTTTACAGTACAGAATAGAGCGGAGCGTGGATTGAAATTCGTTTACTCCTTCCCGGAATAACTGGAAAGGAACTGCTTCGTCCGCTCCTGCGACGGATGCTCGATCACCTGTCTGGCGTCGCCCTGTTCCACGATCACGCCGCTGTCCATGAAGATCACCTGATCCGCCACGTCGCGGGCAAAGGCCATTTCATGGGTGACGATGATCATGGTGGTTTTCTGCTGCGCAAGGGATCGGATAACCTTTAATACCTCTCCGGTGAGCTCCGGATCCAGTGCGGAGGTGGGTTCGTCGAAGCAGAGAATGTCCGGATGCAGCGCTAGGGCGCGGGCAATGGCCACGCGCTGCTGCTGACCGCCGGAAAGCTGATGAGGATAGTGGCCGGCCCGGTCGGCAAGGCCCATCCGGGCAAGAAGCTCGCGGCCTTCCGCTTCGATCTCTGAAAGGATCCGTTTTTTTGCGGACTTGAAGTCCGGCTGTTCTCTGGCGAGAAGCTCCTTGGCAAGGGTGACGTTTTTCAGGGCTGTATACTGGGGAAACAGGTTGAAGGACTGGAAGACCAGCCCGAAATGGAGGCGTTTTTTCCGGATCTCCGTTTCCTTCTGCGTGGCAGGATCCGCCGCGTCAAACAGGGTCTTCCCCTGAACGATGATTCGGCCCTGATCCGGTTTTTCCAGAAAATTCAGACAGCGCAGAAGCGTGGTCTTTCCGCTTCCGGAGGAGCCGATGATGGCGAGCGCCTGCCCCTGTTCCAGATTGAAGCTGATATCCTCCAGTACTCTGGTGGATCCGAAATGCTTTTCAATGTTTTTGACTTCCAGGATTGCCATGTCTATCTCCATTCCGGAGAGTCAGCGCGGCGCGGGCCGCGGATCTCCCATTCAGTGCAAATTGGCGCAGACGTTTCTTCAGCGGAAAAAGTCCAGCTTTTTTTCCAGGCGGTTCAGCAGGATGGTCACGATGCCGCTGAAGGCCAGATAGTAAACAGCCGTGAAGAACAGAGGCCAGATCAGGCCCGCATATCCCCGGTTTCCCTTCATGAAGGATTCGCCCATCCAGATCACCTCCTGCAGGGCGATCACGCGCGCCAGAGAGGTATCCTTTACCAGGGTGATGATCTCATTGGACATGGGCGGAACGATGCGCTTGATCATCTGCAGCAGAGTGACCCGGAAAAAGATCTGGGACCTGGTCATGCCGAGCACATGTCCGGCCTCCTGCTGTCCGACGGGAACACCCTGGATGCCGCCCCGGTAGATCTCGGAAAAATAGAAGGCGTAATTGATGATAAAGGCCGCCGTTACGGCGGTAAATCTCCCGGTCTCTCCGCCTCCCCAGGTGAACAGCTTCATCAGCGGGGGAACGTAATAGATGATCAGGATCTGCAGCACCAGCGGCGTTCCCCGGATGATCCAAACCACGGTGCGGGTCAGCCACCGCAGGGGCGCAAACCGGTTCATGGAGCCGAAGGAAATGATAAGCCCCAGGGGGAGAGCGCCGATGAGGGTCAGAAAAAACAGCTGGACCGTTTTGATAAATCCCTCGTTCAGGGCGGATACGACGGTCTGAAATTCATCAGAAAAGAAAAACATGAGGTCATCCTCCGATCGTGTCATCAAAGCTCTTTGGCTGTCGTCCCGGCCGCGGCGCAGACAATGACAGCCGGAGCCGTGCAGGCGATGAAAAGCCGCTCAAAGGCAGAGGGAGCATACGCCTCTGCCTTTGATACAGGTCAACGATTATTTTGACAGAATGCCGGACAGAAAGAGAAGCATTCCATTCTTATTCCAGAATGACAGCGTCCTGCAGGCCGTAGGTATTGGCGATCTCCTCCACGGTTCCGTCCGCGACCTTTTCCGCCCAGAAGGAGTTGAAGGAATCCGCCAGATCGGAACCCTGACGGAAGCCGACGCCGTACTGCTCGGAGTCCAGACCCTGCGCCTCGTTCAGGTTGACGCTGTAGGAAAGGTCCGCATAGCTGGTTCCTTCACCGGTCATGGCGGCGGCCATGAGCACGTCGATCACTGCCGCGTCAGAGGTTCCCGCGGCCACTTCCATCAGCGTATTCGCCTGCGCCTGCACCGGAACGGTGGCGGCTCCCAGCGCTTCCGCGGCGTCCTCGCCGGCGGAACCGGATTCCACGGCTACGTTCAGGCCTTCCAGAGAGGTCAGGCCCTCAAATTCAGCGGCGGAAGCGGCAGGATAAACCAGAACCTGATAGTTGGTGCAGTAGGGAGTGGAGGTTGCCATGGAGGAGGTGACCTCGTCGGTGAGCGTCATTCCGTTCCATACGCAGTCGATATTTCCGGCTTCCAGCTCCATTACCTTATAATCCCAGGTGATCTCGGAAAATTCCACGGAAACGCCGAGGTATTCGGCAAACTGCTTCGCCAGGTCGGCGTCAAAGCCGATCCACTCGCCGTCCGCGTTCTGATAATCCATGGGTTCAAAATTGGTGATCCCGACCACCAGCGTGCCCTTTTCCTGAATGGCGGCCAGATCGCTTTCGCCGGCGGCTTCGGTTTCCGCCGCGCCCGTTTCGGCAGCAGCCGTCTCCGCGGCTTCGGTTTCCGCCGCACTCGTGTCGGCAGCCGTCTCAGCCGCTTCACTTTCAGCGGCATCCGATGCGGCCGCCGTGCTTTCCGCTTCAGAAGAAGCTCCGGAGGCGGCGCTTCCGGAAGAATCCGAAGAAGAGCTTCCGCAGGCGGTCAGAGAAAAGGCCAGAAGCATGGCCAGGGTAAGTGACAGGAACTTTTTCATAATAAAATAACCTCCCAGTCGATTTTCTTTTGATGCGCATGTCGCCGGCTTATAACGCCGGCGTTATGCACGCTGCTTTCACATTTTAGCATGCTAATGCGATATTGTAAAGAAATATTTCCTGTCAGCATTCCAGGTGTCGGCGTTCCGGTGGGCGATGATGATGGCCGTCTTATTTCGGATGAGCGTATGAACCGATTCCAGTACGGCCCGTTCCGATTCATTGTCCAGTCCGGAGGAGGCCTCATCGAAAAGAATGATCGGGGCGTCCTTCAGGAATGCTCTGGCGATGGCGATGCGCTGTCTCTGGCCGAAGGACAGGCTGCGGCCCTGTTCCGTCAGGACATGGTCATAGCCGCCGGGAAAGGCGGTGATGAAGTCATGGGCACAGGCGGCTTTCGCCGCGTCTTTCACTTCCTCCTCTGAAGCCTCCGGCCTTGCGCAGCGGATATTTTCCAGAATCGTTCCCTGGAAAAGGAAGGGCTTCTGAGGGATGAGGGAGATCATTCCCCGAAGCTCCTGCGGGGAATATTCGTCCAGATATTTTCCATCGATCAGGACAGCGCCGGAGCTCACATTGTAAAAGCCCAGAAGAAGCCGGAACAGGGTGGATTTCCCGCAGCCGGAGGGGCCGGACAGAAGCAGGGTTTCGTTTCTCCTGATTTTCAGGTCAAAATGCTCCAGGATGTTTTTCTGCCCGGTCTGTCCGCCGGCTTCCTTTTCCGGCCGGGGATAGGAGAAGGAAACATCCTGAAAGACGAGGAAGGCGGAGGCGTCTCTGCAGGTTTTGGAGGAGGCGGGGATGCGGATCTCTTCCTCCGGCTCCTTCAGAAAACGGTCGATCCGCTCCACGCTGGCGATGCTTTCAAACAGCTCCGGAAACCGCCTGCCGGCCTGCAGAGCGGCCCAGATCAGGCTGGACTGAAGACTCATCAGAGCGACGAGGGTTCCGTAGGTGGTCTGTCCGGCGCTTACCATCAGAGAGCCCGCGGAAAGAAAGACGATGCTGCAGAGAATGTCGAAGCCCTTGTTCATGGCTTCCAGGAGAGCCGTGATCCTCTGCCGTTTCAGGGATTTTTCCGTAAAATCCGCATTGGCCAGGCGGTAGCGCGCGGACAGGGCATCCGCAAGCTGGTACTGCCGGATGGTCAGAAGGCCGGAGAGGATATCTGCGGACTGTTCTGTCAGAACATCGTTGGAGCGTGCGGCAAGAAGCCCGGCCCTGCGGACCCTGCCGGAAAAGGTGGTATTGACGAACAGGCAGAGCAGGGACAGAAATAAAAGCAGAAGCGTCAGCGGTACGTTTAAAAGCAGCATGGGGATCACGCTGGTGATAAGCGCAAGGATGGGGTTGACGAACTCCTTCAGCTTCGTCCGGTACAGCTCCTCAACACGGTTCATGTCATAAAGCATCCGGGACAGCAGCTCCCCGCTGTGGCTGGTTTCCAGAAAAGACATGGGAAGGCGGGTCTTTTTCTCCATGATCCGCAGCCTGAGGGAGGCCGCAGCCCGCAGAGCGGTGCGCCGGTAGGCATACTGAGAGAGAACGGCCAGAAGAGAGGAGAGGACAAAGAGCCCGGCGTATACCGCAAGGCCCCGTCCCGCACTGTGAAGGCCTCCGGCCGCCGCGGAATCGATCAGGATCTGCGGGATCAGGGAAACGCTGATGCTCATGCCGGAATAACCGATGCCCACGCCGAGAAGGGCGGGGATATAGTTCCATTTCCTGTCGGCAATATACTGTAAGGCAAAACGAAGCTGCGAAAGATATGTTTTCAAATTTCCTTCCCCCTTTCCGGCTCCTGTTTCGTGAAAAGACGGTAATACAGGCCCTTTCGCGCCATCAGCTCCCTGTGGGAACCGCATTCCGCGATCCTTCCCTGATCCAGTACGAAGATCCGGTCGTAATTTTGGATCGTGTTCAGCCTGTGGGCGATGGTGAGGATGGTTTTTCCTGAGAGGACGGTATCCGCAAGGCGGACGATCTCCGCCTCGGAAGCAGCGTCCAGGGAGGAGGTCGGCTCGTCCATCAGAACGATCTCACTTTTTCTGAGCAGCGCCCTTGCGATGGAAAGGCGCTGTTTCTGCCCGCCGGAAAGGTTTGCGCCGCCCTCCTCCAGAACCGTCTCATACCCTTTTGGAAGACTGCGTACATAGCTGTCCAGCCCCACCGCCTTCATGGCCGCTTCCAGCTCCAGGAAGGAGGCGTCCGGATTTCCATAGCGGAGGTTTTCCGCAATGGTTCCGGGAAACAGGAAGGGCTCCTGCGCCACGATGGAGAAGCATTTCCGGGCTTCTCTGAGATCAAGCCCGCGAAAAGGAGCGCCATAGAGGAGATATTCTCCCTTTTCGACCGGATACAGCCCGAGAAGGAGCAGAAGAAGCGTGGATTTTCCTCCGCCGGAGCTTCCGACGAAGGCAGCGCGTTCTCCCTTGCGGATGGCAAAGGAGATTTCCTGTAATACCGGGCCGGAATGGGGATAGGAAAAGGAAACTCCCTGAAAGGAAAGGACGGGCGCGTCCTCTGCCGGAATCACCGGGCTTCCGCCATAGCTTTCCTCCGGCGCGGACAGAAGCTCCCGCAGCCGGCGTATACCCACGCTGTCCTTTTTCAGATCGGCGAGCACGGAGGTAAAGCCGGTGATGGGCTGGGAAAGGAAACCGAGAAGGACCAGAAAGGAGATCATTTCCGAAACCTGCACATAACCGAAGGAGGACAGCAGCGCGGCGAACAGGCAGCAGGACAGGGTGGGAAGCGCCTGCGTGACGAAGGAAAACGGAGTCAGGAAGGCTTCCCGCTTCTGCTGCTTCAGATCCACGGAAAGGATCCGGTCGATGGCGCAGGAATACCGCCTGAGATTCTGTTCCTCCAGCAGAAAGCTTTTTTCCGTCTCCGTTCCGGCAAAGGCCTCCCGGACCAGCCCGGTAAAGGCGTCCTGATTCCTTTTCTTTTCTCCGGAAAGGGACTGGATGCTTTTTAAGCCGCGCCGGAAAATCAGCGTAACGGCCGGGATCCACAGAATGGAAAAAAGAAAGAGGATCCCGTTCACAGAACACAGATATATAGACAGGACCAGAATGAGGACGCCGTTGGACAGAACCGTGGAGAGAAGCTTTTCCAGATAATCCGCCGCGTCCCGCACATCATCGTTGAGCCGGTTCAGAAAGCCTCCGGATTCCTGCTCCATGAAAAATCCATAGTTCAGCCGCATCAGCTTCTCCGTCACATCCTGCCGGATCTCCTGCGAGATCAGAAGCCCCAGCCTGCCGGACAGCATTTTTTCCAGAAAAAGAAAGACCACCCATACAAGCGCCAGGGCAGCCAGGATCCCGAGAAAAGGAAAAAGAGAGCCATCCCCCTGCCCGCCCAGAGTCTCCTCCACGATCCGGTTCATGATGCCGGAACAGGCCGCCGTCAGGACGGAACAGCAGAGAGAGCACAGAAGAAAGCCGAAAAGCTCTTTTCTGAAAGATGCAAGATATTTTCTGAAAAATGACGACATGAATCGACCCCCCTCGTCAGTGATCGTATCTTCCTTCTATTTTAGTACATTTTCCTTCCATCGTCGAGTCAAATTGTGCGATTGCCTAATCCCCTCATTCAGGTTATAATTTCTTCATAGAAAGGCAGTTCACGAAAGAAAGGCAGTTCACTGCCAGGGAAAGGGCGTCCGAACGGGGGAAGAACAGCGGCTTTGCGGCGTCCGGAAAGGGAGGATATCATGGACATCCGGGAGATCGAACAGTATGCGGAAAAGATGCGAATCCTGAATCTGCGGGTCTGTGTGAACGGGGAAGTGACGGTAAAAAGGGACTGGGACGGCGAGATACGGAGAAATCAGTATTCGGCCAGCAAGAGCTTCACCAGCGCGGCGGTGGGGATCGCCTGCGGGGAGGGGCTGCTTTCGCTGGAAGAAAAGCTGTGTGACGCCTTTCGGGAGGAGATTCCGGATCAGCCCCCGGAGAATCTGCAGAAGGCAAGGGTGAGGGATCTGCTCACCATGTGCCTGGGGCAGAAGGAGGCCTGGCTGATGGGAGAGCAGCGTCCCGTGATGGAGGCGGACGACTGGGTGCGCTTCAGCCTGTCCCGCCCCTTTGAAGCGGAGCCGGGAACAGAATTTGTCTACAACAATGTGGGTCCTTATCTTGCTGGCGTGCTGGTGCAGAGAAGGGCCGGCTGCAGCCTGGTGGATTATCTGATGCCGAGGCTTTTTGCGCCGCTTGGAATCCGGCGGACGGTCTGGGAGGTGGACCCGAAGGGGAACACCTTCGGAGCGGGCGGCCTGTTTCTGAGCGTGACGGAGCTGATGCGGTTCGGGCAGCTCCTGCTTCAGGAGGGAAGCTGGAACGGGAGACAGCTGATCCCGGCGGAATATGTGAAGGAAGCGTCCCGCGCCCAGGTGGAAAACGGCGCGGAGGGCTACGGCTATCTGTTCTGGAGAGGGCCGTATCAAAGCTTCCGGGCGGACGGAAAGTACGGCCAGCTGTCCATCGTGCTTCCGGAGAAAAACGCGGTGATCGCCGTCAATGCGGAAAGCCGGGACGCGGGAAGCATGATGAAGCGCTGCATGGACGTGATCGTGCCGCAGCTTTAAGGTAGGAAAAAGAAAGGAAGGGAAAACGTATGATTCTTTTTGTGGAATATCCGAAATGCTCCACCTGCCAGAAGGCGAAGAAGTGGCTGGATGAGAGGAAGATCCGCTATGAGGACAGGCATATCGTGGAAAAAAATCCCACGCAGGAGGAGCTTACGCTCTGGGTGAAAAGAAGCGGACTTCCGCTGAAGCGTTTTTTTAATACCAGCGGGATGAAATATAAGGAGCTGAACCTGAAGGAAAAGCTTCCCGACATGAGGGAAGAGGAGCAGATCGCCCTTCTGGCCACGGACGGAATGCTGGTGAAGCGGCCGCTGATCGTGGCGGAGGATTATGTGCTGACAGGCTTTCGGGAAAAAGAATGGGAGGAAAAGCTGGGATCATGAAGAAATCTGTCCGGATCAACAGAAAATATCTGCTCATCCCCATCTGTGCGGAAAAGGAGACGAAAACCGTTTCTTTCTCCGTTCCGGAGGGGAAGGCCTTTGAATTTCAGATCCCCGTGAGCGGGGATGAGGAAGGCTTTTATGCTTTCCACTATTATGCGCCGCTGAATGTGGAAAAGTATGCGGGAAAAAAGATGCTTGTGGAAGGAGACGTGCCGGAGGGCTTTCTGGACGCGCTCTGTCTGTCGGACAGCGTTCCGCAGATCTGTCAGTCCCATCCGCTGATCCACTTCACGGCGGATACGGGATGGATCAACGATCCCAACGGGCTGCTTTATCAGGATGGAACCTACCATCTTTATTACCAGCATAATCCCTTTGACACCAGATGGGAGAACATGTGCTGGGGCCACGCGGTGAGCACGGACCTGCTTCACTGGGAAAGAAAGGGGACCATCCTGTATCCCAATGAGGACGGGACGGTCTATTCCGGAAGCGGGATCGTGAACGAAAAGGGCCTTCTCGGGCTGGACTGCGAGGCGCAGATCTATTTCTATACCTGCGCGGGAAACAAGTCGGAATGGAGCCGGGGAAAGACCTTTACTCAGCGGATCGCCTACAGCACGGACGGGGGAGAGACCCTTCAGAGAATGGAGGGAGCCGCGGTCAGGCAGCTCGCGGAGGAAAACAGGGACCCCAAGGTGTACTGGCATGAGGAGAGCGGCGCCTACTATATGGTTCTGTATCTGCGGGAAAACGATTTCGCCGTCCTGCGTTCCAGGGATCTGAAGAACTGGAAAAGGACCCAGACGCTGACCCTGGATAAGGCCTGGGAATGCCCGGATTTAAGAAGGCTTCCCGTGGAAGGCGGAGGGGAAAAATGGGTGTTCTACAGCGCCGATGGCTACTACTTTACGGGAGAATTCGACGGCTTTGAATTTAAGCCGGACGGCACGCGCCGGAAGATGTGGAAAACGGAGATTCCCTATGCCGCCCAGACGGTCTGGGGAACGCAGGACGTGATCCTGATCCCCTGGCTTCGGATGCAGAATAAGAACAAGCTGTATACCGGCGCCATGGGGCTTCCGAGAAAGCTTTCTCTGGTGAGAAGGGAAGAAGGATACCGCATCAGGCTGACGCCCACGGAAAGCTTCCTGCAGGCGAGAAGCGCCGTCCATTCCTCCGTGGGAGAGGGAAAGGTGTTCTGCATGTCGCAGAGGGACGGCGCGCTGGAGATCTGCATCCACATGGACAGGCCGGGTGATTTTTCCGTCAGCCTTTACGGAACGCCCATCTCCTACGCGGCCGACTGCGGCAGGCTGGCCGTGGGAGAGCAGGTATGCTCCATCGGAAAGAATCTCAATGATTTTTCCCTCCTTGCGGACGGGGAGATCCTGGAGGCTTCCGCGCAGAACGGGCTTGTGCTTGCCGTGCTGGAGCTGCCTGCAGACAGGAAGCGGGGAAATGTGACTGTGGAGGTCTCCCAGAAGGCCGCCGTGGATATTTACCGGATTGACTGAGCCTGCGGCAGACACGCGCGGATACAGGAAGGGAGAAGGCGCTCCGTTTCTTCCGGGCGCGCATATCCGGGATACAGCTTCAGGACGATGGGTTCGCTGCTTCCGATCCCGCAGGCGGAAAGGGAGAGATCGGCGTGTCCCTGAAGCCTTCTGAAATAAGAAGCCGAGGGAGAGCGCAGACTGAGAAGGAAAGGAGTCTCCTCCGGCATTCCCTGGATCCGTTCGTCCGTTTTCAGATCCGTCTGAAGGGAGAGAAGATCGCCCTTTCTTTCATAAAGCAGAACAGGACCATTGGACACGATGGTTCTGTTCTGCTTTACGGCGGCATCCAGCTGAACACGGAGAGGAGCCAAAAGCAGGGAATCGTCCAGCTCCATCCAGGTCGTATGGGTGCGGTTCATGTCCATGGGGGTGTGCAGATCCATGCCGGAGACGGGAGCGGGGCAGACGCCCTGCGCATATCCCTTCAGAAACCGGTCCTCCCAATAACGGATCCCTTTCCCGTTGTCCGGAAAGGCGGGATGGGAATTGTTTATGATCTCAATGAAATCCACTTTTGACCAGTCATGGATCAGAAATTCAAAGCGAAGCCCGTTGGAGACCGGATGGGGAAAGCTGACCGGGTGGGCGATCCCTGCCAGTCCTCCCTGCGCATGTACCCGGTCGAACAGAACGTCTCCGTTTTCCCGGTCGCAGTCGTCCCAGGGAATGTATCCGCTGACGTTCTGGCAGAGGATATGCCCGTACCAGGAGGTAAGCTCGTAGCCGTTCAGATATTCAAACACCGGATCTTCTTCCTGAAGCTTTTTCAGAACGGGAAGGCCGGAGACCGTATTGTGGTCGGTCAGGGAAAAAGCTGTGATCCGGTTGGATACCAGCCAGGAGACCAGCTCCGAAACGCTCATGCGCCCGTCCGATTCCAGACTGTGATTATGAAGCTCGATTCTTTTCAGCATATCAGATCCGCTCCTTTCTTTCACGCTCCGCCGGTTCGGCGGAAATCTCCAGCTCCCAGGGAAGCGCTTCCTCCAGGACCCCGAAGGAATTTATGACCAGCTTCAGAAGTCCATGATAAGGCCCTTTTATGTCCATACAGCCGCAGGTCCTTTCCGCATTGGGAGAGAACAGCATCCTTTTTTCTTTTCCGGGCCTGTGGATATTTCCCATAAATACGCCGGACAGGAAAGCGGCGAGCTGAATCTCCGTCTTCATCTGCCCCAGAATCCGTTCCTTCTCTTCCGGTTCAGGCGCTCTTTCACAATGCAGAAGAAAGGCTTCCACGGCCTCCTTCTCATGTGAAAGGGCGGCGGTTTTCCGTTCCAGTTCCTCCGTCCGCAGAACGATCTTCAGAGCCCTGCAGGGAAAAGGAAGCTGATACTGAACGATGATGTTTCCCAGATAATCCTTCGGAAACGTTCCTTTTAATAAGGTAATCATATGCATGGTTTTCCTTCTTTCTGTTTTTTTGCGGGCCTTATGCCCGGCTGGCCGGTACGCCTCTACCACGCAGACAGTTTACATTCTGACGGAAGAAAAAGATAGGGCCTTTACAGAGATTTGACTTTCGGGGAGAGGATTTTACACGGAGCCTGAAAAAGAAATTTTTCAGGTTTTTTCTTTTTACGGAATTTATAAAAGAATGTGATGATGAGAAAAGAGAGATTCTGCTATGATAATCTGCGGACAGGGACAGGAAAAGGATCCCTTCCGATGAAAGGCTGAAAAAAGAAAGGAAGGATCTGCCGCATGATAACAGCGCATTCCGGCTGTGATAATACGCCGGAAAATTCATTGGAATTTCTCGGAAAGGCTCTGGGCATGGAGGTCGATGCCGTGGAGATCGATGTCAGAAAAAGCAGGGACGGGAGACTGATCCTCTCTCATGACGAAACGAAAGAAGACGCCGTCTCTCTGGAAGTGGCTTTTCGGATGGCAAGAGAATTTCCGAAAAAGAAAGTAAACTGCGATCTGAAGGAAACGGGGCTGGAGGAAGCGGTATACCGTCTTGCCGCAGCTTACGGAATGGAAGACCGGCTGATCTTTACCGGAGATGTGAATCCGGAGCTTTTCCGGAAAGGAAGCGGCAGGTTTCCCGGAACGCTCTGGTACGCGAACTTTGAAGTCTTCCGCCCGGAGGCTTACCGCCTGGCAGGAACGGAGGAAGGGAGAAAGGAGATCGCGGATCAGCTTCCTGAGGTGATCCGTGAGCTTGCAGACTTCGACGCGGCGGGGATCAACTGGCACTACAGCCTGGCGGAGCAGGTCCTGGATCTGGCGGAAGAAACCGGAACCGGCGTTTCCGTCTGGACCGTGGACGACGAAGCGCTTCAGAGACATTTTTTACGGAGACATGTGGATAACATCACCTCCAGGAAGGCGGAACAGTTGATCAGATTAAGAAATGAGGAACAGCAGTCATGAAATTATTCAGTCCAAGAGCCATGTACCATACCATGGGGAAAAAGAATTTTCTGGAGTACATCCTGTTCGGCGTGTTCATCCTGTTTTTCTATCTTCCCCTGTTAAACCTCTGTATGCTTGCTTTTGCAAACAAATATGAGGTGCCGGCGGTGATCCCGCAGGAATTTGGATTCAAGTGGTGGAAATTCGTATTTGAGCAGGACAGCCTGGTAAGCTCCATCGTCCTTTCCTTTGTGCTGGCGGTGCTCGTAACCTTCATCTCCATGCTGATCTGCATTCCGGCCGCTTACGCGCTGGGCAGATTCCAGTTTAAAGGAAAACGGATCTTCCTGCTTTCCTTCCTTTTAAGCAATGCGTTTCCGAAAATGGGACTTTACATATCCATCGGCGTGATCTTCTACCGCCTGAACCTGATGGGAACCCTTCCGGGCGTTATCCTGATCCATGTGCTGAATTCCATGATGTTCATGACCTGGATCCCCTCCAACGCATTCCGGAGTATCCACACCCAGCAGGAGGAATCGGCGCGGGACGCGGGAGCGGGACCGGTGAGGACCTTTTTCTCCATCACCCTCCCCATGGCGATGCCGGGCATCATCGTGGCGTCCGTATTCACCTTCCTTGGCTCCCTTGAGGAATCTCAGGGCACCCTGCTGGTGGGCTTTCCGCAGATTAAGACCATGCCGGTCGAGCTCTACGGCGTGATCATGCAGTACCCGATCACTGCAGGTCCCGTTCTCTCCCTGCTGCTTATCATTCCCACCATCGTTATTCTGGTGGCGCTGAGAAAATATGTGGGACCGGAGGCCATTGCAAAAGGCTACAACATGAAATAGGAAAACAGGAAAGCTTGCCGCTTCCGGCGGCGGAAATAAGAGGTAGAAATGTCATCAATAAAAGAAAAGATCAAACTGGAAATCAGAGATATGAAGAAAACCTATCCCAACGGAGACGGTGTGGAACACATCAATATCCAGGTGCACGAAGGGGAATTTGTAACCATGCTGGGTCCCAGCGGATGCGGAAAATCCACGATTTTAAGAACGCTGGGAGGTTTCCTGAAGATCGACGGGGGAAAGATTCTGCTGGACGGGCAGGAGATCCAGGAGCTTCCTCCGGAAAAAAGGCCCACAGCCATGGTATTCCAGAGCTATAATCTCTGGCCCCATATGACGGTATACGAGAACCTGATGTTCGGTTTGAAGCTGAGAAAGGTTCCGAAGGATGTGATGAAAAAGGAAGCGGACGACGCTCTGAAGCTGGTGGGAATGGACGGCTATGGGAAAAAGTATCCCAATCAGCTTTCCGGCGGCCAGCAGCAGAGGGTGGCCATTGCCAGAGCACTTCTGTTAAAGCCCTCCGTGCTTCTTCTGGATGAGCCCTTTTCCGCGCTGGATGCCAAGATCCGCCAGCAGATGCGCGAGGAGCTTAAAAGGATCCAGGAAGAGCTGAACATCACCGTGGTATTCGTTACCCATGATCAGGAGGAGGCGATGGCCCTTTCCCACAGGATCGTGGTTATGAATAAGGGTGTGATCGAGCAGATCGGAACGCCTGAAGAGATCTACGATAACCCCGCGTCCAGATATGTGGCCTCCTTCATCGGAGAGATGAACTTCATTGAAGAGAACGATGGAAGGACTCTGGCGGTCCGCCCGGAGGATATTATCCTTACCAGGGGCGACCACGGAGACATGGTGGGCAGCATCCGAAGCATCATGATGCTCGGCCACTATGCGGAGATCAGCGTGCAGATGGGAAAACAGTCCATCAAGTCCTATCTGAACAGAGCGCTTGCAAACGATTTCCGCGTACAGGACAGGGTGTCCGTTTCCTTCAGCCGGGTATGCGAATACAGCGCCTGAAAAAAGAAAGCCATGCCATCTGTATAATCTGATACAAACAAAAGGAAAAGGAGAAAAAAACATGAAATTCAGAAAAATTGCAGCGGTGCTGCTCATGGCGGCGATGACGGTAACTACTCTTGCGGGATGCGGGGCTTCCACCGCTTCCGCAGCGGACGACAAGACGGTGACGATCTGGGCGGAAGGCTCTGACAATGTGCGCGTCCAGCTGGAGCAGCAGATTGAGAACTTTAATGCGACCAACGAAGAGGGCTACGTGGCCAAGCTGGAGTTCATCACCTCCGGAACCGGCGCGCAGGGACTGACCGACCGTATCGTTGCGGCGAAGAAGGCAGGGCAGACCAAAACGGATTATGATCTGGTGGAGGTCAGCGACGCGTCCATTACCAGCTATCTGGAACAGGGCGGAGAGGATCTGTTCGTTCCCATCGACACGGAGAAGCTCTCCAACTATGACAATCTTACGGTAACGGCGAGCTTCCGCAACGATCTTCTGGTTCCCTACCGCGGAACCACCGTGCTTCTTGCCTATAACTCCGAAGTGGTGACCAATCCCCCCACTACGGCTGAGGAACTCTATCAGTGGATTAAGGACAATCCGGGACGCTTTGCCTACAACACCCCCGGATCCGGCGGAGCAGGCTCCTCCTTCGTGCTGACCTCCGTATATAATTTCATGGACGAATCCGCTCTGACCTCCACCGACGAGGCGAACATGGAGCAGTGGGGACCCGGCTTCGAGCTGCTGGCCGAGCTGCACCCTTACATGTATCAGTCCTCCGGCAAGGTGGTATATCCCAACAAGAACCAGGGAACCCTGGATCTGCTTGCCAACAAGGAGATTGACATGACTCCCGCCTGGGCCGACATGGTGCTTTCCCAGCAGAAGCAGGGAACCATGCCTGAATCCATCAAGCTGGTTCAGATCGAGCCTGCTTTTACCGGAAATACGGTCTGCTTCGGCATGCCCAGTATCGGCGCGCAGAACGACGCGGCCTATGCCTTCATGGACTACATGCTCACTCCCGAAGCGCAGAATATCGCTCTGGACTCCATGGCTGCCATTCCGGTCATCGACTTTGGCCAGCTGGATCCTGAACTGACCGCCACCATCTCCGATCTGAAGATCGAATCCTTCCGCGTCAGCGCCATCGGCGACCTGGGAAGCCAGCTGAACGAGAAGTGGGATGCAGAAATCGGAACGCTGGAATAATCCGATACGGAAATCTGACAGTCAGGAGAAAGCGATGAAAGAAAAAAGCTTATTCGTCAAAATCCTTCCCTATCTCCTGGTTCTTCCTTCCATGCTGCTTTTGATGGTGGTGGTTCTTTTCCCCATCATCAGCAACGTGGGAAGAAGCTTCCAGCTGGAGGAAGGCGGGATTGGCCTGGACAACTATATCTACTTTTTCACCGATCCCATTCAGGTGAACAATATCATCTATACTCTGAAGATTGTGATTATCACCGTGGCGGCCTGTATTGTGATCGCCTATCTGCTCGCCATGTATCTGAGATTCTCCGAAAGCAGGGTCAGCAGGCTGATCGGAAATCTGTACCTGCTGCCCCGGTTCATTCCCGGCCTGGTGGCCGTCAACGGAATGATCACCATCATCCGGGATTCCGGTCTCATCAACCGGATCGGCCAGGTCTTCGGCCTGAATCTTCAGCTGGGGCTGATGTACAATGAAAAAGGCGTGATCATGATGAACCTCTGGTTCAACATCCCCTTTGCCACCATGCTTCTGGCATCCGCCATGTCCGCTATCCCGGACTCCATCATCGAGGCGGCCCAGGACGCGGGAGCCAGCAAGGTGAAGCTGTTCTTCAGCATGATCCTTCCACTGACCTACAAGGATGTATTCATTGCCATCACCTTCATTTTCATGAGCAACATTGGTTCCTTTACCACCCCTTACCTGATGGACGGAAACAACCCGCAGATGCTGGGAATCGCCCTGTACAGCCTGTTCAATAACTTCCACTATGAACGGGCGGCAGCCCTTTCCGTTATCATCTTCCTGTTTTCCGTGGTTTCCGCGGTAGTCTATATCCATACAAATATGAAGGAGCAGGAATGGGAAAAGAAATAAGAAAAGAAATAGAAGAAAGCAGCGAGGGGGCGGCCGTAAAAGCCGCCTCTTTCCGCAGGCCGGCCAGGATAGCCCACAGGGGAGATATCTGGTCAGGCCCGGAAAATACCATGTCGGCCTTTTGGGGTGCTGTCCGTAAAGGCTGCGAGGGAATTGAGATGGATATCCGCAGGACGGCGGACGGGAAGATCGTGGTCGCTCATGACGCCGGCTTCGGGCGGGTTATGTGCGGCTGTACGGAGCCGGAAAAACGTTCCATCCGGGAAATGACCCTGGAACAGGTATGTCGGATTCCCCTTCCTTTTGCAGGGCATCTTCTGGACTGTTTTCCGGATGAAGGGCTTGCAAATGAACTGTACAGTTATTTTCCATGGGATCTGGACGACCGGGAGACCATCAGAGCGAGGGCGATGCAGCTTCTGTCCGCATCTGAAGGACTGCCGGCAGAAGAGCGATTTGAGAGGATGTTTTCCTGGTTCCATGAAAATTACTGCGATATCTACCGGGTCCTGAAGAAACGGGACGGCAGGCTGGATCATTACATCCCGCTGGAGGATTTCCTGAAATGGATGGATACGCAGCCGGAGGGCTTTTTTGCGGAGATCGAATACAAGGAGGACGGTCTGGTCGAGGAAACCGACCGGCTGATCCGCAGTACGGGTACGGCCCGCCGCTGCATCCTGTTTTCCGGGATCGACAGCGTCAATCAGGAGATCCAGAATTTCTACAGAGAGAATGGAAAACCGGACGGCCTGCGCCTCGGCGCGAATATCCGCTTCCTCAATGACAAAACCCTTCCTTTTCTGCAGGAATGGGATCTGTATGAGGTGGGCCTGAATGCCGGGACCTACGGAACGAAGGAAACGGATTTCCTGCATGAAAAAGGCATCCTGGTATTCTCCAATCTGGGAGACATTCCTTCCTGGTGGGAGGAAATGAACGGGAACGGAACCGACGGCTTTAAGACCAACTGCCTTGGAAAATATAACGAATGGCTGGAAAAACAGGTTTCCTTTTCCGGAAGATGCTGTTAAAATACTCCTATAAGAAAAAACCGCCTGCGGCGGCAAAAAGGGGTATGGATCATGAAAAAATTTGATGTGGTAACGCTTGGTGAGCTTCTGATCGATTTTACGGATAACGGAAAGAGCGCCCAGGGAAATACGCTGTTCGAGGCCAATCCGGGCGGCGCTCCCTGCAACGTGCTCGCCATGCTGAATAGGCTGGGCCATCCCACGGCCTTCATCGGCAAGGTGGGAAAGGATATCTTCGGCCTGAAGCTGAAAGCCGTTCTGGAGGAGGTGGGGATCGATACCTCCGGCCTGATTGTGGATGAGGACGCGAGAACCACGCTGGCCTTCGTGCAGACCTTTGCGGACGGGGACAGGGATTTTTCCTTCTACCGCAATCCCGGCGCGGACATGCTGCTGACCGCGGACGAGGTGGATGAAGAGCTGGTAAGGAGCGGAAAGGTGTTTCACTTCGGCACCCTTTCCATGACCCATGAGGGCGTGCGGGAGGCCACGAAGAAGGCCATCCGCCTGGCGAAGGAGAGCGGGGCTGTCATTTCCTTCGATCCCAATCTGCGCCCGCCGCTCTGGAAATCCCTGGAGGATGCGAAGGAGCAGGCTGCCTGGGGCTTTTCCCAGTGCGACGTGCTGAAGATCTCCGACAACGAGATCCAGTGGTTCACCGGAGAAGAGGATTATGACAGAGGAATTGAGAAGCTCAGAAAAGAGTATGAGATCCCGCTGATCCTGCTTTCCATGGGAAAGGACGGAAGCAGGGCCTATTATAAGGATCTTCGCGTGGAGCAGGCTCCCTTCCTGCAGAAGGAGACCATCGAGACCACGGGAGCGGGAGACACCTTCGGCGGCTGCTGTCTGCACTTTGTGCTCAAATACGGCCTGGACGGTCTGAATGAGGAACGGCTGTCAGAGATGCTGACCTTCGCCAACGCGGCGGCTTCCATCGTCACCACCAGAAAAGGGGCGCTGCGCGTCATGCCGGAGCCGGACGAGGTAGAGCGGTTTATCGGATCCAGATAACAGATCGGAGCTTCAAATGCAGTTTCATTCCTATTTCTTTATTTTTGTATTTCTGCCGCTGGCGCTGGCCGGCTGGTATCTGCTCAACAGGCTGAAGCGGTTCAAACTGGCACAGGGATATCTCATCGGGATGTCCCTGTGGTTTTATGCCTGGTACAATGTGAGCTTTCTCTGGGTCATGCTGGGAAGCTGCCTGTTCAATTACGGGGTGAGCCTCCTGCTGGCGAAAAAGAATACGCCGCGGACGGCGAGGATCCTTCTCATCGCCGGATGTGCGGGCAACATTGGGGCGCTGGGCGTTTTCAAGTACTATAATTTTTTTGTGGAGAATATCAACGTCCTTTTCCGGACAGAGCTGCCGGCACAGGAGCTTCTGCTGCCGCTTGGGATCAGCTTTTTCACCTTCCAGCAGCTTTCCTTCCTCATCGACCGCTGCCGGGGGGACGCGTCCCATTGCGGGCTTCTGGATTACCTCAGCTTCGTGACCTTTTTCCCCACGCTGATCTCCGGCCCCATCGTCCTGCACGCCTCCACGGTTTCCCAGTTTCAGGATTACGGAAGAAGGCGCTTTTCTTCCGAAGGCTTTGCAAAGGGCGTGATGCGGTTTACCATCGGCCTCGGGAAAAAAGTGCTTCTTGCGGATACGCTTGCCCTTGCCGTGAACTACGGCTATGAGAACCTCGCCTCCCTGGATGCTCCCGCGGCCCTTTTTGCGGCGGTGGGCTATACCCTGGAGCTGTACTTTGACTTCAGCGGCTATTCCGACATGGCCATCGGCGCAGGAAGGCTGTTTGGGATCGAGATCCCGGAAAACTTCAATTCCCCTTACCTTGCGGTTTCCGTAAAGGACTTCTGGAGACGCTGGCACATGACCCTGAGCCGCTTCCTGCAGACTTACGTGTATTTTCCGCTGGGAGGGAGCAGAAAAGGAAGGCTCCGTACCTTTCTGAATACCATGATCACCTTCCTTTTGAGCGGCCTGTGGCACGGAGCCAGCTGGACCTTCGTATTCTGGGGTTTCCTTCACGGGCTCGGCGTAGCCGCCGCCGGACTTGGCGGCGCGTCCCGGCGGGATAAGAACGCCGGCCGCGCGGAAGCGGCATCGCCGGACAGCGCCGGAAGCCGCGCGCAGGCTGCGCCGCGCGGAGCTTCGTTCCGGAATCGGGCCGTGCGCTGTCTGTGCCAGGCGGCCACCTTCGCCTATGTCTGCCTTGCCTTCGTATTCTTCCGGGCGGACAGCATCGGAGACGGCTTCCTGCTTCTTTCCCGGCTTTTTTCCTTCCGGGCGGACGGACAGCTCTTTCAGATGGCGGCGGCCATGGAGCCGACGGAGATCTATGTGGTGACAAAGGCGCTTTCTCTTGTCCTGCCCTCCCTGGCAGGAGCCGCGCAGCTTGCCGCCATGCTCCTGGTATTCGGGATCGGATTTTTCCTGCTTACCCGGAAAAACACGGCGCAGATCATCGAACGCGGCACAGCCGGCTTCCGCTTCACCCTCTGGCTTGCCGTTCTGTTCGTCTGGTCCGTGATCTCCCTGTCCGGGGTGAGCACCTTTGTTTATTTTAATTTTTAGCAGCAGAAGGCGGGAGCGGATTTTGCAATGGAAAAGAAAAACAGCATGTATGAAACCTTTCTCAGGCGCTTTTTTCTGACGGCGGCCGTCCTGCTTCTGGCGGCGGCCGGGCTGGTGTTCGTGTTCGACCCTTTTTTTCATTACCACGAGCCCCTGGGCCCTCTGAAGGCGGTGCTTACGAAAAAAGAATACCAGGTGCCGGGAACGCTTCAGAACTTCTCCTATGACAGCGTGATCGCGGGCTCCTCCACGGCGGAAAATTTCAACAACCGCTGGTTCGACGAGGCCTTTGACACGCAGTCCGTCAAGGCCATCAAAAGCTCCGGCGTGACCGCCCAGCTGGATTATTATATCCGCATGGCCGCGCGGGAAAGAGAGCTGGATTATGTGTTTTACAGCCTGGACCTGTTCGCCCTTTCGGGAGACCCGGATACGGAATTTCCGGATGAGAGCATGCCCCTTTACCTGTACGATGAGAATCCCTTTACGGATATCAAATATCTGCTGAACGGGGACGTGATTTTTGAGGACATTCCCTATCTGCTGGCGGAGACCTTTCTGGACGACTACGACGAGGGAGCCTCCTATAACTGGGCGCAGTACCACAGCTTTTCCAGAGAGGACGCTCTGGCGAATTACGGAAGGCCCCGGGAGATCCTCCAGGAAAAAACGCCGGAGGAATACCGGCCCTTCATCGACGGGAACGTGGATCTTCTGGAACAGCTGGTGCGGGACTATCCGGATACGGTCTTCTGCTTCTTTTATCCGCCCTATTCCCTTCTGTGGTGGGACAACATGATCCGGAGCGGACAGCTGGAGCAGAGCCTGCATGCCGCGGAGGCTTCCATGGAACGGCTCCTTTCGTATGACAACGTGAGGATCTATTATTTTCAGAATGAGGAGGATGTGATCCTGGATCTGGATCTGTATATGGATCCCATTCATTTCAGCGAGGATATCAATCACTGGATGGTGGAGGAGATGGCGCAGGATCATTACCGCGTCACCGGAGAAAATTATGCTTCCGGGCTGGAAAAGATGGCGCGGATCGCGGAACGGATCCGGACGGAGTACGACGCCCTGACGGCGGAGCGCTGAGGGCGGCCGACCGTACAAAAACGGCAGTCCGAAGCTGTCCGGACTGCCGTTCTGATGTGCCTGTTTCGCTTTTTATCTTTCAGACCTTGCGCTGTTCTTCCACAGGAAGGATGAAAATGGTAGCGCCTCCCACCTCAACATTGATGGGAACGGAGGATACCGAATTATATACGTTAACGTTGGAGGGTGCGGGCGGCGTATACATGATCTGCTGACGCTTCCCGGAATGCTGCCGGATGATCTCGCAGACCTCCTCCACCTTCTCGTCTTCGATACCAAGAAGCAGAGTGGTGTTTCCCTTCTTCAGGAATCCGCCTGTCGTGGCGAGCTTTGTGACGTAATACTTCTTTTCATTCAGCTCGCTGAGAAGCAGGGGTGCATCCTCGTTGCGCACGATGGTCAATATCATTTTCATAGGGCACTCCTTTCCGCCGTCTTGAAACGGCAAAAACTGCTTTTCTTCAAGTATAATCACTTGGATGGAAAATGGCAAATGGTTTTCGCATAAAATCCGGAATAATCCGGAATTAAAAAGCAAAATGATCGATCAGAAACGTTTTAACCTGGCAAAAGAAAAAATAGTGGGACAGGACAGAGAGAGAAACGGCATCGGTACGCTATCGGAAAAAACGGTCCACGCCGTCCTGAAAAATTATTACGCGCCGGATGAGAGCACCCATGAGATCTCCGTCGGCGGCTGCGTGGCGGATATCTGCACCGGAGAAGAGATCCTGGAGATCCAGACCAGAAGCTTTGACCGCCTGCGGGAGAAGCTGGACCGTTTTCTCCCTCTCTGCCCCGTCACTATCATCTATCCCATCCCCCATGAAAAAAGGCTGATCTGGATCGACGAGGAGACAGGCGAGCTGTCCGCTCCCCGGAAATCCCCCCTGACCGGAAATCCCTACATGGCCTTTAAGGAGCTGTACCGGATCCGGCGCTATCTGCTCCGGGACGGCCTGCGCCTGAAGCTGGTGCTTCTTGATATGGAGGAATACAGACTGCTGAACGGCTGGAGCCGGGATAAAAAGAAGGGCTCTACCCGGTTCGACCGGATTCCCACCCGGATCGTGGAGGAAGTGTGCATCGACTGCCCGCAGGACTATATGCAGTTCGTCCCGTACGGCCTTGCGGAGCCCTTTACCTTCCGGGAATTCGCGAAGGCGGCGCACATCAGAAACGCCCTTGCCCAGTCCGCCCTTCCCATCCTGACGGACGCGGGAGCCGTGGAGCGGGTGGGAAAGAAGGGAAACGCGTGGCTGTACCGGGTGAAGGAGGGGTAAGATTTTTTCCCAAACCCGGTTGACCTTTCCGCATTCTTTTGTTACACTGGTCTCAGTTAAAAACGGAACCGGATATTGGCAGGAGACACACATGAGCTTACAGAAGACCGCTGCAAAACAGAATATGATGATGCGCATGGGCATGCCTATGAACTTCCGGTACCTGTAGGAGAATCGGCAGATACAGGTACGAGAGGCTTGTGTCTGTGTGGTCTGAATAAGAGGAAAATCAGGAAACCGCATGGATTGATTTGAAGATCTTCAAACGAATCCGGCGGTTTTCTTTTTTGGAGAAAACGCTTCGGCAAGGAGGAAAACATGAAATTTACATTGGAAGAGTGGTCTGAGGAATATATTCCGTCTGTGGCAAAATATGCGGATAATGAAAAGATTGCGGGAAGGCTCAGGGATTCCTTTCCCTACCCCTATACCCGGAAGGATGCGGAATGGTTTGTGAAGGACTGCATGGAAAAAGAAGGAAAAACGCAGTTTTCCAGAGCCATTGTCATCGACGGGGAAGCGGTGGGCTGCATCAGCCTGCTGTTCGGAGACGACGTATACAGCAGAAGCGCGGAGCTGGGGTACTGGCTGGGCGAGCCCTTCTGGAGAAAGGGGATCATGACCGAAGCGGTGCAGAAGATGGTCGAGGAAGCCTTCCGCCGCTATAAGCTCGTCCGCATCAGCTCGGAGCCCTTTTCCACCAACCTGGCCTCCCGCGGCGTGCTGGAGAAGGCGGGCTTCACCCTGGAGGGGATCAAGCGGAAGAGCATCTTTAAGAACGGCTGCATTCAGGATTCCTATCTGTATGCGGTGATCCATGTATAATAAAAATACTGCGGAAGCGGGAAAAAACCGCTGCCGATGCGGCAGCAGAGAAAGGAAGGAGAGGTATGGAGGGAAGAAGAGATTATGAGGAGAGGGAAAGAGGAGAAAAAAGAGGCGGGATCCACGAATGGAAAGGGATCCTGATCGCGCTGATCGCCGGGCTGACGGCGATTGCCTGCGTGGTCATTCTGACCGGCAGTCTGGTGGACTATAAAAAAAGCTCCGGGGGAGCGGGACTGACGGCGACAGGCTCGGCGAGCTGCGATTTTGAATCGGATCTGATCGTCTGGAGGGGCAGCTTTTCCGCCTATGGGGTTACCACTGCGGACGCCTACGCCGTTATCAAGAACGACACCGAGCTGGTCCGGCAGTATCTACTGGAAAACGGCGTCAGCGAGGAGGAGCTGGTGTTCAGCTCCGTGGATATTTCCAAGCGCTACCGCACGGAGTATGACCAGTTCGGCAACTATATCCGGGATTATGCGGACGGATATGACCTGTATCAGCGCCTGACGGTGACCTCTGCGGATATCGACAAGGTGGAGCAGATCTCCCGGGATATTTCCCAGCTCATCGAGTCCGGCGTCCAGTTCGTGTCCAACGCGCCGGAATACTACTGCACCACCCTGGACGAGGTGAAGCTGGATCTGATTCAGAAGGCCACGGAAAACGCAAAGCAGAGGATCGATATCATGGCGGCGGGGACCGGCTGCCGGCCGGGAAAGCTGCTGTCCGCCAATCTTGGCGTATTCCAGATCACTGCCAGGAATTCCGGCGCGGGAGAATACACCTATGACGGCGCATTTGATACCAGCTCCAGAGAGAAAACAGCCATGATTACAGTCCGGCTGAATTATGCGGCAGAAGAATGATAGGGATACATGAGAGAGGTCCTTTGCCAGACCTCTCTCATGCAGGTTTGAGGAGCAGTGTGACGCTCCGGAATGGGAATTAAAATGGAAATCATCTACGGAACGACAAATCCGGCGAAGCTTCGTCTCATGAAGGATTATCTTTCCGGAACGGGAATCAAAATCATCGGACTGAACGAGCTGTCCGAACTGCCCGGAGAACCGGGAGAATACGGACGCACTCCGCTGGAAAACGCCAGAGGAAAGGCGGAATATTATTACCGGATTCTGAAGCGTCCGGTTTTTTCCTGCGACAGCGGGCTGGTTATCGAAGGCCTTCCGGAGGAAGAGCAGCCGGGAGTCCATGTGAGAAGGCGGAATGGAAAAATTCTGACGGATTCTGAGATGACCGGATACTATGCCGCCGTCGCCGCCCGGTTTGGCGGAAGGTGCAGGACGCGCTACCAGAACGGTATCTGCGTCATTTTCAGCGAAACAGAACGGTATGAGCACGACGGAGAAGACATCAGCGGAGAGAGCTTCTGGCTGGTGGATCAGCCCAAATCCCAGAAAGAAAAGGGCTTTCCGCTTGACTGTATTTCCGTGGACATGAAAACCGGACTGTATTTCGTGGACGAGGGCTCTGCTTTAGGAACCGGAGAAGAAGAAAAAGGGTTCCGGCATTTCTGGCAGACGGTGTTGGAAGCACATGAAAAAAGGGCGCAGAGTGATGGAAGGGAACAGGGATGAACAGGACAAAAAGACTGTACTATGAAAACGCATACTGCCGGGAGTTCGACGCCAGGGTGACGGACTGCCGGGAAGGAAAGCAGGGCTGGGAAGTGATCCTGGATCAGACAGCCTTTTACCCGGAGGGAGGAGGACAGCCTGCGGATCAGGGAACGCTGGGAGAAGCTAAGGTTCTGGATGTGAAGGAAGACGGAGAGGAGGTCATCCATCTCTGTGACAGGCCGTTTGAGCCCGGCAGCACGGTTCATGGCACGCTGGACTGGGACCGCCGCTTCCGTTTCATGCAGCAGCACTCCGGAGAGCATATTTTTTCCGGGATTGTCCACAGAACCTTCGGCTATGATAACATCGGCTTCCATATGGGAAAGGACTGCGTTACCGTAGACTTTTCCGGTATGCTGTCGGAGGATGACATTGCTCTGGTGGAGCGGGCGTCAAACGAAGCTGTGCTTGCGGACCTGGAGATTCTGGAAGACTATCCTTCCCGGGAGGAGCTGGACAGACTGGACTACCGGAGCAAAAAGGAGCTGGAGGGACAGGTGCGGATTATCACAATCCCCGGCGCGGATGTGTGCGCCTGCTGCGGCACCCATGTGAAGCGCACCGGCGAGATCGGCCCCATCAAGGCCGTTTCCAGCGAGCACTACAAATCCGGCATCCGCATCAGTCTGCAGATCGGCTGGAAGGCTCTGGAGGATTATGAGGAGAAGCACAGGATCACGAAGGAGATCTCGGCCCTTCTCTCCGTGCCGCCGCAGGAAACCGCCGAAGCGGTAAGGAAGCTCCTGCAGCAGCTGCAGGAGCTGAAGGCGGCGAATGTGGCCATGAAGCAGAAGCAGCTGGACCGCATCGTGCAGGAAACGCCGGAGGGAAAGGAAAGGGCCGTCTGCTTTGAGGAAGATCTGAATCCCGTGGAGGTGCGCATGCTCGCCGACCGCCTGTCGAAAAAGGCCCGCTTTGCCGCTGTTTTCTCCGGAAACGAGGAGGAGGGCTATAAATATGTGATCTGCTCGGCGGAAACGGACGTGGCGGCGTTCGGAAAACGCTTCAACGAAGCCCTGAACGGACGTGGCGGCGGAAGAAATCCCATGATTCAGGGCTCTGTCGCGGCAAAAAGGGCGCAGATCGAGGAATTCTTATTGACATAATTTTCTCAATTATGCTATGATGAAATCCGCGATAAGGGAGTAGTTGGCGCGGTCCGCCGCGCAGTAAAGTCAACATACTGATAGGGATTATCTGGCTTTGCTTGAAATAATGAGACTTATCTGTCCGAAAGGGCAGGTAGGTCTTTTTTTAACGCAGCCAAAAAAGCACCAGCGAGGAGGAAAAAGAAAATGAGTCTGGCGGAACTTTTTGTAATCGCATTGGGCCTGTCCATGGACGCCTTTGCCGTGGCGATCTGCAAGGGCCTTTCCATGCAGAGGATGAGCTGGAAAAACGCGGCGCTTGCGGGCCTCTACTTCGGAGGATTTCAGGCCGGCATGCCGCTGATCGGCTATTTCCTGGGAACGAGCTTCCGGGACGCCATCACCAGCGTCGATCACTGGATCGCCTTTGTCCTTCTGGGACTGATCGGCGCGAATATGGTAAAGGAGGCGCTGGCAAAGGAGGAGGAAGAGGAAAAAAATGATTCCTTCGATGTAAAGACCATGGTTCCTCTTGCGGTGGCGACCAGCATTGACGCTCTCGCAATCGGCGTTACCTTCGCCTTCCTGAACGTGGATATTGTCCCCGCCGTTTCCTTCATCGGCGTGACCACCTTCGTTTTCGGAATCGCGGGCGTGAAGATCGGAAACGTGTTTGGTCTGAGATTCAAGGCGAAGGCGGAGCTTGCGGGCGGGATCATCCTGATCCTCATGGGCTGCAAGATCCTGCTGGAGCATCTGGGAATTCTTTCCTTTTCATGAAACCGGTCCGGATCAAACCGGTCCGGCGGCCTGTCCATTTTACATAAACCTTACAAAAACCAAACCATATCCTGCTTTTATCTTTTGCACGGAACCGTTATGATAACAATCGCAAACGAGATAACGATTTGTGTAAAGGAGAAACATTATGAAAAAGAAATTCGTAGCAATTGCAGCGGCAGCTACTCTTGTTATGGCAGCCCTGGCAGGATGCGGTTCCGCAAACACGACGACAGAAAGCTCTGCAGCGGCAACTTCTACCGAGGCAGCTTCCACAGAAGCGGCCAGCACGGAAGCAGCTTCCACCGAGGCGGCTTCCACTGAGGCAGCCAGCACGGAAGAGGCCGGCACTGAGGCGGCTTCCACGGAAGAGACTTCCTCCGAAGCGGCAGCGGCCGAGATCCCCGCTGATCTGAGCGGCACCGTTTCCATGGCCGGTTCCACCTCCATGGAGAAGCTTGCAAACGCTCTGGCAGAGAGCTTTATGGCAGCTTATCCCGGCGTTACCGTTACCGCTGAGTTCACCGGTTCCGGCGCTGGTATCGAAGCTGTGACCGCCGGCAGCGTTGACATCGGAAACGCTTCCAGAAACCTGACCGACGACGAGAAGGCAGCCGGCATCATGGAGAACATCGTTGCCATCGACGGCATCGCCGTTGTTGCCGATACCGCCAACGAGGTTGCGGGCCTGACCGCGGATCAGCTGGCTTCCATCTACAAGGGAGAGATCACCAACTGGAGCGAGGTCGGCGGAGCTGATCAGCCTATCGTAGTGGTAGGAAGAGAAGCGGGATCCGGCACCAGAAGCGCCTTTGAGGAGCTGCTTGCGATCGAGGATCAGTGCGCATACGCCAACGAGCTGGACAGCACCGGCGCAGTTATGGCCAAGGTAGCTTCCACTCCCGGAGCCATCGGCTATGTATCCCTGGATGTTCTGGACGACACCGTTAAGACTCTTGCCATTGACGAGGTAGAGCCCACTGTTGAGAACATCAAGGGCGGCAGCTACGCGCTGAGCAGACCCTTCGTAATGGCTACCAACGGCGAGATTTCCGAGCAGAGCGAAGCGGTTCAGGCGATCTTCACCTACCTTGCTTCCGACGAAGGAAAGGCTCTGGTTGAGAGCGTGGGACTGATCACGGTAGACTGAGTCTGACAACGGAATACACTTGATACGGATTACTTTGAGGCTCTGTGAAAACAGGGCCTCAAAACGGGTAAGCCTCCAACGCAAAGGACAGGTAAAAACATGAACGAACCTCTTTCCATCATACATGGCAAACACGCGAAAAGCGCGGTCGAGAAGACCGCGAAGGTGATCTTCACCGTGTGCGCCTTTTTCGCCATCCTGGCAGTTTTCTCCATCACATTATATATGATCGTAAACGGAACGCCCGCCATTTTTCAGGTGGGTCTGGGAGAGATCCTTTTCGGAACCGTATGGGAGCCGACGGCCGAGGAGCCTGCCTTCGGCATCCTCTTCATCATCCTCACAAGTATTGTCGGGACCTTTCTGGCGATCCTGATCGGCGTGCCGATCGGTGTACTCACCGCCGTATTCCTGGCGGAGGTGGCGCCTAAGAAGCTGGCGGCCATCGTTAAGCCCGCCGTGGAGCTTCTGGCCGGAATCCCTTCCGTGATTTACGGCCTGCTGGGCATCATGATCCTGAACCCCCTGATGTATAAGCTGGAGCTGGCGATTTTCAAAGGCTCCGAGACCCACCAGTTCACCGGCGGCGCGAACCTGATCTCCGCCGTGATCGTGCTGGCCATCATGATCCTTCCCACCGTGATCAACATCAGCGAATCCGCCCTGAAGGCGGTTCCGCCCCAGTATAAATCCGCCTCCCTGGCGCTGGGAGCGTCCCATATCCAGACCATTTTCAAGGTGATGATCCCCGCCGCGAAGTCCGGTATCGTGACCGCCATCGTGCTGGGTGTGGGAAGGGCCATCGGCGAGGCCATGGCCATCACCCTGGTATCCGGAAGCTCGGTCAACTTCCCGCTTCCGTTCAACTCCGTCCGTTTCCTGACCACGGCCATCGTCAGCGAGATGGGCTACGCGTCCGGCCTGCACAGACAGGTGCTGTTTACTATCGGTCTGGTGCTGTTCGTATTCATCATGGTCATCAACGTATGCCTGACCAATATCCTCAAGTCCGGCGATCCGGAGGCTCAGGAAAAGAAGAGAGCCGCGAAGCTGGCAAAGGAAGCCGCGAAGCATGCGCCTGAAAAGAGCGAGGCTGAGAGAAAGGAAGCGGTGAGCTTATGAATCAGAGCGTTTTAGTAAAAAGAGTCAGAATCTCCGACATGATCCTGAAGGTGCTGATCTATCTGGCGGCGTCCATTTCCATCCTGCTTCTCGTGGGGATCATGTGCTATACCTTCATCAGGGGCTTTTCCAGCATCAGCCTGGAATTCCTCACCACGGTGCCCAGCACCCTGAAGGGAACCTTCGGTATCGCGGGAAACCTGCTGAATACCCTTTATATCGTCCTTATCACCCTGCTGTTTGCGACGCCCATCGGCGTGGGCTCCGCCATCTATCTGAACGAGTACGCGAAGCCGGGAAAAGTAGTGCGCGCCATTGAGTTCACCACCGAGATCCTTTCCGGCATCCCCTCCATCATTTTCGGCCTGTTCGGAATGGTGTTCTTCGGAACCACCCTGCGCCTGGGCTACTCCATTCTGACCGGCGCGTTCACGCTGACCCTGATGGTGCTTCCTCTGATCACCAGAAATACTCAGGAAGCGCTGAAGACCGTGCCGGAAAGCTACAGAAGCGGCGCGCTCGGCATGGGCGCGACCAAATGGTACATGATCCGCACCATCCTGCTTCCCTCCGCCATGCCCGGCATCATCACCGGCATCATCCTGGCCGTGGGACGTATCGTGGGAGAATCCGCGGCCCTTCTGTTCACCGCGGGAAGCGGTTATCTTCTTCCCAAGACCGCGGCCGGCTTCTTCGACAAGATCTTCCAGTCCGGCGGCACGCTGACCATCCAGCTTTATCTGTGCATGCAGAAGGCCCAGTATGACGAGTCCTTCGGCATCGCGCTCGTACTTCTCGTATTCGTGCTGGCGATCAACATGCTGACAAAATACCTGTCCAAAAAGTTTAACGTGGAAACAAGAGACTGAACAACCAGAAAGGGAAAGCAATGGAAAACGTAAAGATCAGTACCAGAAAGCTGAATTTATATTATGGGACCAACCATGCGCTGAAGGACATCGACATGGACATCCGCCCCAACGCCATCACCGCCTTCATCGGCCCCTCCGGCTGCGGAAAATCCACCTTCTTAAAAACCCTGAACCGCATGAACGATCTGATCGACGGCGTGAAGATCGAGGGAGAGGTCACCATCGACGGGGAAAACATCTATGATGAAAAGGTGGATACCACCCTCCTGCGCAAAAAAGTGGGCATGGTGTTCCAGCAGCCCAACCCCTTCCCCATGAGCATCTACGACAATATCGCCTACGGCCCCAGGATCCATGGCATTAAGAATAAATCTCAGCTGGATCAGATCGTGGAGGAGAGCCTGAAGGGAGCGGCCATCTTTGACGAGGTCAAGGACCGCCTGAAAAAATCCGCCCTCGGCCTTTCCGGCGGTCAGCAGCAGAGACTCTGTATCGCGAGAGCTCTTGCCGTACAGCCCGAGGTGCTTCTCATGGACGAGCCCACCTCCGCTCTCGACCCCATTTCCACCCTGAAGATCGAGGATCTGATGGAGGAGCTGAAAAAGAAATACACGGTCGTCGTCGTCACCCATAACATGCAGCAGGCGGCCCGCGTGTCCGACGATACCGCGTTTTTCCTCGTGGGAGAGGTGGTGGAAAAGGATTCCACCGGAAATATTTTCTCCAGGCCTAAGGATAAGAGAACCGAGGACTATATCACCGGCCGGTTTGGCTGATCGAGAATAAGGAGAGGAAAAAGATGGCAATGAGAATAAACTACATGGAAGAGCTGGACAGCCTGCGCAGAAGCGTGAAGGAGATGGGAGAGGCCGTTGAGGCTTCCTTTGACCAGCTTCTGTCCGCCGTGGACAGCAAGGATGAGGATCTGGAGATGAGGATCATCAGCGGGGACAGAGTGATCAACGATATGGAGAGAAACATCGAATCCAGGTGCCTGTCCCTGATCACCAGACAGCAGCCCATCGCCGGGGACCTGCGCATGATCTCCGCCGCCCTGAAGGTGGTGACGGATATCGAACGCATCGGCGACCAGACCGCCGATATCGCGGAGCTGATGCTGCGCATGAAGGGGAGCGAGCTGGATCTTTATTCCAGACACATCACCGGCATGCTGGGAGTTGCCAAGGAGATCGTGCATGATGCCGTGGACGCCTTCGTGAACCGTGACAGCAGGGCGGCGGACGAGGTGATCCGCCATGACGACGTGGTGGACGAACTGTTCTCCAAGGTGAAGGACGACCTGGTGAGAAGGCTGCAGGAGGGCGTATCTGATGTGGACGCCTGCGTGGACGTTCTGCTGATCGCCAAGTATCTGGAACGGATCGGCGATCATGCGGTAAACATCGCGGAGTGGGAGCTGTTCCAGGAAAGCGGCTCCATCCGGGATATCCGTCTGATGTAAACGGCGCCGCGCCGGACAAAAAAGAGCACGACATAAAGAGCCGCTGCCGGCAATGAGAGATTCTCAGACCGGAGGCGGCTTTTTTTGTCCGAAACTGTTTTCCGGCTTCAATTTTAACACGGATTTTACACAGACTTTCTGTTTTGTGATATAATGAAGTCTGAAAACAGTTGACAGGAGGACGGCAGTATGCTCGTTAAGGATCTGCTGATACAGTTTTTTGACGCTTATCTGGTGAGAAGGAGCCTGGAGGAAGCCCTGGCCTTCCTTTCTGACGATGTGATCAGCCTTGGAACCGGCGCGCAGGAGATCGCCCGGAACAAGGAGGAGCTTCGGGAGCTGATGCGCGAGGAGTTTGAGTGCATTCCCGGAGGCTTCCGCTATGAGATCAGCGACTACTGCGAAAAAGCCTGTACGGATCAGGTATGTATCGTGTTCTGCAATGTCCTTACTGCCATGCCGGACGAAGCGGGAGGGGAGCTGACCTTCCGGACGAGACTGACCATGTCGGCGGTGAAGGAGCGCGAAGGCTGGAAGATTTCAAGCCTTCATATGTCGGCGCCCTCCGATCAGCAGGAGGGAGAGGAATTTTTTCCGATCAAATACGGCCGCCAGGCGATCGGAAGGATGGACGCGGCGGCGGGAAGAAAGCTGATCGAACTCATGATGTCCATGCTGCCGGGCGGGATCATGGGAGGCTATCTGGAAAAGGGCTTTCCTCTTTATATCATCAACGACACCATGCTGGACTACCTGGGCTATACCTATGACGAGCTGGTGGAAGCGACCGGCGAGGAAATGCAGAAGGTGATCGCTCCCGAGGACTGGGACAGAGTGGAGCGGACGATCTATGACAGCATAGAAAAAACCGGCGAATACGACGTACAGTACCGTGTGGTGAGAAAAGACGGGACAAGACTGTGGGTCGATGATAAGGGGCGCAGCATAACCACGGAGGACGGAAGAAAGGCCATGGTCAGCGTCATGCTGGACATAAACGACGGCGTCCGTCTTCAGGAGAGGCTGAAAAAAGAAGTCCTGGAGGATCCTCTGACCGGCATTTACAACAGAAAAGGAGCGCTCACCCGAATCGGACAGTGCCTGAAGGAAGGCCGGCAGGGCGCGCTGTTTGCGATGGATATCGATAATTTCAAGAAGCTGAACGACACCTACGGACATCAGACAGGGGACAGGATGCTGATCCGTCTGGCGGAGATCATCCGGGCGAATTCCAGAGCGCAGGATGTGGCGGCAAGGATCGGCGGAGACGAATTTATCCTTTTTCTGCCCGGCTGCACCCTGGGAAGCGTGCTGGAAAAAAGAGCGGAGAATATCTGCCGCTCCTTCCGGGAAGCGGGAGAGGAGTTTGACAGAGCACAGCTCTCCGTCAGCATGGGAATTGCGCTCAGCCGGGAAAAGATGGAGCTGGAGGAGCTTCTGAAGGAAGCGGACGACCGGCTTTATCAGGTAAAAAAGACCGGGAAAGGAAATTTCACCCCTCTGGCGAAAATTCCCTTTCCCGTATGAATCCGTACAGGTCTGTCCGGAAGCGCCTTTCAGGACGAAGGACGCTTCCGGCAGCGTTTGTTATCCCAGATAAGCCTTCAGCAGCTCAAAGGTATTTTTCACCCCGTCCAGGTGGGCGCGTTCATAGCCGTGGGAGGCATAGACGCCGGGACCGATCAGCCCGTGCCTGGCGTCGATTCCCGCATCCAGAGCCGCGTCCGCGTCGGAGCCGTAATGAGGATAGACATCCACGGCGTAATCCACGCCCGCTCTGTCCGCCGCGTCGATCAGTCCGCTGACCACATCATAATGATACGGCCCGTGGCTGTCCTTGGAGCAGATGGAAACCTGATGCTCCGTGCAGGAAAGCCCTTCTCCCACACATCCCATGTCCACGGAAAGCAGCTCCGTCACCCCTTCCGGAACGGAAGCGCAGGCGCCGTGTCCGACCTCCTCAAATACCGTGATATGCTCATAGACAGTCCGTTCCGGGGAGATCCCTTCTTCCTTCAGATAGGCCGCATAGCCCAGAAGGATCGCCGTGCTCAGCTTATCGTCCAGGAAACGGCTCTTGAGATAGCCGGACGGAGTGACCGTGGTTCTCGGATCAAAGCAGACGATATCGCCCGTCATGATCCCGAGCCGCTTCACATCGTCCGCGCTCTTTACGGGCTCGTCCACCAGCACCTCCATGCTGTCGTAGCTTCTCTTTTTCTCATTATAATCCCCGTTTACATGAATGGAAGCGTTGGCGAGCTGGAAGGTTCCCGTATAAACCTTCCCTTTTCTGGTGACGATCCGGCAGTTTTCCGCCTCCGTATTATTGGGGTTCAGCCCGCCCAGAGGAGTGAGCTTCAGCCTTCCCTCGGGCGTGATCCCGGAAACCATGGCCCCAAGCGTATCCGTATGCGCCATCAGCAGGATGGGGCCGCGGGACGGATCCCCGTATCCGGTTCCTTCTGCTTCCGGGACCGCTCCGGTTCCCTCGCACAGCTTTACCAGGACCCCGCCCTTCACCGTGAGCTGAGGCTCATAGCCGAGCTTTCGGTAAATGCCGCACAGATACTGCGCTGCGTTTTTCGTATAGCCCGAAGGGCTGTCAATGGCCAGAAGCTTCTGTGCCTGCTCTGCGATATATTCCGCATAATCCTTCATTTTTACCTCCGTTCCGAAGCGCCCTGCACTGAGGCTCCAGGGAGCCCGCGCCTCGATCTGATCAATGTTCTTCCTGCCGCCTGCGTGCAGTCCTCTTTCCGCCTGCCGCCGGCTGCCCTTCCAGAGTAGCACTTTTAAACGGGAAAATCCAGAATAATCGTGACAAAAGAAACATCGTGACAAAAGAAACCCTCCTGCCTTATAATGAAACCGTATGAGGAAAACAACAGCTTTCCGATCAGGAGGATATTTTCAGGAAAGGCGGAAAAAGGATGAGAACAATACCGGTTTCACAGATCACGGACGCGGTAAAGGAAATGTGCATAGAAGCCAATCTGTTTCTGACAAAGGATATGGAAAACGCGCTGGAGCAGGCCCGGCAGAAGGAGGAAGCGCCCCTGGGAAGGAGCGTTCTGGAGCAGCTTTCCCGCAACCTTCAGATCGCCGGGGAGGACTCCATTCCGATCTGCCAGGACACCGGGATGGCGGTCATCTTTCTTGAGGTGGGACAGGAGGTCCATCTGGAAGGCGGCGCTCTGGAGGAGGCCGTAAACGAAGGCATACGCAGAGGCTATACGGAAGGCTGCCTGCGCAAATCCGTGGTTTCAGACCCGCTTCTTCGCGTAAATACGAACGACAATACGCCGGGAGTCATTCATTACTCCATCGTTCCCGGAGACCGGATAAAGATCACCGCGGCCCCCAAGGGCTTCGGCAGCGAAAACATGAGCCGCATCTTCATGCTCAAGCCGGCGGACGGGGAGGAGGGCGTAAAGAACGCCGTTCTCACGGCGGTGAAGGATGCGGGACCCAATGCCTGCCCGCCCATGGTGGTCGGCGTTGGGATCGGCGGCACCTTTGAAAAATGCGCGCTGATGGCAAAGCAGGCCCTGACGCGGCCCCTGGATGTGCGTTCGGAGATTCCCTGGGTACGCGCGATGGAAGAGGAGCTTCTTGAGCGGATCAACCGTTCCGGCATCGGCCCCGGCGGCCTGGGCGGGACTACGACGGCGCTGGGCGTCAATATCAACACGTATCCGACGCACATCGCGGGCCTTCCGGTAGCCGTGAATATCTGCTGCCATGTAAACCGCCACGCGGTCCGCATACTTTGAGATGAGAACAGAAGCTGTGCGGCCCGCGTACTCTGAAAGCAGAAGCCATGCGGTCCGCACGCTCTGAAAACAGAAACGGGAAGAAGGATCGGAGCACAGGCGCTCCGACAGGGAGGAAAATATGGAAAAAAGATGTACGGTCCCCTTTGACAGGGAAACAGCCCGCAGTCTGAAGGCCGGAGACTGCGTTTACCTCACGGGAACCATTTACACCGCAAGGGACGCCGCCCATAAAAGGATGCAGGAAGCGCTGGACGCGGGCCGGCCCCTGCCTTTTGAGATCAGCGGAAACGTCATATATTATATGGGGCCTTCTCCTGCCAGGGAGGGACAGCCCATCGGCTCCGCCGGCCCGACAACAGCCAGCCGGATGGATAAGTATACGCCGGCCCTTCTGGATCTTGGCCTTCGCGGCATGATCGGAAAGGGAAAAAGAAGCGACGCCGTCAGAGAGGCGGTCATAAGAAACGAAGCCGTCTACTTCGCCGCCGTAGGAGGAGCGGGCGCGCTCCTGTCCAAATCCATCCTTCATGCGGAGGTCGTCGCCTACGAAGACCTGGGAACGGAAGCGGTCCGGAAGCTGACCGTGAAGGACTTCCCCGTGATCGTCGTGATGGACAGTCAGGGAAACGACCTCTACAAAACCGCGCTGGAGCAGTACCGGAAGGAATAAAGGACCTCTATATATTATGAAAAGAATCGCGTTAATGGTATTCCGCCTTATTTTCAAAGCCTTTTACTATTTTTATCATATCTGCAGATGCGCTTCCCGGGAAGACATCAGTTATGAGGAGAGCTTCCGCTGGATCAAAAGGACGACGATCCTGGCAAACCGGGCCGGAAGAGTCACGATCGACGCCCATGGCCAGGAAAACCTTCCGGAAAAGGACGGCTTCATTCTGTTCCCAAATCACCAGGGCCTGTTCGACGTCCTGGTCTTTCTGGAATCCTGCCCGCGTCCCTTTGCCTTCGTTATTAAAAAGGAAGCGGCCGACATTATCCTGCTCAAACAGGTGCGGAAGGCGCTTGGCTCCCTTGTCATGGACAGAGAAGATATCCGCCAGTCCATGAAGGTGATCCAGACCATGGCGGAGGAAGTGAAAAAAGGAAGAAATTTCCTGATCTTCCCGGAGGGAACCCGGAGCAGACAGGGAAACCATACCCTGGAATTCAAGGGAGGTACCTTCAAGAGCGCGGTGAAGGCCAGATGCCCCATCGTTCCCTGCGCCCTGATCGATTCCTTCATTCCCTTTGACGAAAACAGCATCCGTCCCGTCACCGTCCAGCTGTACTACCTGAAGCCTTTATATTATGAAGAATACCGGAACATGAAGACCACGCAGATCGCGGAGGAGGTGAAAAGAAGGATCGACGAAGCGATAGCGGCGCATCCGTCAAAAAACGCGAAATGGCCTGCGAAGCGGTCCTAAGAACGGAGCAGCAAAAAGTGATTGACAAACCGCTTCCGCTTATGTATAATAACTCATGCGTCACAGATAAGCGGCGCGTCCGTATTCATATTGGTAAAGGGCAGTTCGGTTTGCGGAGAAATACTCAAGAGGCCGAAGAGGCGCCCCTGCTAAGGGTGTAGGTCGCGCAAGCGGCGCGAGGGTTCAAATCCCTCTTTCTCCGTTTCCTTTACCAAAAGGATACGGAAAGCTTTGTTATAGCTCGGAAGGAAAGAATCTCGAGCGATTGAGATTCCTTTTTTTCGCCCTTCTGGCGGATGTTAACAGCGTGTCAATTTCTGGTAAAAGAAATGAAAAAAGTTGTTGACATAAAAAGGAAGAAAGTGCTATAATAAAACTCCGCTGAAGGAAAACAGCCAAACAAAAAACCTCAACTAAAAATGTTGAAAAAAGTGCTTGACGAAAGCGGACGGTTGTGATATGATAATCATCGTTGCGGCTGAGGAAAGCCAAGACAAAGCACCTTGACAAATAAACAGTAATGCGACCCTGAAAATTCCAAAAAGAATTATTCAGAGGAACGGTCTCGGAAGTCCGAAAGGGCGGAAGGGACAAACCCAAAACAGT
>DXDD01000142.1 GCA_019115665.1 Candidatus Eisenbergiella pullistercoris | reverse complement strand
GTTTATTGGAGCGGTACCGGCAATACCGAAGCCATGGCCTGTGCCGCCGCAGAAGGCGCCAAAGGAAAGGGAGCGGAAGTAACCCTGCTTGCCGCCTCCGAGTTTTCGGCAGACCAGGTCGGCAGCTATGACGCCATCGCCTTCGGCTGCCCTTCCATGGGATCGGAGCAGCTGGAGGAAAGCGAGTTTGAGCCGATGTTCACCGCCTGCGAAGGAAGCCTTCGCGGCAAAAGCATTGCCCTGTTTGGTTCCTATGGCTGGGGCGATGGAGAATGGATGCGCAGCTGGGAGGAACGCTGCAGCGAGGACGGAGCCAATCTCGTCTGTGACAGCGTGATCTGCAACGGAGCTCCGGATGACGAGGCCATCTCGGCATGCCATGAGCTGGGCGCGGCACTGGCTTAACAAAGGCCGCAGACTTTCCGCATGGAACATGGGGCCGGAGCACAGGATCACCTGCGCTCCGGCCCCGGTTCCTTTGCGTACCGGTCAGCCTGCATCCGGCCCCAATTCCTTTGCGTGCCGGTCAGCCTGCATCCGCCCCCGGTTCCTTTGCGTGCCGGTCAGCCTGCGTCCGGCCCCAGCCCGCATCCGGCGGTTCATGGGATCAGGGAAACCGCCAGCTTCATGACGCCTGCGAGGACCATGACGAGAATGGGATTCATCTTCGCTTTTTTCAGCAGGATGAAGCAGAGGACGAAAATGGCCGCCATCCACCAGTTGGTCCTGGCGAAGTCGATCACGGCCTCGTTTCCCCAGAGCGCCGTAATGAGGATGGAGATGCCGGCGGAGGCGATCATGGCCACCACAGCGGGGCGCAGGGAATTCAGGACGCCCTGGAGCACGTCCATGTTCCGGTATTTCAGGTACAGGCGGGCGATCAGGGTCACGATGATGCAGGAGGGCAGGATGCAGCCCGCGGTCGCGATAAGCGCGCCGGGGATGCCGGCGATCTTGATGCCCACAAAGGTGGCGGAGTTAATGGCGATCGGGCCGGGCGTCATCTGGGAAATGGTGATGAGGTCGGTGAATTCGCTCATGCTGAGCCATCCGTGGATCTCCACGATCTGTTCCTGGATCAGGGGCATGGCCGCATAGCCGCCGCCGAAGCTGAACTGGCCGATCTGAAGGAAGCTTAAAAACAGCTGAAAAAGGATCATCCCTCTACCCTCTCTTTCTTCTTCTGCGCCAGCGTGCGGACAACGCCGAACAGCGCGCAGACGATAACCACATAAACCACGTTTACTCCAAAGAAGCAGGTGGCCGCAAACGCGGCAATCATGATCCCGATGGATACGGGACTCTTTCCGTGAACCACGCCCGCTCCCATCTCCCAGACCACAGCGGCGATCACCGCGCCCACGCCCGCCTGCATGCCCTCAAGCAGCTGGCTGACGATGAAATTGGTCCGGAACGCATTATAAAAAACGGAGATCAGGGAAATGATGACGAACGGCGGAATGATCGTCGCCACGATAGCCGTAAGCGCTCCGATCATCCCCGCCAGCTTATACCCCACCACGATGGCTCCGTTTACCGCGATGGCTCCGGGCGCGGACTGAGCGATGGCGATCAGATCCAGCATCTCGTTTTCCTCGATCCAGTGATACTCGTCCACAAACTTCTTTTTCATCAGCGTCACGATCACATAGCCGCCCCCGAAGGTAAAGGCGCTGAGATAGAGCGTGGAAACAAACAGCTTCAGCAAAACCTCTCTTTTGTTTTTCATCCCAATCTCCTTCTGCCGGAACGCAGACTCCGCCGGCCGGCAATCCTGGCCGGAAGAATCTGCGCAGAAACCGGCAATTCTTTTTCAGTCCCATGTCAGCATAGCTGTTCTTGACTCATATGTAAAATAGTATTATTCTATCATTATCATAACGAATAGATTATATATGAAAGGAACCGTCATGACGCTCCGTCACATGAAGATCTTCGAGGCCGTTTACCGGCACAGCAATATCACCAGGGCGGCCGGCGAGCTGCATCTCGCCCAGCCCTCCGTCAGTCTGGCCGTCCGGGAGCTGGAGGATTACTACGGGATCCGGCTTTTTGAACGGATCGGCAGACACATTTCTCCCACCGATGCGGGCACGGAATTCTACGGGTATGCCAGACATATCGTTTCCCTGTTTGACGATATGGAAAAAAGCGTCCGGAACCGGGATGCGTTCGGCACTCTGCGGGTGGGAACCAGCATTACCATCGGAACCTGTATCCTGCCGCGGCTGATCCGGCTGTGCACCGAAGCCCGGCCCGGCCTTAAAATCGAAGCGGTGGTGGATACCTCCAGCGATATTGAACGGCACATTCTGGACAATACCGTAGATCTTGGCCTGATCGAAACCTCCCCGGAAAGTCCGGATATCGTATATGAGCCCTTTCAGAAGGATTCCCTCTGCGCCATTGCGCCCGTCCGGCATCCGCTTACCCGGGAAAGCTCCGTCAGTCTCTCCATGCTGGCGGAATATCCCTTTCTCATGCGGGAGAAGGGCAGCGCGGGAAGGGAGCTTCTGGACGCAAGCTTTTCCCTGCTTCAGCTCACCGTCCGTCCCGTCTGGGAGAGCGCCAGCACCCGGGCCATCGTCAGCGCCGTTTCCGAAGGGCTTGGCGTCGCTGTCCTGCCGGAATCCCTGGTGGAAAAGGACATCCGGGAGGGAAGCGTAAAAAAGCTCCCTCTGAATCCTCCGATCCACAGGGAGCTGAACATCATTTATCATAAGAGCAAATATCTCACGCCGAACCTGCTTTTCTTCCTCGGCCTGTGCCGGGCGTACGGGCAGGAACCCGGATCCTCCTGAGACGGACGCTTCCGTCTCTTTTTCTTATTTCTCCGTCAGAGTGAACTCCGCATCCAGCCGGACGCTGCTGTCCGGCCCGATGCCCAACAGGAACCGTCCCGGCTCAGACCGGTACCGCAGATCTCTTCCATAGAAACGGAGCATTTCCTCCGTGATGACGAAGGCCGCCTGTTTTGTCTCGCCGGCCTTCAGGAAAAGCTTCTGCACATCCTTCAGCTCCTTCACCGGGCGGACCACGCTTCCGGTCACATCCCGCACATACAGCTGCACCGTTTCCACGCCGTCCCGGCTTCCGGTATTCGTCACGTCAACGGCGGCGGTGATGCTCTCCCCGGGCCCAAGGACCGAAGCGCTCAGCCGCACCGGCCCGTAGGCCGCGCTGTGATAGGACAGGCCGTAGCCGTAGGGGTACAGCGGCGTGTTGGGACAGTCCGTATAACGGGAGAAAAAGCGGTTCACGGTCTTTCCGTCGTAGGGACGGCCGGTGGAAAAATGATTGTAATACAGAGGCAGCTGTCCCTCGCTCCTGGGAAGGCTCATGGAAAGCCGTCCCTGCGGCTCGCTCACGCCGAAGAGCATATCCCGGATGGCAGCTCCGCCCTCCGTTCCCGGATACCAGACCAGAAGCAGGGCGTCCGCCAGCTCCTTCACCTCGTTCAGCACCAGAGGCCTTCCGGCAAAGAGCACCACGATCACGCGGGCCGCCCGCTTTTTCACCTCATAAAGCAGCTTCATCTGATCTCCCGGAAGGGTGAGCCGGGTGCGGCTTCCTCCCTCTCCGCCCTGCACCGGATCCTCTCCCAGCGCAAGGATCACCGTATCCGCCTCTCCGGCAAGCACCAGCGCGCGGCTCCATTCCTTCTCCCGCCTTTCTTCGCTCCAGAGCTCTCTTTCCCCGCTTTGCGAAAGAGCAGTCAGATCCGTATAGTCCTCCGGCAGAAGGGCTTCGCAGCCCTCCGTCCAGTCAAAGGAAAGGCCGGGCATTTCCGCAAAAGCTTCCCGGATGGTCACCACGGCGTTTTTGTCTCCGTGGATCGCCCACATGCCGAGGGCGTCCTTCCGGTCGACGAAGGGGCCAATCAGAGCGACCCTTCCCGCCGCCTTTGCATCTTCTGCCGCCGGCGCCTCCGGCTCTCCTGCTTTTCGCTTTTCCGCATCCAACGAAAGCGGAAGCAGCCCGTCCTTATTTTCCAGGAGCACGGAGCACTTCACCGCGGCCTCCCGGGACAGCGCGCGGAAATCTGCGCACAGGGAAAGCCTTTCCTCCTCCGCCGCGTCCGCGCCCCGGAAGGGATCCTCAAAGAGACCCAGCTTATTTTTCAGGCGCAGCACCCTCCATACGGCGGCGTCCAGCTGCTCCATGGTAAGCCGTCCTTCCCGGATCAGCTCCTCCAGGCTACCTCCGTAGCAGCCCGTGCACATATCGATGTCCACATCCGCTTCCATGGCAAGCTGAGAGGCTTCCTTTTGATCCGCCGCCACGCCGTGGGTGATCAGCTCCGCAATGGCCGCATAGTCCGTGATGACCACGCCCTCAAAGCCCCATTCCTTCCGGAGCACATCCTTCATCAGCCAGCGGTTTCCCGTGGAGGGAATGCCGTCCACCGTATTGAAGGAGGTCATGATCATCTCGCAGCCCGCTTCCACGCCCGCCCGGTAGGAGGGCAGATAGTCCTGTCTGAGCCTGCGCTCCGACATATCCACCGTATTGTAGTCCCTTCCTCCCTCGGGTGCGCCGTAGGCCGCGAAATGCTTCACGCAGGAGGCAAGCCCCCTTGCCGCGCCTTCCTCTGAAAGCCCTTCCTGAAAGCCCTCTACCATAGCCCTCACATAGGCCGCGTTCATATGCGGGTCCTCGCCCGTGGACTCCAGGCAGCGTCCCCAGCGGGCGTCCCTGACCAGATCCCCCATGGGAGAAAAGGTCACCTGCGCCCCGGCCGCCGTGCTTTCCCGCGCGGTCGCCTCACACAGGCGGCGCAGAAGCTCCGGCTCAAAGGAACAGCCCAGGGCCAGCGGAATGGGATACACCGTCCGAAAGCCGTAGATGATGTCCGCCATGAACATCAGCGGGATCTTCGCGCTGCTTCTTTTCAGGTATTCCTCCTGCACCCTTCTGACCTGCCCGGCTCCCACCACGTTCAGGGTGGAACCCACATTTCGCAGAAGCTCCTCTCCGATCCCAAGCTCGTCTCTGACCCCAAGCTCCTGCCCCTCGGCGTTCAGCATGTTTCCGGGAACCTGGATCAGCTGGCCGATCTTTTCCGTTACCGTAAGGGAGGAAAGCAGCTCCCTCAGCTTTTCTTCCTTCATAAAAACCCCCGTTCCGGAGCACGGTGAAGCAGAATCTGCCGCGCCCCTCTTTTCTCATCGATCCGGCTTCTGCCACACGATATCGTCCGTGATCTCGATCTTCTTGTCCCGCACCATCAGGTCGTTCATGGCCTGCCTTGCGCTCTTTCCGTTGAAAAGCACCTCGTTGACCTGTTCGATGATGGGAAGGGGCACGTCGTATCTGGCCGCGAGCCCCATGGCGGCCTTTGCGGAATAGACGCCCTCCACCACCATCTTCACTTCCTTCATGGCTTCGTCCATGCTGCAGCCTTTGCCGATCAGGATGCCTGCCCGGCGGTTGCGGGAATGCATGCTGGCGCAGGTTACGATCAGGTCGCCGATCCCGGACAGCCCGTAAAAGCTCTCAAAATGTCCGCCCATCTTCATGCCCAGGCGGGAGATCTCCTTGATCCCTCTGGTGATCAGAGCCGCCTTCGTGTTGTCTCCGCAGCCAAGGCCGTCCGCGATCCCCGCGGCCAGCGCCACCACGTTCTTCAACGCCGCGCCAAGCTCGATGCCAAGCACGTCCGGGCTGGCATAGACCCGGAACACCTCGCTCATGAAAATGTTCTGGATATATTCCGCAGTCTTCTTCCGGTACGCGCCCGCCACGATGGCCGTGGGCATTCCCTTTCCAACCTCCTCCGCGTGGGAGGGACCGGAAAGCACCGCCACCTCGGCCTGCGGGATCTCCTCTTCGATGATCTGGGAGAGGGTCATCAGCGTGGTCTCCTCAATTCCCTTCGCCACATTGACGATGATCTGCCCTTCCTTCACCAGCTCCTTCAGCTGCCCTGCCGTACTGCGCGTAAACGGAGACGGCACCGCGAGCACCAGAAGGTCCTGTCCTTCCACTGCTTCGGAAAGCCGCGTGGTAAATACCGTATCCTCCGAAAGGATGACGCCGGGAAGCTTTTCCTTCTGCTCCCGTTCCCGCTTCAGCATCTCGATCTCGTTTTCCAGCGCGGACCATACCGTTACCTGATGTCCGTTGTTCGTAAGGAGCCAGGTCAAAGCTGTTCCCCAGCTTCCGGCCCCGATCATTCCGATTTTCGCCATATTTTCCTCCCTGTCCGGCGCTTTTCTCCCGGACGGCCGGTGCGCCGGGCTCTTATCCCGGCGCACCGGCGCGTTTTATCTGATCTCTTCCTTATTTTTCTTAAACAGATAGGTCTTCCTCTCTTCTCCGTGAAGCAGCCTTCTGATGTTTTCCCGGTGCTTCCAGTAGGCCATGACGGTCAGAAAGGCCCCCACTATGTAGATCTCATTCAGCACAGGCTGGGAGGTCTCAAAGAACCCGAGCTGTCCCAGCGTCACCAGCTCGATCAGAAAGCCCGCGTAAACCAGGAGTGAGCCCAGGGACACATAATGGGTGATCCCGAAGCTTACGAAAAACAGCGCCGCTCCCACGGGGATGAACAGAGGATGGAAGGAAAGGATCAGGCCGGCCGTCGCAGCGATCCCCTTTCCGCCGCGGAAATGCAGGTAAAAGGGAAAGTTATGCCCCAGGATCACGCCCGCGGCCGCGTAGATCATATACAGATACTTCATCTCCGGCTGGGAAGCGCCGAAGGCAAATCTGGCGATGGTCACGGCGATCACGCATTTCAGCACGTCGCCGAAGAAAACGATCAGCCCCGCCTTCGTCCCCAGCACGCGCAGGGCGTTCGTGGTCCCCGCGTTGTGGCTTCCGTAATCCCGGATGTCGATCCCGTTCATTTTCCCATAGAGGAACGCGGTCTGAAACAGGCCGCACACATACCCGATCACAAGACAGATAATCCGAATCATTTTTTCTTCCGAAGCGTTCCTACGCTTCCTCTCCTTTCCGTTCCCTGATGATGAACTTTAACGGCGTTCCCTGAAAGCCGAACGCCTCCCTGATCTTATTTTCAATATATCTGGTATAGGAAAAATGCATCAGCTCCTTATCGTTCACGAAGATCACGAAGGTGGGCGGCTTCACGGCCGCCTGGGTGATGTAGTAGAGCCGCAGGCGTTTTCCCTTGTCGGAAGGCGGCTGCTGCAGGGCGACGGCCTCGGCCATGATCTCGTTCAGCACGCCGGTGGCCACCCGCAGGGCATGATTTTCAATCACGGCGTCGATGGTCTCAAAGAGCCGGTTCAGCCGCTGCCCCGTCTTTGCGGAAACGAAGATCAGCTCCGCGTAGGGCATGAAGGAGAGGGTGTTTTTGATCTTCTCCGTAAAGCGGTAAATGGTCTTGTCGTCCTTCTCCACGGCGTCCCACTTGTTGACGGCGATGATCATGCCCTTTCCCCGTTCGTGGGCGATGCCCGCGATCTTGGCATCCTGCTCCGTCACGCCTTCCACGGCGTCGATCACAAGGACGACCACATCCGCGCGCTCCACCGCTCCCACGGTGCGCACGATCATGTAGCGCTCCAGCTCCTCCTTGATCTTGTTCTTCCGGCGCAGGCCCGCCGTATCGATGAAGACATATTCCTTCCCGTCATGCACCACCTCGGTGTCGATGGCGTCCCTGGTCGTTCCCGCGATATCGGAAACGATCACCCGGTTCTCTCCCAGCAGACGGTTGATGATGGAGGATTTCCCCACGTTGGGCTTTCCCACGATCGCCACCCTGGGCCGCTCGTCCTCCTTCTCCGCCTCGCTCTTTTCCGGAAAATGGGAGATCACCTCATCCAGCATATCTCCCAGTCCCATCCGGTTTGCCGCGGAAATGGGATGAGGATCCCCGATCCCCAGGTTGTAAAACTCATATACGTCCGCCATATATTTATCGAAGCTGTCCACCTTGTTCACCACAAGGACGACCGGCTTGTGCGACCTGCGGAGCATGTCCGCCACCTTGGAATCGGCGTCCACCAGTCCCTGCTTCACATCCACCATGAACAGGATCACATCCGCCGTATCAATGGCGATCTGTGCCTGCTCCCGCATCTGGGAAAGGATGATGTCGGAGCTGTCCGGCTCGATGCCCCCCGTATCGATCAGGGTGAACATCCGGTCCAGCCAGGTCACATCCGCATAGATCCTGTCCCTGGTGATGCCCGGCGTATCCTTCACAATGGAGATCCGCTCTCCCGCAAGGGCATTGAACAGCGTGGACTTTCCCACATTCGGCCTTCCCACCACCGCAACGATCGGTTTTCTGGTCTGTTCGCTCATAGCTACCTCATTTCTGTTATCTTTTTCTTACAAAAGCGTCTGCGAAATCATATCCGCTTGATTTTACAATATCCGTCCGGACTTGTAAAGTCCCGGCAATATCCTCGACCGTCACATCATCCAGCAGCACATGCTCTCCGCTCCGGAGCAGATTCTCCGGCAGGTACAGGATCTCACCCAGCTCCTTCCCGGAAAGCTGCGCCAGGATATCCTGTCCGGTGAGAAGCCCGGTCACCGTGATCCGCTCCCCGAAAAAGTCGTTGCGGATCGGATAGACCAGGATGCGGATCCCGGGGAAACGCTCCGTGATCCGGTCCGCCATCCTTCTGATATAGGGAAAGGAGATCTGCCCGGTCACGCAGGAATAGGTGCCGGAAAGGATCCTCCCGTCCAGAGCCCCCGGCTCCGAAAGCCTGCCCATGGCGTCCTCAAATTCCTCCATCATCAGCCGGAGCATCCCCACGCCGTTTTCCAGCTGCAGGTAGCCGTCATAGGCTTCCTCCGGCGGAAGCTCCCGGCCCGCAAGCACGTACCATTCGTCGCTGGCGTGGACGAAATGCAGGCCGTACCGGGGATAAAGCTTTTTCTGCCAGCGCTCGATCTGATCGATCACCTTTCCGGCGTCTTCCTTATTAAAAGGCTCCAGCGCTTCCAGCCCGTCCCGGTACTTCGACAGGCCGACGGGAACCACGGAAACGCTTCGCAAATGGGGCAGATACCGGGTCAGATCCCGGATGGAGCGTTCCAGCTCCTCCCCGTCGTTGATCCCCTTGCACAGGACGATCTGGCCGTTCATCTCAATGCCTGCCTCATAGAAGCGGTCCGCCTTTTTCAGGGCTTCCCCCGCGAACCGGTTGTGCAGCATCCGGCAGCGAAGCTCCGGGTTGGTGGTCTGGAAGGAAATATTGATGGGCGACATATGATACCGGATGATGCGCTCCACATCATGGTCGGACATGTTGGTGAGCGTCACATAATTTCCCTGCAGAAAAGAAAGCCGGGAATCGTCGTCCTTGAAATACAGCGTGGGCCGCATGCCCGGCGGCATCTGGTCGATAAAGCAGAAAATGCACTTGTTGGAGCAGGAACGATAATCGTCCATCAGGCCGTTTTCAAAAACGATCCCCAGATCCTCCTCATATTCCTTGTCGATCTCCAGAAGCCATTCCTCTCCCGAAGGCTTCTCCACCAGCACCTCCACGAAATCGTCCTGGGTCAGATACTGATAATCGAAGACATCCTCCACTGCCTGCCCGTTTATCTCCAGAAGCCGGTCCCCGGCTTCGATCTCCATCTCCTGCGCGATGCTGCCCGGCTCGATCCGGGCGATCCGATGTCCTTTTTCTTTCATCCGTATTCTCCTCGTCTGTCTCCGCGCAGATCTCGGCGGAAACGTTAAGTCTCCTATCCATTCTACTAGAATTTCCTTGACGTGTCACTAGCATAATGATATAAATTAAGTATTGTAAAGCCGAGGTAAAACCGACGCCGCGGCCCGTCCGTCCGGTATTTTCACCCGCGGCGGGATCCGGCCGCAGCAAAATTGACAGGAGAAAATGACTATGCCGAATGTACGTGAACTGGAAAATGCGCTTCCCGTCGCTCCTCTGAAGGTGCTTGCGATGGAATCTGCGGCTTCGCTTGGAGCCAGGGTAAATGACTATCTGGTTTCCTTCCGGAAGGATATGAAAAGCCCCAAGCATGAGGATCCCGCCTTTCAGGGATATATTGAGGACAGCTATCTGCTGGACGCCGTCTGTCCCAGATTCGGAAGCGGGGAGGCCAAGGGAAGCATTCATGAGTCCGTTCACGGCAAGGATGTGTTCATCATCGTGGATGTGTGCAACCACAGCCTGACCTATCAGATCAACGGCTATACCAATCATAAATCCCCGGACGACAACTATCAGGATCTCAAGCGGATGATCGCCGCGGCGGCCGGAAAAGCCCGCAGGCTCAATGTCATCATGCCCTTCCTGTACGAGGGACGGCAGCACAGAAGGGCCGGCCGCGAATCTCTGGACTGCGCCTACATGCTGACCGAGCTGGCGGATATGGGGGTGGATAATTTCGTCACCTTTGACGCCCATGATCCCCGGGTGCAGAATGCAACGCCCCTGCACGGCTTCGATAATTTCATCCCGCCCTATCAGTTCATCCGCGCTCTGCTGGATGTGGAGGACGATCTGATCATCGACAAGGATCATGTCACTGTCATCAGCCCTGACGAAGGCGCTCTGGACCGGGCGGTTTATTTCGGAAACGTTCTGGGCGTAAACACGGGCATGTTCTATAAACGCCGGGACTATTCCGTGATCGTAAACGGGAAAAACCCCATCGTCGCCCATGAGTTCCTGGGAGACGACATCGACGGAAGAGACGTTATCATCATCGACGACATGATCTCCTCCGGAGAAAGCATGCTGGATACCTCCAGACAGCTCAAGGAAATGAACGCAAGGCGGGTCTTCATCTGCTGCACCTTCGGCCTGTTCACCAACGGGCTGGATGCCTTTGACAGGGCTTATGAAAACGGCTGGTTTGACCGGGTCATCACCACCAACCTCACCTATCAGCCGCCGGAGCTTTATCAGCGTCCCTACTACACGGAGGCGGACATGAGCAAATTTATGGCCTCCATCATCGACTTCATGAACCACGACGTATCCATGGCTCACGTCATGACGCCCACCGAGAAGATCAATGCGATCCTCGCCCGGTACAACAGGCGTGAGGAATATCATATCTGAGACGGAAGCGCTTCCCGCGTCATCACTCGCGGGAAGCCTTTTTTTCCTCCATACAGGGAAAGGAAAGGATCACCTTAAAGAGATCTCCGTCCAGATAAATGTCGAATTTTCCATTCTGAAGCTCCGTCAGGTTTTTCGCGATGGAAAGGCCAAGGCCGCTGCCCTCCGTGCTCCTGGAGACATCTCCCCGGATAAAACGCTCTGTCAGCTCATCCGCGTTGATGTTCAGCTGCTGCGCGGAGATATTCTTCATGGAAAAGCAGACGCTTCTCCTTCCCTCTTCCGTTTTCTCCGTCAGATCCAGATATACCCTCGTCCCTTCCAGCGCATATTTATATACGTTGGAAAACAGGTTTTCCACCACGCGCCAGATCCTTCTGCTGTCCGCTTCGATATAAACGGGACGTTCCGGCATGGCCGTGACCACCTGCAGGCACTTCTCATCCATCTTTTCCGCGAATTCCCCGATCGTCTGGTTGATCAGCTCCACAAAATTGATCCGCTCCATCTGCAGGGAAATGTTCCCTGATGAGATCTTGGACGCTTCCACAAGATCGTCCGTCAGCTGCTTGAGCCTCTGAGATTTGGCGTCCAGCACCTCAATATATCCCCGGATCCTCTCGTCCGCAATATCCTCCCGCTTCAGCAGCTTGACAAAATTGATGATGCTGGTCAGTGGCGTCTTGATATCGTGGGAAACGTTGGTGATCAGGTCGGCCTTCAGCCGTTCGTCCTTCATGCTGGTGGCGACGGCGTCCTGAATCCCGTCTCCGATGCCGTTCACAGCCTCCGCCAGCGCCCGGTTCTCCCCGTGCATGCGGGAGGCGTCGATCTTGGCGTCGAACCGGCCTTCCCCGATGGTCCTGGTGCCGTCCACGATGCTCTGCAGATCCTTCCTTTCCAGATAAAGCAGGCAGGCGGCAGCCACATCCACGATCCCGCAGGCCAGGATCCCGACGACGCCTCCGAACAGTCCCATGCAGAGATTAAACAGGACGATCACAAAAAACGGGATCAGCTCCCGGCTCACGATGCTGCTGTTCTCATACAGGCTCAGGAGCCCTTTGCGGATCTGCCTTCCCAGGCGCCAGATGAGCGCGCCTCTCCAGAACATATGGCACTTGAGCCTGCGGACCAGGCTCAGATAAAGGGACAGCGCCGCCCGGACCAGTACGAACATGATCACCGCGGCGATGGCGGCAAGCACGAAGGGATCCACATCCTCTCCCAGCAGCACATACTCCTCATAGCGCACGATCTTTCCGAAGGCCACCGCCAGCGCGGCCATGCAGGCCCCGTCCGCGGCCATCGCCGCCGCAAGAAGCTCCGTAAAGATCCGGTCCCCTCTGCGCAGGACGATCACATAGCCGTCCCCGTCCTCCTTCGGCCTTCTTCCCTCGTAGATGGTGAGCACCGCGAAGAGCCAGACCGCGAGGACTGCCGCAAGCACCCCGGCCCCCACCGTCTGCCAGTAATAGGGCATGAACCGCATGAACGCGTTTCTCGCCCGGGCCAGACTGTCGTTCGCCGGATAGGAGGTATCCACGCTGATCCATACTCTGGAGCCCTCTCCGAAAGCATACTCGTAATATCCCAGGAAGGTGCGCATCTCTTCCGACGTGATCTTCGTGTTGGTCTTCAGCTCCACCTGATCCGGATTATAGTAAAGACTTCTTCCGAAGGAGGAAAAATATTCCGTGATCTCTCCCTCCTCCATTCCGTTCAGATCGTCCGGCACATTCGTGAACAGACACAGCTGCCCGTCCACCGGCATCTGATAACAGTACCGGATATTCGACCGGTCCGTTCCGTAATAGCTCTTGAAGCTGCTGTAATCCGTGAAATTATAGCAGAGCTGATTTCCCGCATCCACTAACAGATTCCTGAGCGTGATATATTCCTCCAGGCTGGAAGCGTAGTCGGCAAGATCCTTTCCGTCGGCGGAATAATATCTGGGGACCAGAATATCCACCTTCAGGACGGCGCCGATATCCGCCGTTTCCCCGATCTCCTCCCGCCATTCCTTCCAGGCGTCCAGGCTGTCCGGCATTTCCGCGATGATCCGCAGGCTCAGAAGGTCCGAGCCCGCCGCCTGCACGGAGTTCTTGAGCGCCTGTCTGGTCAGCTCCGACTGCAGGCTGTAATCCGCGACGCTCAGATCGCTTTCCTCCGCCGCAGCGCCTGTCCCCACCGCGAAAAAGCGGTCCAGCTCCTCCTGCGTTCCGTAGACCGTCTCGTAGCTGAAGCCGAAATTGCTCCACTTCACAAGATCGTCCAGGTAATATTCCGCCGTGACCACCTCTTCGTCCAGCGTGCTGGTCCGGTTCACATATTCCGCGATATCGATCCGCTTCTTCCCGTCGTAGCCTCCGTCCGTCTCCAGCTGGCTGCGGATGACCGCCATTCTGGTCACATCCCGGACATCGCCCGCGAACAGATCGTCAAAGATCTCCGACTCCTCAAAAAGCGCCTTCTGCGCAAGAGGGGAAACAAAGTAGCTGGCCGTTCCCTCCGTCCCCTCCACCGTAATGAAGGAATTGGCGTAAACGGCCGCCGCACAGCCGGCCGCCAGAGCGGTCATCAGCACTGCGGCAAACTGCAGCGCCGTCCTCTTTCCCTTTCCCATAACAGCCTTCCTGCCCATCCTCTCTCCTTCCCGCGCACCTTTCCGCCGCGGCGGAAGGATGCACCGCATCCCCTTTCGGATCTGTCTCCGGCCGATCCTCCTACTGCTTCTCGATCTTATAGCCCACGCCCCAGACCACCTTCAGGTAGCGGGGTTCCTTGGGATTGATCTCGATCTTCTCCCGGATATGCCGGATATGTACCGCCACCGTATTGTCCGCGCCGATGGCTTCTTCCTCCCAGATGCTCTCATAGATCTGATTGATGGAAAATACCCTGCCCTGATTCTTCACCAGAAGCAGGAGGATATTATATTCGATGGGCGTCAGCTTCACCGGCTCGTCGTCCACCGTCACCTCCTTGGTGTCGTCGTTGATGACCAGTCCGCCCGTCCGGAAAACCGCGTTGTTTTCCGCGTTCAGATTGCCCAGCTGGGTATACCGGCGCAGATGGGACTTCACCCTGGCCACCAGCTCCAGCGGATTGAAGGGCTTGGTCACATAATCGTCCGCGCCGATGTTCAGCCCCAGGATCTTGTCCGCATCCTCCGACTTGGCGGAAAGGATGATGATCGGGATGCTGCTGTATTCCCGGATCTTCAGTGTGGCATGGATCCCGTCCAGTTTGGGCATCATCACATCGATGATGAGAAGGTGCACGTCATGCGACCTCAGCGCCTGGATCGCCTGCTCCCCGTCATACGCCTTGATCACATGATAGCCCTCCTGGGCCAGATAGATCTCGATCGCCTCCACGATCTCCCTGTCGTCATCGCATACCAGAATATTCGTCATCTTGCGTATCTCCTCCGTATCTATCATTAAAGCACATTACTTTTAACAAACAGAAAAGGAAGTCTGTATTTTTTCTTAATATTGTACCATTTAAAGCTCCGGACGCGGAAACGCACCGTAAGCCCCGGCCGCAGATGAACTCCGTAAGTCCCGGCCGCGGATGCGCTCCGCAGGCTCCGTCACAGCAGCATCACGAACATGCCAAGATTCCCCCGTCTTCCGCCGCTTGCCCGATGGGAAAACAGGAGGTCCGGATTGCAGCAGGTGCATACGTCCGTCATGCTGATATGCTCCGCCCGGATGCCTGCGGAAAGAAGGACCGCCTCATTGGCCTTCCACAGATCCAGCTGATATTTTCCTCCGCCCTTTTCATACAGCACCCGTTCCAGGCCAAAGGGGAGCTTCCGGAACGCCTCTCCGGCAAAAAGCGCCCGGAATGCCTCCGCCACGTCCCCGCTCACCTCATAGCAGTCCCTGCAGATGGAAGGGCCGATCCCGGCCAGCAGATCCTCCGGACGGCTTCCGAAAGCCTTTTCCATGGCCTCCGCCGTCCTTGCCCCCATCCCCTGCGCCGTTCCCCGCCAGCCGGAGTGGGACAGTCCCACGGCGCGCCGCACGGGATCCACGAACAGAAGCGGCACGCAGTCCGCATAAAAGGTGGCAAGGGCGACGCCCGGCTCATCGGTGATCAGCCCGTCCACATCCCGGTAATCCTTCGGGCGGGTCACGCCCTTCCCCTTATCCGCCGCCGTCACGCGCCGGATATTGACCGTATGCGTCTGATCCGAGCAGACGATATCCTCCGGCCCGCACCCAAGAAGCGCCGCCGCCCTTCGGAAATTTTCCTCCACATTTTCCTTCCGGTCTCCCCGGGTGAAGCTCAGATTCATGCTTCCAAGCTCCCCCTCGCTGACCCCGCCGGAGCGCGTGGTCATCAGATGGCTGACCAGTCCGGTTTCACTGATTGCCGGAAAGGTCAGATATTCCGCGCCGTTCTTTTCATTCAGCCGCATGCCCGGCCGGATCCCCGGTTTCCTTTTCAGACAGTCCATGGCTTTCCTCCGCATCGCTTCCTTCTCCCGCATGACTCATCCTCCCACATAGTCAAAAGCATTCTGGTACCAGTTCATCCGCTGTCCGCAGACAGCGACCACATCGAACCGTACCGGAACGCCCTCTCCCAGATGCTTTCGATATAAATAGTACTTTGCCGCCCGGCAGATCCGTCTCTGCTTGACGGCTCCCACAGCCTCGGCCGGAAGGCCCAGATCCGCGCTTTTCCGGTATTTCACCTCAAAAAAGACCAGATATTCCCCGTCCCGCCCGATCAGATCGATCTCTCCCTGCCTGCAGCGGAAGTTTCTCTCCAGGATCTGTACGCCGTTTTTCTGCAGAAAAACGGCTGCCGCCTCCTCAAAGGCCTCTCCGAGCTCTCTCCTGTTCACCGCCGCCTCCTTCTCCTGCACAGCCTCACAGAAAATGTCCGATAAAGCTTCTGCGGTGGATCGGACACGGGCCGTATTTCTTCAGCGCCTCAATGTGCGCCGCCGCGCCGTAGCCCTTATGCGCCGCAAAGCCGTACTGCGGGAACACGGCGTCATACTTCTCCATCAGCCGGTCCCTGGTAACCTTCGCCACAATGCTGGCGGCCGCGATGGAAGCGCTCTTCGCATCGCCTTTGATAATGGGCACCTGCCGGATGGAAATGCCCGGTATGGTCACCGCATCGTTCAGAAGAACGGCCGGCTTCGGGGAAAGCTTTGATATGGCCTCCCGCATGGCCTCGTAGGTGGCCTGCAGGATATTGATCTCATCGATCCGTTCCGGAGAGGCATAGCCAATGCCTACGGACACAGCCTCCCGCAGGATCACATCGTAAAGCTCCTCCCTTTTTTTCGGAGAAAGCTTTTTAGAATCGTTCAGATACAGAATCTCCTTTTCCGGCAGGATCACCGCGCCCGCCACCACCGGGCCGGCAAGAGGGCCTCTGCCCGCCTCGTCGATGCCGCAGATCAGGCCCGCGGCGGCATATTCCCGCTCATAGCGCTTCATCTCCCGCACTCTTTCCCGTTCCCGAAAAAGCGCATCCAGCTGCTTCTCTCCCCGCCGCACCAGCGCCTGTACTCCTGCCCGTCCGTCCTCCCGGTAGAGGGAGATGAGCTCCGAAAGCCTTTTTTCCGCTTCCGGGGAACCGGCAAGATTCTCCTGCGCCTCTTCAAACCGGGCTCTGATCTCCTGTATGCCCATTCCTTCTGCTCCCTGTCCTTTCCCGGCTTCCGGCCTGCGGCCGTCCGCCGTACCCTGCGTCCTGCCTTCTTTTACCGGTGCTTCAGGACGCCGATCTTATTTAACGGCCAGATCCGCACCCAGGCCTTGCCGATGATGTCGCGTCTGTGAATGTTCCCGACGCTGGGATCCCGGCTGTCCGAGCTGTTGTTCCTGTTGTCGCCGAGCACGAAGTATTCATCCTCTCCCAGCGTTACCGGCTCAGCCGCAAGCCCCGGGGACAGGATGGTTTCCAGCCCGTAATCCTCTTCCAGAAGCGCTCCGTTGATATAGATATTTCCTTCCGGATCGATCTGCACGGTTTCCCCCGGCAGTCCGATGACCCGTTTCACATAATAGGTATTGTCCTCGTACTGAAAGGGAAACACGATAATGTCAAACCGCTCCGGCTCCGAAAAATGATAGGTCAGCTTATCCATGATCAGCTGGTCCCCGTGATGCAGGGTGGGTTCCATGGAGCTGCCGCTCACGGAAGTTCTCTGTCCCACAAAGGTGATGATCAGCCAGGTGCCGAGAAGCACCGCCAGAATATACAGGATCGTACTGAAAATTTCCTTTACCGCATTTTTCATTCTGTTTCGCCTTCTTCCGTCTGTTTTTTAGCATCCGCAGCCTGCTCCCGGGCCTTCTCCGGCCGCTCCAGGGAGATCCGCCCCAGCCTTCCGGCGCGGAAGTCCTCAACGATCAGGGCCGACGCCCGGGTAAGGTCCGCCTCGCCGCCCTTTTTCAGGCAGCCTCTCTTTTTTGCCGCCGTCTCCAGAACCTGTACGGGCGTAAGCGCTTCCCCGCAGCCATAGCGCTCCTTCAGACAGTCCGGATAATTCTCCTGCAGAAAACGGATCAGATCCAGCGCCATCTCCTCCATGACGATGATCTCATCGTTCATGGAGCCGATGAAGGCAAGATGCATGCCCGCCTGCTGATCTTCAAATTTCGGCCAGAGAATGCCCGGCGTATCCAGAAGCTCCAGCTCCCGGTTCAGCCGGATCCACTGCTTTCCCTTCGTCACGCCCGGTCGGTTTCCGGTCTTCGTGCAGGCCTTTCCCGCAAAGGAATTGATGAAGGTGGATTTTCCCACATTGGGGATCCCTGCCACCATGGCCCGGACCGGGCGGTTTTTTATTCCCCGCTTCCTGTCCCGCTCCGTCTTATCCCTGCAGACCTCCTGCACCGCGCCCTGAATCCGCTTCATCCCCTGTCCGGTCTGCGCGTTGATCTCCAGAGCCTTCACGTTCTGCGCTTCAAACCACCGGATCCACTCCCGGTTCACCGCCGGATCCGCCAGATCCGCCTTGTTTAAAAGCACCAGCCGGGCCTTCTGCCTTCCCAGGCGGTCAATGTCCGGATTCCTGCTGCCAAGAGGCATCCTTGCGTCCACCAGTTCGATGATCAGATCGATCAGCCGGATATCCTCCTCCATCGCCCGTTTTGCCTTCGTCATATGGCCGGGATACCATTGATAATTCATTGCCGTTCTCCTTTTTATCCGGCCGACTCCTGCGCCGGCCTGTTCTAATGGACAAAGCCCGTGCTTCCGCTTCCCAGCTTAAACCACGCTTCGCCCACGATATGATCTCTCCGGACCGGCCCGATATTGCCGGACCTGCTGTCCTCGCTGCTGTTGCAGTTGTCTCCCATCACAAAAAACTCGTTTTCTCCCAGCCGGATCTCATTTTCCGCGATCCCGGCATCCGCGATCAGGTCGTAGGCCTCCGTCTCCGCCTCCCCGTTCACATACAGGACGCCGTCCCGGATCTGGACCGTATCCCCCGGGCAGGCCGCCACCCGCTTCACATAATAATGCGTATTTTCATTCCCGTTCGGCAGAAAAACCACCACGTCGCCCTTCTGGGGGTTCGCCAGCATATAGGCGAAGCGGTTCACCAGAACCTCCTGACCGTTCAGGATCTCCGGCTCCATGGACATTCCGACGATCCTGGTCCGCATCCCGAACAGCCAGACGATCACCACGGCAAGAAAAATGGAAATGGCGATCCCTGCGATATATTTCAGCACCTCGGCCAAAATGGCCGCGTTTACCTTCTTTCTTCTTCTGTAAAAGCTCAGGCCCTTGTTCCTTCTCATCCTTTCCTCCCATGACGAAGCGCCGTTTTTCCCGGCTGTTCTCCATTCTACCATGACAGCGGAAAATCGCCAAGGCGCTTTCCCGAAAAACCTCCGTTTTTCCCCTTCGTTTTTTCAGCGGCGGATGCCGGGCGCGGCTGTCTGAGCGGCGCGAAGCGAACGGCAGCCTTTTTTCAAACAGGAAAAGGGCAGCCCGCCCGGACTGCCCCTCATGCCTTTTCGATTATTTTACAACTTCCTTAACCTTGGCCTTCTTGCCGACTCTGCTTCTCAGATAGTTCAGCTTCGCACGTCTTACTTTACCCTTTCTGACGAGCTCCACCTTCTCTACGTTAGGGGAATGCACAGGCCAGGTCTTCTCAACGCCAACGCCGTTGGAGGACTTTCTTACGGTGAAGGTCTTTCTGCTTCCGCCGCCCTGCACCTTCAGCACAACGCCCTCAAACACCTGGATTCTTTCCCGGTTTCCTTCCTTGATCTTTCCGTATACCCTGACGGTATCTCCGACATTGATGACAGGAACCTCTTTCTTGAGCTGCTCCTCTTCGATCGCCTTAATGATCTCGTTCATTGTTCTCCTCCTGTTTTCATAGATGTTCTTAATACAATTCCTGTAACAGAGGACCATCTCGTTATCGCAACATTAGTAATATACCACAATCCCGCCAAAGGCGCAAGATTTTTTTTACGAAACCCAGTACAGCCGGCCGGAAGCCAGCTTCAGGCCCAGCTTTTTCTGCAGCCTCAGCGAGGCCTCGTTCCCGTCGAAGATCTGGCAGAAGGGCGCCCGGCCCCTTTCCAGCATCCAGCCGATCAGCCAGGCCTCCAGTGCTTCACCCATCCCCCTGCGGCGATACGCGGGAAGCACCTCCAGCATCCCCATGCTTCCTTCGGCATGGACGCCTGCAAAAGCGGCAAGTCCGCCTTCCGCATCGATGCCGAACATTTCTCCCGCGCCGATGCGTTCCGACAGATACTCTCTGGAATGGACCGCGTGATAATTTTCATAAACGGCATCCGCATCCCGCGCCGTAAGCGGGCGGACAGAAAAACCTCCCTGCGCCGGCGGTGTTTTTCTGGTATAGACCGCCTGCCGGCACCGGCTTACGCAGTCCCGGTGAAAACGCCGGGCAATGCTCTCCAGCAGGAACTCCTGATGCACGGCGAAAAGGAGGTCTTTCTGTCCGCGGGGGATCTCAGAAAGCAGCCGTTCGCCCATATCCGCATCGGAAGCGGACAGCATCCAGGCCCCGCTCGGCCGGTCATAGAGCAGGACGCCGGCTTCCTCTGCCCGGATCACATCAGCCTGTCCCAGCCGGATGACCTCCAGCATGTCCATATGGCTCAGCCGGTCCCTTGTCAGAAAGGAAACCGCCCTTTCCCTGCGGCTGTACGCCTCGTAAAGCTCCGGACGCCTCTGCCTGGTCCGTTCCTCCGACTGCTCCAGGCGCCATTTTTCCACCTTCGCATGATCTCCGGAAAGCAGGATGGGCGGTACGGGGCGGCCATGCCAGACCTCGGGTCTGGTGTACTGGGGATATTCCAGAAGCCCGTCCTGAAAGGACTCGGTTTCCGCCGATTCTTCATTTTTCAGGACGCCGGGCACCATGCGGGAAATGGCGTCGATCATCACCATGGCGGGAAGCTCCCCGCCGGTCAGCACATAATCCCCGATGGACACATAATCGGTAACGATCTCCTCCAGCACCCGTTCGTCGATCCCTTCGTAATGGCCGCACAGGAAGATCAGATCCTCCTCCTTTGCCAGCTCCTGCGCCATCCGCTGGCTGAAGACCTCTCCCTGGGGCGTTACGTAAACCACCCGGACAGACTGCTTCCGGGCGGACGCCTTTCTGCCGCACGGCGCTTCCCGCTCCGTCTCCCGTTCTGCCGGCCTCTCCCGCTCCGACTGTCTGGCAGCGATCCGCTCCTGTTCTTCCCGTCTGGCAGCGATCCGCTCCTTCACCGCCGCGCAGGCGTCAAAAACAGGCTGCGCCTGCATCAGCATGCCCGCCCCGCCTCCATAGGGATAATCGTCCACCTTTTTATGTCTGTTTTCCGTATAATCCCGGATATTCACCGTTTCCAGTTCGATGCAGCCCTTCCGGGCGGCCCGCCCCAGGATACTCTCGGAAAGCCCCTGCGACACCATCTCCGGAAACAGGGTCAGCACATGAAAATGCATCGCATGACCGTTCATCGCCGCCTCCTACAGAAGCCCGTCCAGAAGGTGCACCCGCATCCGCCCTTCTTCCACGTCAACGGAAAGGATACATTCCCGGATTGCGGGGATCAGAACCTGTCTGCCGTCGGAAAGCCTCACATCGTAAACGTCGTTCGCGCCCGTGGCGATCACATCCTGCAGCGTCCCAAGCTCGCTTCCGTCCTCATTTTCCACCCGCATGCCGATCAGATCGGCAATAAAATATTCGTTCCGCTTCAGCTTCACCGCATTTTCCCGGGTCACGGAGAGCGTTCCCCTTCGGAACTTCTCCACATCGCCGATATCGTCGAGCCCCTTAAACTTGAGGATGACCATCTGTTTGAAAAATTTCACGCCCTCGATCTCAAGGACGCGTTCTTCTCTTCCCGTGTTCAGGATCACTTCCTTCAGCCGCCGGAAGCGGTTCGGATCGTCCGTTGTGGGAAAAACCTTCACTTCTCCCTTCAGCCCGTGAGTCGCCGTGATCACGCCGACCTGCAGCCGCTTTTCCATCCTGTCACCATGCCTTTCTTTCCAAAGCCTTCCGGCTGTGCCCGTCCTATCTGCAAACGGCGGGTGGCCCTTACCGGGCCGCCCGCCGAAACCAAAGCGGATAACCGCCAGTGCTCGGAACTGTGAAAGATCAGAGGATCTCCACGTCCACCTGCTTCTTTTCTCCCAGCGCCGCCGCTTTTACGACCGCACGGATCGCCTTTGCGATCCGGCCCTGCCTGCCGATCACCTTTCCCATATCGGAGGGCGCAACGTGAAGCTCGACCGTCAGATTCCTGCCGTTCTCCTTTTCCGTAACGACCACTTCGTCAGGGTTGTCAACAAGCGCTTTTGCGATCACTTCAACCAGTTCTTTCATGGCTCCTCCTCCACTACGCCGCAGGCGTTAAGTCCGAGGGATCCTTACTTCTCGATCCCTGCCGCCTTGAAAATCTTGCTTACCACATCGGTAGGCTGCGCGCCGTTGTTGAGCCACTTCTTCGCCAGCTCCTCGTTCACCTTGAACTCGCTGGGATTCTTGGTGGGATCATAGGTGCCGATCTCCTCGATGAATCTTCCGTCTCTGGGGGATCTGGAATCCGCCACGATGATGCGATAGAAAGGAGCCTTCTTCTGTCCCATTCTTCTTAATCTGATCTTTACTGCCATTTTTTCATACCTCCAAAATTCTTTTAAAATGATCTATTAAAAAGGAAGCCGAAACTTACCCTTTTTACCGATTCCGCCCATGCCTCCCATCATGCCGGGAAGCTGCTTCATCATTTTCTGGCTCTGCTCGAACTGCTTGATGAAGCGGTTTACAACGCTGATGTCCACGCCCGCGCCCTTTGCGATCCTGTGCTTTCTGGACGGGTTTAAGAGCTTGGGATTGCGCCGCTCCTGCGGCGTCATGGAAAGAACGATCGCCTCCATGCGGGCCAGCTGCTTCTCATCCACCATGGATTCCAGCTGCGCGCTCTTTGCGCCGAGCCCCGGCATCATACTGAGGATGGAAGAAAGGCCGCCCATGTTGCGCATCTGCTTCATGCTCTCCAGATAGTCGTCGAAGTCGAACTTGCCCTTCTTCATCCGGCCGGCCATCTCTTTTCCCTTTTCCTCGTCCAGGTCCAGGTTCGCCTGCGCTTTGTCGATCAGAGAGAGCACGTCGCCCATGCCGAGGATTCTTCCCGCCATCCGGTCCGGATAAAACTGCTCCAGATCGGAAAGCTTCTCGCCCATGCCCACGTACAGAATGGGCTTCCCGGTGACTGCCTTGACGGAAAGCGCCGCGCCGCCGCGGGTGTCGCCGTCCATCTTGGAGAGGATCACGCCGTCCACGCCCACCTTCTCGTCAAATTCCTTCGCCACGTTTACGGCGTCCTGACCGGTCATGGCGTCCACCACCAGAAGGGTCTGATGAACGGTGATGTTTTCCTTGATCTCAATCAGCTCCCGCATCATCTCTTCGTCGATGTGCAGGCGGCCCGCCGTATCCAGGATCACCACGTTATTGCCGTTCTTCGCCGCGTGCTCCATTCCCGCCTTCGCGATATCAAGCGGTCTGTGGTTCGTTCCCATGGAAAAGAAATCCACGCCCTGCTTCTTCGCGTTGATCTCCAGCTGGTCAATGGCTGCCGGACGGTAGATATCGCAGGCGACCAGAAGAGATTTTTTCCCCTTCAGCTTAAACTTCCCGGCCAGCTTCGCCGCCGTGGTGGTCTTACCTGCGCCCTGAAGGCCGCACATCATGATCACCGTGGTCGCCTTGCCGGGCTGCATCCGGATCTCCGTCGTCTCCGAGCCCATCAGAGCGGTCATTTCCTCATTGACGATCTTGATCACCATCTGCCCCGGATTCAGGCCGTTCATCACGTCCGCGCCGATGGCCCGCTCCTCCACGGATTTGACAAACTGCTTTACCACACGGAAGTTCACATCCGCTTCCAGAAGCGCCATCTTCACTTCCTTCATGGCCGCCTTCACGTCGCCTTCCGTCAGCCTGCCCTTGCCGCGCAGGTTTTTGAATACATTCTGAAGTTTGTCGGTCAAGCTTTCAAATGCCATAGGATTTCCTTTTTTGCTACAACTCTTCCATGATCTCTTCGGTCAGCCGCAGCACTTCCTCGTCTCCGCAAAGCTGCCGGATCCGTTCCAGCCTCTGCCGGATCTGCCCGAAGCGCCGCATCAGATGGAGCTTTTCTTCATATTCCTCAAGAGCTCTGTCGCACCGTCTGATCAGGTCGTGCACGCCCTGTCTGCTGATCCCTTCCTCCTGCGCGATCTCGCTCAGGGAAAGGTCGTTGAACACCGCGTCCTCATAGATTCTTCTCTGATGAGGCGTCAGCAGCTCGCCGTAGAAATCATACAGCAGGCCCTGCTCTACGATTTTTTCCATGTTTTCCTCCATGCCGCGGCGTTGCCCGGGCACGCGTCAGATATATGCAGCGCACCATGCGCACTCCGCGCGCCGACTGATGTATCATACTATAGATGGGGATGGGTGTCAAGTATTTTTTCTTGACAGCAAAGTCAGATGAAAAAAGCTGCGTCCGCTCCTTGCGCCCTGACGTCAGATGTGCTATATTGATAGTGAAAAAAGGAAAGCCAGAGACACTCGGCCTACCCTCAAATAATTATAACAACTGTTTTACACAGCCGTTCACTATTGCGAGTAGTGGGCGGCTATTTTTTCCCCTTGAATATCTGATAAAACAGACTTACAAGGGCTACAATGAATATTCCAATCTGAACCAGGTCCTGATATGTAACATACATTGGCTTGCCCTCCTTTCTTTCGTCTGGAGGGTTAGCCCCTCCGAAAAGCAGGAGGGTAGGCCGCCTTTATGTGCTCTGACTTTCTCAAGTTAGTGCCAGTATAGCACACTCTTTCCGGCTTCTCAATCACATTATTCTATCATTTAATGTTTCTTTAATCTTCCCCCGCTATGATACAGACAGAAAGAACAACAGACCCGACAAAACGGGCAGTCTGATAATCAGCCGTACATTTTATTATTGAAAGGAAGGAAACGATGATGATGAAGATGAGCAGAAGAAAAATGACGATGGCCGCCTCCGCGCTCGCGCTGGGAACGCTGGTTCTGGCAGGAAGCGCAGCGCTTGCCGCTCCCTCCGGAAATTACATCGGCAGCGAAAAGGCGCAGCAGATCGCGCTGGAAAACGCGGGGCTTTCCGCGGACAGCGTAACCTTTATCCGCACGAAGCTGGATTATGACGACGGCCGCGCAGAATATGAAGTGGAGTTCTACCAGGGAAATGTGGAATACGACTATGATATCGACGCGGTGAGCGGAACTATTCTTTCCTGGGATCATGACGCGGAATATTATGATGCCAAACATCCTGTGTCCGGCACGGGCAGCGGTACGGGAAACAGCGCCGGAAGCGTTTCCTCAAATACCGGAGCGGCCTCAGCCGCCGGAACGGAGTATCTTACAATGGAAGCCGCAAAGCAGGCCGCGCTGCAGCATGCGGGCGTTTCGGAGAGCGACGCCCGCCGTATGGAAATCGATTTTGATTATGAGCACGGTATGGCCGTATATGAAATCGAGTGGAAGGTTGGCTGGACAGAGTATTCCTATGAAATCAGCGCCGCCACCGGGGAAGTGGTGAGCTATGAGATGGATTATGATGACTGAATGAATTTCAGACGCTTCCGGTACAGCTTCCGCTGAGGCGGCCGGTGATTTCAGCAGGGGGCAGCCGCAAAAGAGTCGCGCGGCTGCCCCCTGCCGCAGCTGTTGCGAAGAAGCTTTTTGTATCGGATAATCCATTTTTTCTTCAATTTTTTCCATATTTTTACCGGATCAGTTCTTGACATGCGGTGCTATAATAAAGCTGTAGCAAGGAAATGATACTTAACAAGACCTGCTTATTGACCCCAGAAAGCCGACAAGCAACGCCTGCTAAGCATTCAGTTTTATGGAGGAAAAGTCAAATGAATACTTTAAAAGCTGAAAAGAGAAGCATGGATGTAAAGGCAAAGAGACTGAGAAGGGAAGGCTACGTGACCGGCAACGTGTTCGGCAAAAAGATCGAAGGCTCCATTCCCGTCAAGATCGACCGCAACGCCCTGGAGCGTTTTCTGAAGACGAGCGGCAAGGGCAGTCGTGTCCAGCTCGATGTGGACGGCGAGAACATGGACGTTCTGATCAAGGAAATAGATATTAACCATCTGAAAAATGAGGTTGTGGAAATTGATTTTCAGGCGCTGGTAAGCGGCGAGATGATCCATTCCGTGGCGGAGATCATTCTGCTGAATCACGACAAGGTGGCGGAAGGTATCGTGGAGCAGCACCTGAACGAGATTTCCTATCGCGCGCTTCCTTCCGCTCTGGTTGAGAAGGTGGAAGTGGATGTGGCTGAGATGAAGGTGGGCGATTCCATCAAGGTAAAGGATCTTCCGATCGCTTCCGATAAGGATGTGCATCTGATGACCGATCCGGAGGCCGTGGTTGTTTCCGTCGGACTGGCACATAACGCCCCGATCGATGAGCCTGCGGAGGGCGAAGAAGAGGCGGCCGCGGAAGCGTAAGGCAGGCGGCGCAGCTGAAAGACAGAGATTGCGTCTTAGAGGACGGCATGGCAGAGCGTCATGCCGTCCTGTTTTTTTCCCGCATCTCTCAACAGTTCAGGGCCGGCAGCTCTGCCGGCCCTGGAAAACGATCTGACTGATTTGATTCCATTCGTATTAGTATCTCTTGATCTTCTTCGACGGCGTCTTTTCAAACTCTGTCTCTCTCACCTTCAGGCCGTAGATCTTCTTATAAGCCGCCGCTTCCTTATTATATGCGTCGATCTCCTGCTGCAGGGCGGCGCGGATATCAGAGATCCCCTGCTTTTCGGCATATTCGCAGTCCGGGAAGATCTCCGCCTCGATCACGCCGTTATTCTCCCGGACAAGGATCTCCTGGATCAGGCGGCTTCTGCCCAGCCGGTTCTCCAGCTCTTCGGGAGATACGTTTTCTCCGTTTTTGGTGATGATCAGATTCTTCCTGCGGCCGGTCAGATAAACGAAGCCGTCCTCATCCACATAGCCCAGGTCCCCGGTCCGAAGCCAGCCGTCCACAAGGGTTTCCGCCGTTTCCTCCGGCATTTTATAGTATCCCTGCATCACGCTGCTCCCGCGCACCCAGAGCTCGCCGTCCACGGTTTTGGCCTCGCAGTTGGGAAGCAGCTGTCCCACGGATTCCTTCCGGATGTTCCAGCTGACCGTGGTGCTGATGACCGGAGCGCATTCGGTCATGCCGTAGCCCTGCAGGACGGTGATGCCGTACCGGGCGAACAGGTCGATATATTCCGGAGCCAGGTAGGCTCCGCCGCTGCAGATGGTGTGGAACTGTTCGCCGAACACCTCTTTTTTCACAATCTCGGGCGGAAGCCCCGCCGCGTCCTCCAGCTTCTTCGCCATGGTTTCGATCATCAGCGGCACCATCAGGATCATGTTGGGGGCAAACAGTTTGATGTTCTTCGCCACGCGCAGGAGGGAATCGTTGATGCAGATCACGCTTCCCAGGGAAACTCCCTTCAGGATGTCCATACTCAGGCAGTAGGCGTGATGGATCGGGAGCACGGAAAGGATGACCGTCCGGGAAGGGATCTTCATGTCCAGGCAGGTGGCGTTTTCCGCCAGGTTCCGCTGGGTCAGCATGACGCCCTTGCTCTTTCCGGTGGTTCCGGAGGTGAACATGATGGTGCACAGGTCCTCCGGCGAAGGGGTATAATCGAAGGAGCCCTCATGCTCCTTCAGAAGCTTCGGAAGAGAAAGAGAAGCTTCGTCATCCTCCTCCTTCTGCATGGAAATCAGATATTTCAGCTTCGGGCAGCGTTTCCTTACGATGGCCGCCACGTCCTTTCTCACCTCATCCAGGACAAGCACCTCGGCGTCGGAACGGTCCACCAGCTCGCAGAGCTCTTCGGCAGGAAGGGAAACGTCCAGGGGCACGGCCACATAGCCCGCGTTTACGATTCCAAAGTAGGACACCAGCCAGGCGTAAGAGGTCAGGCCGGTCAGCGCCACATGGGCCCGCTCCGGCAGCAGGGCGGAAAGAGCCCGGGAAAAGCTTTCGCTGTCATGGCGAAGCTGCGTATAGCTGCGGGAGGCCACCGTGTCCTTTCCCGCCTTGAAGCGGACCGCGTCCAGGGAACCGTATGTTTCCTCGCTTCCGACGAGGATCTCCCGGATCGTGCTGCACAGACGCACCTCGGGAATCTCGCCCGCGTATTTTTCCTTCTCCATCATGCCTCTTCCTTTCCGAGCGCTTCCAGATAATCTGCCGCTTCCTGCACGGTAAGGATGCCGGAGGCCTTCTGGGGATCGATCTCCACGCCGAACTCCTCTTCCGCTTCTCCCAGCATGCTCATGAAATCAAAGGAGGAAAAGCCCAGATCCTCCACGAAGCGGGATTCGGGATGCACGTTTTCCGGCTCCACCTCCACATAATTACAGATCAGTTCTACCAGCTTTTCAAACATGACTTTTCTCTCCTTATACTAATTTAATGATATCTCCGATGGGCAGGTCCGGATTCTCCGCGCCCTTGAACATGATTTTGCAGAGATAATAATACAGATACTCCAGCTTTTCTCTGGACACGGCCTTCACCTGATGCTCGAAATTGAAGTCCAGACCGTTGTCGTCCGGGCGGTGCATGACGGTCAGGTACATGGCCTGAGTGGTCGCCCCGTTGGGATACCATTTGGTCTTATAGCGGATGCCGCCCAGCTTGTCCAGCCCCTTTTCCTGCAGGGTCAGCGGCTGGTAGGTTAAGGACATGGGTTCATAGGTCTCTCCCGGAGCCGCCGGCGGATAGATCTTATTCCGGTAGGCAAAATATTCCACCGGATCATAGTTTGCGTGCATGAAATACTCGTTCTGCAGGTCGCGGATCTCGTATACGCCCTCCAGGAAGGTTTTGTCCTGCGGGATGATGGTGCGGAAGGGGAAGGAATGGATCCTCGTTCCGCCTGATTTTTTCTCCTTCAGGGTGGCGCGGCGGGCGATGGCGGTGTTGATGGACACGTCGTCGTTTCCGTTCATTTTCTGGAAATAGGTGCGAAGCCCCATCAGGAGCAGGCAGACTAAAGACACATGATATTTCTCACAGAAATCCATCAGCCGCTTTGTGGGCTCGGCCTCCAGGTGGAAAATATCCAGCGCGGAATCCACGGAGTCGGAGACGTTGATGGCCGCCCGCAGGTTCGGATTATGCATCCTCTCCCGCTCCGCCTCCAGCTGAGCCGGTCCGTCTATGCCGTTGTAGATGGGCTCGGAAGCCTCGATGATCCTGTGAAAATATTCCTCATCCCGCTTCTTCGCCGCGGAATCCGCTTCATAGGCCAGATCCCTACGCACCTGATCCAGATAGGAAGCCATGTCCTTAGGATAAGGCACGCCCTCATATTTGGCGTTGCAGTAGATCTCGATGATATCCTTTAAAAAGTAGATCAGGGACTGGGCGTCCATGGTCATATGATCCACCAGAAGATACAGGCCGTTGAAGCCGTCCGGCATCCGGATCATCACGATCCGGTTCATGGGGGAATCCTCCCGTTTGAAGGGAACCTGCGTCCAGGCCTGCATCACGCTCTCCGCTTCCTCCATGGTCTTTCCGGAGAAATCCACGAATTCGATGTCTCTCTCCTCTTTCGCAGCCACGTACTGATACCAGTTTCCTTCCTTATCCGCGGCGAAACGCAGCCGCATGGAATCGCAGCGCTCATAGGCCTTATAGATGGCCCGCTTCAGTTCCTCCCAGTCCAGCTCCGTCTCGATGGTCAGGCTGGTGCCGATATTGAGCACCTCCTTCTTCGGGCAGAAATTCTGATAGAAAAAATGGAATTTCTGCGCCGCCGTCAGAGGGTACACCGGATATCCTTTTCTTTTCCGCATCATGATACAATACCTCCCAAAAACTCGTTCATCGCGTTCTCATAAGCGCCCATGTCCTTATAATAGCTCTCCGCATGGGCCGCTCCCTCTATGATGAGCTTCCTCTTGTCAGAAGCATAATTTTCATAAATATCCTCACACATCCGGCAGGGCACGAAGGTATCCGCCGAGCCGTGGATCAGAAGCGCCGGGACCTTCGCCTTTCTGACCTCTCTTGCCGCGTTGCACTCGTCCAGCCCGTAGCCGGCTTTTTTGCGGTTCACGAAGTCTGAGATCTGGATCATGGGAAACGCGGGCAGATGGTACATGGAACGAAGCACATGGGTGAAAACCTCCTTCGGTGAGGTAAAGGCGCAGTCAGAGATCACGCCCTTCACCTGAGGCGGGAGGGGAAGCCCCGTGGTCATCAAAACGGTGGCCGCTCCCATGGAAATGCCGTGCAGGACGATCTGCACCTGCCCTCCGCAGCGCGCGCACACCCAGTCGATCCACTTCAGCGCGTCCTTTCTGTCCAGGCAGCCGAAGCCCACGTATTCTCCCTGGCTCTTTCCGTGCGCCCGTTCGTCCACGATCAGCATGGAATAGCCGTTTCTCATATAATAATCCGACAGGCCAACATAGTCGTTCATGCCGCAGCTGGAATAGCCGTGAAAACAGATGACCGCCTTCGTGATCTCCTTCTCTCCCTCCTTTGCCGGAAACCAGGTCCCGTGCAGCTTCAGGCCGTCAAAGGATTCCACATAAATCTCCTCATGCGGCCGGGAAAGCATCCGTTTCCTTCTTTCCTCGATGATGGGGAAATACTGCTCCCAGTCCGTTCCCGCCATCTTCATGGTCCGCTCCGTGCTGACCCGGCTCCTCTTCATCGTCCTGCGGTAAAAATAGAAGCTTCCTCCCGCCTCCGCGGCCGTCAGGATGCCGAGGAGCGCCGCTCCGATCCATCTTTTCTTCATCTTCTTCTCCATTTCCCAAGCGCGGGATATTTCGGACACATCCCATGGAGGCGGCAGGATGTGCGCAGCACGTCATGCCGCCTGCCCGTCACGCGTCTGATGACCCCCGTTATTTTGCCAGAATCTCCTTCAGCTTCAGGGCCTTTTCAATGTTTCCGTCCACCTTCAGCTTCTGGAGCGTGACCGCCATGATGGGATCCAGCTTCTTATCCGCGATCTTTCTCAGCGTCTCCGCCTTGCAGGTGAATACGGCGTCCCGGTCAAAATATTCATAGGGCTCCACGAAAAGCTTTCCATCCTTTACCTCCACGTAGAAGATGCCCTCGGCCTCTCCCACGATGTTGAACTGAAACGCCAGATGCTCGTGGATCCCGGACACATCCGCTCCCATGAGCCTTGCCTTTACCTCCGCAAAAAATTCCGCGTATGTCATATCTTCCTCCTTCTCCTTTCCGCCGCAGGCGGCATTCAGATTCCCTTATCGAAAGCGCTCCGCTTTCGTCCGTCTTTTTGGCCGCCGCAGGCGGCACATCAGTTTTCGACCATCGGTCGATTCCTGCTGCAATAAACATATCATCTTTTCGACCGACGGTCAATTATGACGGCTGCCAAATTTTGAGGCCTCTTTTTCTTTTTTCTTGTGATTTTTTTCCGTTGCATGGAAAGAATCAGATGTGCTATAGTAAGGAATCATTACGGCAGTTTCAGAAAGGAGTGCATATGACTAATCACCCCAAATACGAGCAAATTCTGGATGCGCTCCAGAATCTGATGGAAAGCAGAAGCATTCAGAGCATATCGGTCAGCGAGATCGCGCAGACGGCGGGAATGGGAAAAGGAAGCATCTATTATTATTTTCCCTCCAAGGACGCCATTCTGGACGCGCTGATCGAACGGAATTATGAGAAGCCGCTGGAAACGGCCAAGACGCTGGCGGGGCAGACGGAGATCTCTCCCTTCACCCGCATGGCAATGATCTTTCAGGCATGCCGAAGCTCCTCCTCGGAATTTCTGCGCCAGGAAGAGAAGGAGCCGGTCTCCCTGACCGGCGCGCAGGAGCATGCCTTTATTCATCAGAAATATATGGCGCACCTGATCAGTGAGCTGAAGCCGGTGCTGGCGGAGATCATCCGCCAGGGCATCGACAGCGGCGAGATCCATTTTTCCGACCCTGCCGCTCTGGCGGAGATCGTTCTGATCGTGCTCACCGTGAAGCTGGACAACACGCTGGTCCCCTCCTCCCGGGACGGAATTGAAGGAACCATGCGCGCCCTGGTCAGCCTTCTGGAAAAGGGGACGGAGAATCCGGCGGGGTCGCTGAATTTCCTGACTGCATAAAGCTTCCTCATCCAAAGGTCAATCCGACAGTCTGTGTATGTCATAAAAGAGCAGAACTGCGTTTCATATAGCGAATACCCAAAACACCACCGTATCGCGGTCACGGCTGATACGGTGGTGTCATTTTTTATAAACAGTACAGGGAATACGGGGCATGCCTGGTACTCCCCTCATAATCGGTATATTGTAAGCCTTTCCTGTTTGCCGCAGCACTTTGAATAAGTTTTTTAGTAAGGTCCGGCACATCCTCTCTTGTTAATGCTTCTTCCACATCTAACCAGATCACCTCGTCATTTTCGTCATGGTCAGAGCTTGCATCACCTGAAAGATACTCTGCTCTGAACGCAATATACCAGTCATGCATATTAAATCTGACCGCAATGATATCACAAGGTTTCACCAGGATGCCAGTCTCTTCCTTATATTCACGGACCAATGCTGCCTGCGGTGTTTCGCCGCACTCAACGTAGCCTCCGGGAACGATCAGCATTCCCTTTCCGTCCCCGTATGTATGGCGGGCAAGTAATACTTTGTTGTTTTTGAAAACAACACCGGTTACACTTTGCCCCCAGTTTGTATTTTCCCTGTTCATGATCTACTCTCCTGCTATGGAAACCGCACTTTCGTTTTCCGGCCGCTTATAATACTGCGCCTGAGCGTCCCACATCTGCCGGTACAATCCCTCTTCTCCAATCAGCTGTTCATGGCTTCCCCGCTGAATCACCCTGCCGCCGTCAAAGACCAGGATATCCTGGCAGAAGCGGCAGGAGGCGAGGCGGTGAGAAATGTACAGGGCGGCTTTTCCGGAACCGTTTTCTTTCTGGCCGGCCCGGCCTTCTGTCCTTCGCGCATCCGGCGTTTCCTGCCGGATGCCACCGTTTTTCTTCCCCCCGATCATCTGGTCGAAGCCCGCGTAGACCTCGTATTCCGACACCGGATCCAGGGCGGCCGTGGGTTCGTCCATGATGACGAAGGGGGCGTCTTTGTAAATGGCTCTGGCAATGGCCATCTTCTGCCGCTCTCCGCCGGAGAAGTTCACACCGCTCTCGTCATATTCCTTCCCCACAAAGGTATGAAGTCCCCGCTCCATCATCTGCGCCCGGTCCGTCAGTCCCGCCCGGTCCAGGGCGTCCCATACCCGTTTTTCATCGGGGTCAGCGCTTCCCGCGATGTTCTCTCCCACTTCAAAGGAAAAGATCCGAAAATCCTGAAAGACCACGGCAAGCAGGTCGTTATAGACGTCCGCGTCATATTCCCGGATGTCCGTGCCGTTCACCCGGATGCAGCCCCGCGCCGGCTCGTACAGCCGGCAGAGGAGCTTGATGAAGGTGGTCTTTCCGGAGCCGTTTTTCCCGACGATCGCCAGCTTCCTTCCCGTATCAAAGCTGAGGTTCAGGTCGCGAAGCACCTCCTCTTCGCTTCCGGGATAGCGGAAGGAAACGTGGTCGAATTCCACATGAAACCGTCCTTCCTCCCCCTGCTGCGGCTGTTTTCTCCCCTCTGCCTTCTGCCCTTCCAGCTTCCGGAACCGCACATAGTCATGACAGTAGGGCGCGTGGGTGCGGACGGACGCGATCACCTGCATCAGATCCGCCAGAGCCTGGGACATCTGGACGATGCCCGCCGCATAGGTCACCACGCTTCCGATGGTGATCAGCCCAAGGAAGGCGCGCAGGCCCGCGAACAGATAGACCAGAAGGCCGATCAGCGCTGTGGCGGCGCGGCGCAGGAGCTCTCCCCTGGCCGCCAGGGCGGCTTCCGCATCCACCTCCTTCTGCACCCGCCCGGACGCCTCGTCCGTCTGCCTGCCGATCAGCTCCTGCTGTCCGTACAGCCGCAGATCCTTCTGCCTCTCTGCGGTCTCAAAGATTCCCATATAGTGCTCCAGCAGGCTTTCGTCCGACGCCCGCTTCTTATGAGCGTCCCGGATCCGTTTTCCGTAGCGGATATCCACCCGGAAGCTGAAATATACCAGCCCCGCGATCACAGCGAACAAAAGCAGGCTGGCGAGCCAGGAGTTCAGAAATCCCTCAGACAACGGCCTGACCCGGGTAAACAGCGGAAAGGCGATGACCAGGGCGGAAACGATGGCCGTAAGCGCCTTCAGAAACTCCTTCCAGTCGTCCAGCACCAGGCCGATCAGGCCGTGATCCGTCCCCGCGTTCCGGATGGTATGCAGCAGGGTGTGGGTCTGCGCCTCCTCCAGGTGCGGATAGTTCATGAAAAGCAGCCTTCTGTTCAGAAGTCCGTTCTGCTGCTCATAGATAAAATCATGCTTCTGGTTATGGATCTCCGTCAGGATGGAGCTGAGACAATAGCAAAGGCATTCCAGCCCGAGCGCCGTCAGCGCCAGCCGCAGAAGCTCCGGAAAGGAAGCCCCCGCATACACCCCGTCGATCAGAAGTCCCAGAAGGACCGTTGTGATAAAGGGCCGCACGCCGTCCAGCAGTGACAGTCCCACCGCGCTGACCACCGTTTTCCGGTAGCCCGCCTTACAATAATCCTGGATCAGAGAAAACTGATCCCATATTTCCCGATTTTTCATGTCTTACCTCCGTGCCGAAGCGTCCCGCGCCTGAGGCTGGCGCGCCGCTTCCCATCCGTCTTTCCGAAGCGGGCCGCCGTCTTTCCCCGGCCTTCCCGTCCGGAAAGGATCGTTCCCGAAAGGATCGTTCAGGAATAATACCGGCTCTGAATCTCATACAGCTTCGCGTAGCTTCCGCCAGCGCGCATCAGCTCCTCATGGGTTCCCTCCTCCACGATCCTGCCGTTTTCCAGCAGCACGATCCGGTCGCAGAAGCGGGTGGACGCAAGCCGGTGGGAAATATAAACCGCCGTGGCGTTCTCCATCGCCTCGCTGAAATTCTGATACAGCTCATTTTCCGCCAGCGGGTCCAGCGCCGCCGTGGGCTCGTCCAGGATGACCAGCGGGGCGTCCTGGTACAGGGCTCTGGCAAACAGCAGCTTCTGATACTCTCCGCCCGAGAAGTCCACGCCGCCCTCCCGCACGCCGGAGACCAGCGGCGTCTGCCCTTTCTGCGGCAGACGGCCGTAGCGCTCCGAAAAGCCGGACAGCCGAAGCGCCCGCTCCAGCTTCTTTTCATCCGTTTCCGCCGCAGTACAGCCCGTCAGATTTTCATCCAGGGTGAGGGGCAGCACGGTATAGTCCTGGAACAGAACGGCAAGCAGGCTGTAGTACTCTTCTCTGGCGTATTGCCGGATGGGAATGTCATTCAGCAGGATCTCTCCGTCCGTCGGCTCATAAAAGCCGCAGATCAGCTTCACCAGCGTGGTCTTCCCCGCTCCGTTCAGGCCCAGAAGCGCCAGCTTCTCTCCCGGCCGGAGCGTCAGATTCACGTCGGAAAGCACCTGCCTGTCGCTTCCCGGATAGGAAAAGGACACGTGCCGCAGCTCCAGTTTCGCCGGACGCCCCTTCCTTTCCGCCGTGCGCTCCGGCCTTCCGGGGCTCACCCAGCGATTCTCCCAGGACAAAAAATCCCGCACGTAGCTCAGGGACATATTGGCGCTGTTAAAGTTCAGGATCATATACACCAGCCAGTTGAAAAGACCGGCAAAGGTGCTCAGAAGTCCGATATAATAGACCAGTTCGGAGGCGGAGATCCTTCCGCCCGTCAGAAAATACAGAAGAACGCCGTAGAGGATCCCGTTTCTGGCAAACGTCAGAAACCCGCCGAACACGCCCCTTACCTGATACCAGAAATGGATCCTTCCGAACAGCCGGTCCATCTCCTTCAGGGATTCCTCGTATTTCCGGATGAAAAGCTTCTGCAGCCGGTAGAGCCGGATATCCTTTCCCGCCGCCGCATCGGAGGCCTGGGTACTCAGATAGGCCGTCCGCTCCGCGTACAGGCTGTTTTTCCCGTAATAAACGGCGTACATCCGCCTGGCGACCACCAGCAGCACATAATTCAGAAGGACCGACGCCATCACCACCAGCAGAAGCCACAGCCCCACCCCGGCGATCATGGCCGCGTAAAAGATCAGAAGGATCAGGCAGGAGCTTCCGCCGATCAGAAGATCCGGCATCCCGTAAAGCCCCCTTCCGTAGCGCAGCGCCGCCGCCACGTTGCCGATGGTTTCCCGCGACGGGCCGTCCTCCAGCCGGTCATAATCCAGATCCATGATCTTCTTCGTAAATTTTTTCCGGAAAAACTGCAGAAAAGAGGGCATGGAACGCCCCAGCCAAAGATTTGCCGCGTTGTCGCAGGAATTTCCGATCCACATCACCAGGCAGATCACGACGATATGCCCGAACAGGACGGGAAGCCCCGCTCCCGCTTCCAGATCCCGCACCACCACGGCAGGAAGGAGCGTCTGGGCATAGGAGCCCGCCACCGTGGGAAGAAAGACAAGAGCGATCAGGATCACCGCCGTCTTCTTCCATTCCCACAGCGCCTTCAGGCAGTACCAGAGATTGCCCGGTATGCTGTACCGGCTCTTCCCTTTTCCGTAGCTGTGTGAAATATACTGCAAAACAATTCCCCCCTTCTTCCCTTCTGTTATGAGAGATACTACCATAATTCTATCGGGGGGGGTAAAACGCTACGCAGATTTTGCTTTTTATCTGAAATCCGCTTGCGGATTTTGCGGTTCTGCAAGGAAAGACGCCTGGCGCTTTCTTCACCACCCCTTTTTCCGGGCAGCCTTCTTCGGCGGCTTTCTCCGGTCCGGCACGGCGGGGCGAAGAAGCAGGAACAGCGCGGCGGACAAGAGGAATACGGCAAGCAGCGTAATCCCCGCGCCCGCTTTGGAGTAATGCACGAAATCATACCCGGCTCCACACTGCGGATCGAACAGGATCAGCACGGCCTTGACCGGATAATAATTCATCGGCGCCCACTCCACCCTCGCAAGGGTTCCATAGACCAGACCCGCTGCGGCACATGCGTATACCGCGTCGGTGTCAAAGGCGGAAAGGATCGTAAGCGGAAGCACCGCGATAAACAGACACAGATTTCCCAAAAGGATTCTTGCCATCCACGAGACGGCAGACAGGGGCGTCAGATCCGGAAGGCCGGCCACGCCGCACAGAAGAACTCCGCAGCCCCAGCCAAAAACGCTGAAGGCGGCGGTCATAAAAAGCAGGACCAGCAGCTTTCCCAGAAGGAGCTTCCGAAAAGATACGGGAACCGTCAGGAGATTCTTCAGCGTATCATCGGCGTATTCCCGGCGGGCCAGAAAGCCTCCGGTCAAAAGGATCAGAGCCGGAAAAAAATAGATACAGTTGCTTTCCAGAATGTTATTCATAACAAGAGTAAAATCCTTCCGCACCCCATCATTCGCGAAAACCGGAGCAAAGGCGAACAGATCCGCCAGCAGCACGGCCAAAAGCCCCGCCTTCCAGGCCGCACAGCGTCTGAGCTTTTTCATTTCCGTCCATACAACAGCATACATGATATCACCTCGACCATTTTCTGTAAAACCGGACAATCAGAAGCGTGCAGATCAAAAAGATTCCCAGAAGATACAGCCCGCCCCGTATATATTCCGAGAGCGGCAGGGCCGCAAGGCCCTCCCCTCCCAGCATCTCTTTCCGCCAGCCCCAGAGACGGGAGGTCAGAAAGAACCCGTTCAGAAGCGGCAGCCAGCGCAGGATGCTGTCCTTTGCGGCAAAAAGGATCAGAAGAAGCCAGTTCGCAACGGCATATAGAAAGGACAGCAGCACAGACAGCAGCCAGCTCTGGTTCCCGTAAATGACGATCACGGCGGCAGGCAGGGTTACGGTCGCCATCGTCACGCCGGTAAGCATGCTGCATAACAGCTTAAACCAGACGTCTGCCACGGCTGCCGGTTCCAGAAGAAAGCAGAACAGCGTCAGCGCGGCCGTGGAGCAGAGGCAGTAAACCTCAGACCACAGATACATAACGATCAGCTTTGCCAGGATCAGCCGGTTTTCCGTGATCGGGATCGCCCGCATGCTCTTGAAGGTATCGCAGTCCCGTTCCGCAAAAAAGAGGATCGCCGCGACGCAGCCGAACAGGCCGGGAAACAGAAGCATGGAGCTGTATACCAGATTATCGTTGAACAGGCCGTCATACCAGGCGTGAAGCTCCGCCGGGGTATCCGCCCCGTTCCGCTCTGAGCCGGTCATAAGGATCAGAGCCAGCGGGAAAAGAACAGCTAAAGCGGTCAGAACAGGAAGGATCCTGTTTCGCTTATACTTAAAAAGCTCGCATCCAACCAGTCTAAGCAATCCCCTCACCTCCCGTTATGCGCCTGAAATGATCCTCCAGCGTATCCTCACACAGATGCAGATCGTACAGAGATACCCCGCCCTTTACCATGGCCCCGGCCAGAAGCTCCGGCGGCAGAGTTAGATCAAAGACGCGGAGATTCCTGTCGTCGTCGATCCGAAACCGTTCCGTATGAACCACCGTTTCCAGCAGGCGCGCTGCCTGCGCGGCGTCCGATACCCCCAGATGGATATGACGTCCGTTCCTGCTTTCCAGTTCCGACAGACTTTCCTCCTCCAGCAGCACACCGTGATCTATGATCCCGATATCATCCGCCGTCAGGGAGATTTCCGAAAGGATATGACTGGAAAGCAGGATGGTCTTTCCCTGTTCCCCGCACAGCCTGCGGATAAAGACGCGCACCTCCGCGATCCCGATGGGATCCAGCCCGTTGGTTGGCTCGTCCATTAACTTGGGTATATCTCTCAAAACCATTGACATAACTGGCCTTAACGGTATGCACAAATGTGTTTCATGTCCACTTCCCGTTTCCATTGTAGGCAAAAAAGGAATGCACAGTCAATTCAAACCGTGCATT
>DXDD01000141.1 GCA_019115665.1 Candidatus Eisenbergiella pullistercoris | reverse complement strand
TTACTGTTCAGCCTTCGGCAGAACAGTAACGGCATCCGGCCATTCCAATCGCTTCGCGATGGGCCGGATGCTTCCTTCCTGTACGTTTTTGTACGGTCTGCGCAGTAAATGCGCAGACCTGGCTGAACAGTAACTGAAAAGGCGCTGAAAAATAACCCGGAAAAATTTTCTGTTGTATTTTGCAGGATGAGAGGATATAATAAATGTAACCTGAGATGTTCGATAACTCCTGTTGTTTTGAACCTACATTTACTTTAAACGGGACTCCTATATTGCCGCGTGGATGTCAGGCCTCCATTGCGCAGGGGAAGGCAGAAGCGTCGGTTGCGGTAACCCACCTGGCTTTTAGCTAGGAGTCAGAAGACAGGAGGCGGCATTTTGGGGATACAAAATGAAGGATGCCGCCGGACGGCGGTTCATCCTCAGATCCAAGAGAAAAAGCAGTCGTTTCGGCTGCTTTTTTAATATTATGCGTGATAAGCCCGGAGAGCAGCCGCATGGATGGGCAGGCCTGCCTGCACAGACATGCGGATATTCGACGGGCAAGGACAGCGAGCGGCATTTATGCCGTGGGCTGTACGCATCGCGCGATCGGATAAGGAAAGTATTTTCCCCTATCCGATCGCGATAAGCCCGGCGGGCGCAGTTTTTGGATTTCCGGACAGAGGGGAATGTATGGAAAGAAGACGAGGCGGAGCGGATACGCGGGAGTGGAGACGACGGGAGGCATACCGGCGCATATACGGAAGAAGGGGGAGAAGAAGGAGAAATACCGGAGGAGCCGGAAGGGAGCGGAAGCTTCTGCTGATCCTTGCCGCAGCGGCGCTCCTTCTTTTTCTGCTGTTTTCCACCGCAAGGGAACTTCTTATGCCCGGACCGGAGGGAGAGTATATTGCCGCGTCAGAGGCGGAAAATCTCGTCCGGCTTCTCGGAGAGCTGGCGGACCGGGAGCTTCCGGCGGATGTTTTTACAGATGGAAAAGCGGGAGAAGTGGTTTCGGAGGATGGGTATCTGCTTCGGGAAGGCCTGGAGCGGATCGCCGCCCTGTTTCCGGAATGCGGATATGCGATTCCAGAGGGGTATCGGGGGAAGGACCAGGTGCTTCTTTCGGACTGGTACGGCTTTTTTGACGCTGCGCTGGCGGTCTGGGATGTCCGCGGGGAGGTGCAGAATGTGAGCCTTCTGCCTGTGGGGATCGGAGAGGACGTGACGGATGAGGAAGGGAATGCGCTGGCGCCGGATCAGGTGTTTTCTTTTGAACAGGACCCGCTGGCCTCTCAGGACCCGACGGCTTCTCAGGACCTGCCGGCTTCCCAGAGCCCGTCGGTTCCGGGCGGGAGCGTTTATACCTTTCTGACGGAGCGGATGACGGACTGCCTGTACCGGCCTGTGACTGTCATATGCCGGGACGGGGTGATCCATGCGGTGAGAAGCGTGGACGGGAAGGAAAGCCTTCTGTCCAATCTCTGGATCGTGGAAGCGGCGGAGGAAGGGCTTCTTGTTTTTGCGCAGGATCATGAGATCCGCTTCCCTTTTTCGGAGGGAATGCCGCCGGAGCTTTCCGGCGCTGCGCAGGAGCCCGGCGAAGGGCAGGAGAACGCAGCTGCGCAGGAGCCCGGCGAAGGGCAGGAGAACGCGGCGGCGCAGGAATACGGCAGGATTCGGGAGCAGGTGGCGGATCTGCGTTTTGAGGACGGCTCTCTTAGCGGGATCCGCGCCAAGACCGGGAAGATCTCCGGAAAGATCCTCCGGGTGGAGGAGGACGGCGTGGAGGTGGAGGGGAGCGGCTTTCTTCCCTTTGCCGACAGTCTGCGGATCTACCGCATTTACGGGACGCTGAAGTGCTATGAAAAACAGGATCTTCGGATCGGCTATGACTTTACGGATTTCGTGGTGGAAGACGGCTGCGTGCAGGCCGCTCTTGTGGTGAAGGAAGAAAATATGGAGAAGATCCGGGTCCTGGTGCGTACCGACGGATTTTCCGGCCTGTATCATGAGACGGTTTCCCTGACGGCGGACTGCGAGCTTTCCGTGTTTTCTTCCGGAAGCGGGGAGGAAGCGTCCCTGACGGTCCCGGCGGGGGAGACGTTTTCCGTCGATGAAAAAAGCGGGCTGTTTTCCGGGGAAAACGCCGGGGAAGGAATGTCGGATATCGTCCGCATAGAGCCGTCGGCACATACCGGGCGGATCCGGCTGCACAGCGTGGAGAGAAGCCAGGGGACGCCGGAATACCGGGGCTGTCTGGAGCTGCGCCGCACCGGAGAGGGGATCCTTGTGATCAATGAGCTGCTGCTGGAGGAATATCTGTACGCCGTGGTTCCCAGCGAGATGCCCGCCTCCTATCCGCTGGAGGCGCTGAAGGCCCAGGCGGTGTGCGCAAGGACGTACGCCTATGCCAGGATCCTTCATGCGGGGCTTCCGGAATACGGCGCGCATGTGGATGACAGCACGGCCTTTCAGGTTTATAATAATATCCTGGAGAACGCGCAGACCACCAAAGCCGTCCGGGAGACGAAGGGAGAGCTTCTGTGGTACGGGCAGGAGCTGGCGGATACGTACTACTATTCCACCTCCTGCGGCTATGGAACGGACCCGTCGGTCTGGTCCGGCTCCGATCCGGAACAGTTTCCTTATCTGCAGGGAAAGGCGGTCAATGCGGCAGGCGTTGTGGATGCCCAGGGAGACGCCGTGGATGAAACGGCGGACGAGGCGGACATTGCTGCGGCGGATACCATGAAGCAGGAGGAGAGCTTCGCGGCGTTCATCCGGAACGTGCGGGGATCTGATTTTGAGAGCGGAGAGCCCTGGTACCGGTGGACGTATCAGGCGGAACCCTTCCGGGAGGAGCTTCTTTATGAAAAACTGCTGGAGCGGTGCGCGGCGGCTCCGAATACCGTTTTCGTCCGGCAGGAAAACGGGGAGTATGTGAATGAGACGCCCTCCGATCCCGGACGGATCCTGGAGCTTTCCATAACGGAACGGGGGGCTGGCGGCGTGGCGCAGACGCTGCGGATCGTGGGAGAGAAGGAGGAGATCCTGGTGAAAACGGAAAATGCGGTCCGTGCCGTGCTGTGCGATCCGTCCGTTTCCGTGATCCGCCAGGACGGCAGCGCCTGGCAGCCGTCCGGTCTGCTTCCCAGCGGCTTTTTTACCATTGAGACTGTGAAGAAGGACGGGGCGGTTGCGGGCTTTACCCTGTACGGCGGAGGCTTCGGCCACGGTGTGGGGATGAGCCAGAACGGCGCGAGGAGCATGGCGGAAAACGGCTGCGACTGGGAGACGATCCTGAGTTATTTTTATGAAGGGATCAGCCTGAAGAGAGGTGACGGGCTATGATGAGGATATATCGGATCATAAGGGGCTTTGCGAGACAGATGAGCCGGGCGAACGTGAACGCCTATGCGGCGAGCACCGCTTTTTTTATCTTTCTCTCCCTGATCCCCATGATCATGCTGATCTGTTCGGTGCTTGCGGCGACGCCGCTTCTGCAGAAATCGGATCTGCTGACGGCGGCGACCATTTTTCCTCCGTCCATCACCCCTCTGATCGTGGGGCTGATCGAAAATATCTATGACAGCACCTTCGGGATGATCAGCATGTCGGCCATCGTGACCGTCTGGTCGGCGGGAAAGGGGATCCTGGCCCTGATGCGCGGGCTGAACGCCATGAACGGGGTGGTGGAGGACCGCAACTATGTGTTCCAGCGGCTGATCGCTTCCTTCTACCTGATCGTTTTTCTGGCGATGGTGGTATTTTCCCTGGTGGTGATGGTGTTCGGAAACCTGCTTGCCTCTCTGATCGTCCGGCATGTGCCGGGAATGGAGCGGCTGTTTTCCCTGCTTCTGCATTTCCGGGGGATCTTTTCCTGGTTCGTGATGACGCTTCTGTTCGCGCTCATGTATACCTTCATCCCGAACTGCAGACAGCGGTTCGCCTGGCAGCTTCCCGGCGCGGCCTTTTCCGCCGTGACCTGGAACGTGTTTTCCTGGGGCTTTTCCATCTATGTGAGACATTCCGGCGGCTTTGACATGTACGGAAGCCTGACCACCATCGTGATCCTGATGCTGTGGCTGTATTTCTGCTTTTATCTGTTCCTGATCGGGGCGCATATCAACCGGTTCCTCGCGCCGTTTCGGAGGGTGCGGGAAAAACAGAGGCTGATAAGAAGAGAAAAAGGAACCGGCAGAAGATGCGGTTGAAAAAGTCAGGCAGAAATGCCGGCTTTCGAAATAAAATGAAGGAAAACAGGGAAAAAAAGCAGATAACCTGCCGGCTGGCTCCATGCGCTTGACATTTTCAGGCGGGACTCTTATAATCCGGTTCATGAATTGCGGCGGCCGGTAACGCCGCGGTTCATGGAAAATCGGCCGGCGGCTGTTCCTGACAGCCGGAACGGACGGGAAAGGATGGATGCTGCGGATGGAAAAAACGAGAATCGCGGACAAGGTCAGCGTCCCCGTCAATCATGCGGATGAACTGGATTATGTGGATTATCAGATCCTGGAAATGCTTCAGGAAAACGCCCGCATTTCCGCGAAGGAAATTTCCGAGCGGGTATTCCTCTCCTCCACCTCCGTGGCGGCGCGGATCGCCCGGATGGAGGAGAAGGGAGTCATAGCGGGCTACAGCGTCCGGGTCAATCCCCTGGCGCTGGGCTGTTATACAAAGGCGTTTATCTGTGTGGACATCGAGCCGAAGCAGAAGAAAGAGTTTTATCCCTATGTGGAGCAGTGTGAGAACGTGGTGCAGTGCACCTGTGTGACTGGAGAATACGCGGTGCTTCTGGAATGTCAGTTCCATAACACCATGGAGCTGGACTATTTTATCGGGGAGCTGCAGAGCTTTGGAAAGACAAAGACGCTGATCGCGTTTTCCACCCCGACGGAGCACAGGGAAATCTACTGGAAGGGCGACTGCCCGGAAAAATAGCGGAAACAAATCGGTATCGGGCTGAAGAAATCACAGAGCAAGGGGCATATGGAAAATGGCGAAGAGGCTGACGAAAGGGTCAGTCTTTTTTTATTCAAAAAAATGGAGTGATCGGTATGGAGAATACGAACGAGATGATCAGGATCGAACATTTGCGAAAGAGATTCGGGGACCTTCAGGTGCTGGAGGATATCAATCTTACCGTCCAAAAGGGGGAGAAGCTGGTCATTCTGGGGCCGAGCGGAAGCGGGAAAAGCACGCTGATCCGCTGCATCAACCGTCTGGAAAAGCCAACCGGCGGGGAAATCTACATAGACGGCGAGCTGGTTACCCAGAAGAACCGGGTGAAGATGTCCAGGGATCATATGGCGATGGTGTTCCAGCAGTTTAATCTCTACCCCCACAAAACCGTGCTTCAGAACCTGACGCTGGCGCCTATGAAGCTGCACAGGATCCCGAGAAAGGAAGCGGAGGAGGCCGCGATGGAATATCTGGCCCGGGTGGGGCTTGCCGCCAAGGCGGACGCCTATCCGCAGAACCTGTCCGGAGGGCAGCAGCAGCGCGTCGCCATAGCGAGGGCGCTGGTGACGCATCCTGAGATCATCCTGTTTGACGAACCCACCAGCGCGCTGGACCCGGAAATGGTGGGAGAGGTTCTGGACGTTATGGTGGAGCTTTCCAAAGAGGATATCACAATGCTCTGCGTGACCCATGAAATGGGCTTTGCCAGACAGGTGGCAGACAGGGTGATTTTTCTGGACAGCGCGAAAATTGTGGAGGAGGGAACGCCGGAAGAGGTGTTCGGGCATCCGAAGAACGAACGTACAAAGGCTTTCTTTGGCAAAATTCTTCACTGACGGATCAAAACAGATGGCTGCAAAGGACGGCCGCGATGGAATGCCGTTGACCGGCGGCAGAAGGAGGAGATTATTATGAAAAAAAGGATCGTTGCAGGCATGATGGCTATACTGATGGCGCTGGGAACTCTGACCGGATGCGGAAGCGCGCAGGCATCCGCGGCGGACGGAGCCTCCGGTTCGTCCGCGCAGAGGACCGTGGAGGATATCCGTGAGGCGGGCGTCCTGAAGGTGGGAGCCAAGTCCGATACGCTCAACATTGGCATGATCGATACCTCGACCGGAGAATACAAGGGATATGAAATCGATCTGGCCTATGAGATCGCGGCATCGATTTTTGACTGTACCGCTGAAGAGGCAAAGAAGAACGGTCTGGTGGAATTCACCTCCGTAACGGCAAAGACCAGAGGCGGGCTTCTGGATAACGGGGAGCTGGACTGTGTCATCGCTGCCTTTACCATCACGGAGGAGAGGAAGAAATCCTGGGATTTTACGCAGCAGTACCGCCTGGAGCCCGTCACGTTTTTGGTGAGAAAGGACTCCGGCGCGACGACGCTTGCGGATATGGACGGCTTTATTATCGGGGTCGGCCAGGGAACGACCACGGCGGATCTGATTAAGGAATACGCGGCGGAAAAGAACATCGACGCGAATTATGAGATTCAGGATTTCCAGTATATCACGGACGGGGTCGCGGCTCTGAAGACCGGTCAGATCGACGCCTACTCCGTTGACCGTTCCGCGCTGGTTTCCTATGTGGACGATACCCTGATGCTGACGGAGGACGCTTTCGGCGTGCAGGAGATCGGCATTGCGCTGAAAAAGGGCAATGATGAGCTGACTTCCTACATGGACGATGTGATCACCGATCTGAAGGAGTCCGGAAGGCTGGATGAAATGAAGAAGGAATGGGGCGTCATGACGGACTCGGAGGTGGAAGCGGCAATGCAATAAGGGCTGAAACGGGCCGTACAAAGCGGAAGGAAGAGGAAGAATGCCGCGGAAACAGGAAAATCAGAATCTGGATAAAGGTGGTGGCTGCATATGCTGGAAAGCTTGCTGGATCCCTGGAGATGGGAGCGTTCCTTTCAGGATTTCCCGGATTATCTGACAGGGTTTGGAATGACATTAAGAGTAACTGTGGTTGGCTGGCTAATCGCCATGGCAATCGGAATATTTCTGGGGCTGATCTCCACGGGAGAAAACAGGGTGTTGAAGGCGGTCAGCAGAATCTATGTGCAGTTTTTTCAGAACACCCCGGTAACTCTGCAGTTCTTTTTCATCTACGTGGGAGTTCCGGTGATCATCCAGCAGATGTTTCACATGTCGAGGGCGTACCGGATTTCCAAATTTGTGATCGGTATATTCGGCGTAGGACTTTACCATGGCGCCTATATCGCGGAGGTAATCCGTTCCGGCATCGAGGCGGTGCCGGGCGGACAGCGGGAAGCGGCCATGTCTCAGGGCTTTACGGGGAATCAGACGATGTTTTATGTGATTCTGCCGCAGACGCTGAAAATGATCCATCCTCCGCTGACCAGCCAGACGCTTGCGCTTCTTAAGAATACCTCGACCCTTGCCATGGTCGTCGGCCTGGATCTGATGTACTACGCGGACAGAAGCGTGGGCTATACCGGATATTTTCAGGGTTATCTGATCGCGGCAGCCATGTATTTTATCATATGCTTTCCGCTGTCGATGCTGGTGCGGGTATTTGAACGGAACGCGGCCAGGAATCCCGGTATGAGGAAAAAAAGAAAAAAGAGGATGATGGAGGTGGCGTAGTATGGCAGGCGTACTTACAGCAGACAATCTGAAATATATGATGAGCGGAATGAAGCTGACTCTGGAGATCGCCGCGCTCGCGTCGGTCCTGTCCATTCTGCTTGGAACCGTACTGGCGCTGATGAAAACCTATTGCAGGGGAACGCTTGGATTCCTGAACGTACTGGCATCCGTTTATGTGGAGATTTTCCGCTGCACGCCCCAGCTTCTCTGGATTCTGATGTTTCGTTTTTTCGTGACGGGCGGCGGTTTTAATCTGGGCGTTGTCAGCCTGAGCGTGGTTTCCGCGCCGTATGTATGCGAGATCGTCAGGGGCGGACTGAACAACATTTCCCACGGTCAGTTTGAGGCGGGATATTCTCAGGGCTTTCATTTTATCGGAATCCTGTGGCATATTGTGCTGCCGCAGGCCTTCCGGGCGATTATTCCGTCTCTGATGTCTCAGATAACGTCGATCATCAAGAGTACCTCCCTGCTGGCTTCCATCAATATTTTTGAATACCTGTTTACCTGTAACACGGTTATGCTGAACGCGACGAGCATCGGCGGTATCTTCACGGTGTACGCCATGGAGGCTGCCGGGTACTTCATCGTCTGCTATCTGCTGGTTGTTCTGGTAAACACGCTGGGCAGAAAATTCAGATTTGCATAGGAGGAGAGAAAATGGAAATCAAAACGGTGGGAATCATGGGAGCAGGCGCGGTTGGTTCGTATTTCCTGTGGGGCATGAGGAATCTCCCCAGGGAGGATATCTGCCTGATTGCCAGGGGAGAGCGGAAGGAACGGCTTCAGAAGGAAGGAATGATAATTAACGGAGAACGCTTCCTCTATCCGGTGAAAACGCCGGAGGAGGCCGCGGGCGTGGACCTTCTTCTGATCGCCACCAAATATGGAGCCCTTCCCGGCCTGCTTGAGGATATCAAAACGGTTGTGAAGCCGCAGACCGCGGTGTTAAGCCTCTTAAACGGCGTGGATTCCGAGGAGATCATCGGGAGAGCCATCGGAGAGGAGCATATGCTGTATTCCCTGATGCGCATTTCCTCTGAACGGAACGGGAACATCATTTTCTTTGACCCCGAAGAAACCAGAGGGATGTGGTTCGGAGAAAAGGGCATCCACCAGATTACTCCCAGAGCGCAGGCCGTACTGGATCTGTTCGCGCGGACGGACTGCAGATGTACCTGGAAGGAGGACATCATGGCGGAGCTGTGGTACAAATACGCGATCAATATTTCCCATAATCTGCCGCAGGCGGTGATTGGCGTCGGACTTGGCTGCTATGAGGACAGTGAGCATATGGATTTTCTGGCGAGAAAGCTGTGGTACGAGGTGATGGCGGTGGCGGACGCCAGAGGAATCGCTACAAGGGGCTATGCTCCCACCTGCTGCAGCAGAAAGAACGCCCATCTGTCCACCCTGCAGGATCTGCTGGCAAAGAGGCATACGGAGATCGACATGTTCGCCGGAGCCATGATGCGGATGGGAAAGGAAGCGGGAATTCCCGTGCCGTACTGCGAGTACACATTTCATGCCATTAAGGCGCTGGAGGAAAAGAACGACGGGAAATTTGATTATTCCTGACGCGTCACGCTCCGGGAAAGGAGAAGAAAAATGGATTATAAAATCAATGAAAATCTGTGTCAGGCGAAGCTTTCGATCATCCGGCGGATCACCGACCTTGCGCAGGCGGAAAAGAAGCCGGGAGACCGGGTGGTGCTGTTTTCCAGCGGCCAGCCCGCCGATGAGGCGATCCCGCTGGAAATGGTGAAGGAATATACGGCAAGAGTGATTGACAAATACGGCTGCGAGGTGCTTCAGTACGGCGGGCATAAGGGATATGCGGCCCTGATCCCCGAGATCCGCAGATTTCTCAACAAAGACGGCATTGTCGCCTCCAGAGAGGATGATTTTGTCATCACCTATGGCTCATCAGAAGCAATTTTTGCCGTCGGCAGCGCCTTTATCCGCCCCGGGGACCGGGTGATCGTGGAGGATCCCACCTATCTGAACGCGACCAATTCCTTCCGCTACTGCGGCGCAGTTCTGGTTCCTGTCAAAACCGACCCGGACGGCGTGAACCTGGAAGCGCTGGAGGAAGCTATGAAGGGCGGCGCGGCCTTTTTCTATACCATTCCGAATTTCGGGAATCCTTCCAGCATCACCATGAGCCTGGAAAAGAGAAAGGCGGTCCATAAGCTGGCGGTGAAATATCAGATTCCGATTCTGGAGGACAATCCGTACGGCTATCTGAGATTTTCCGGAAACGAATATATCCCTCCCATCAAAAGCTTTGACAGGGAAGGCATTGTTCTTTATATGGGAACCTTCTCCAAGATCGTGGCGCCGGGCATGCGGTGCGGCTTCCTCTGCGCAAATAAAGAGCTGATTCCCAGATTTGTGGTATTCAAGGGAGTCTCCTCCAGCGGAAACATTAACTGGAGCCAGTATATTATCACGGAATTTCTGAAAAATGTGGACATGAACGAACATATCAGCAGAATCAGCGCCATCTATGAAAAGAAGGCGCTCGCCATGTACAATAAGATGAAGGAATGCTTCCATCCGGCTGTGCAGTATACCATGCCTCAGGGCGGCATGTTCATCTGGGCGAAGCTTCCGGACGGCGTGAGCGCGACGGATTTCTGCCTGGAGGCGGCAAAAAGGCTGAAGATCGCGGTGGTTCCGGGAAATGATTTCTTCATCGGAAGCCCGGAGGACTGCAGCTTTATCCGGCTGAATTTCTCCAAACCCTCTGTTGAGGACATCGAATACGGCATTGAAAAGCTGGGAGAGCTGACCTTCCGGTACTGCAGCTGAGGATCGCCGGAACGGGCGCGGTCATGCCATGCATCCTTTGGATAAGAAAATATCAGATTTCAGGATAGGAGACGGGCAGTATGAAAAAGTTTTCAGTTGTGATATCAAGACAGTTTGGAAGCCTGGGACGTCCCATCGCAAAGGAAATGTCGGAGATCCTGGGCGTGGAATATTATGACAGGGATATCGTGACCATGGTGGCAAAGGAGCATAACATCACGATCCGGGAGGTCAGCAACCTGGAAGAAAAATCCTCCCGCTACGCTTTCATGAAATTCCCGCTGGGAAACGGAACGGTCACGGCGCAGGATAAAATCTTTGACTCCACGGCAAGGATCATCCGGGAGCTGGCGGAAAAGGAGAGCTGCATCATCGTGGGACGGTGCGCTGACGCGATCCTCGGCGACAATCCGGACAACGTGAACATTTTTATCTACGCGCCCTACGAGGAGAGGCTCGTGAACTGCGTCAACGAGCTCGGCATGGAGCCGAAGGAAGCCAGAAAGATGATCCGCGACGTGGATAAGGCGAGGAACGCGTTTCACATGAGATACGCCAAATATAAGCCGAACGATACCAACCACATGGACGTCATGATCAACAGCAGCCTTCTCGGTGTAAAGGGGACGGCGGAATATCTCTGCGAGATGGTGAAAAAGCGGTTCGCGGATGAACCGGAGGAATGACGGATGGCGCTGTGTCCGCTGTCCGCCGGATGTCCGCATATCTGTGAGGCTGCCCCGCCCCTCCATGCGGCCCGCATGGGCGGCTGTATGGAGGGGCATATCGTGCAAAGCCGGAGGGCGTAAGAGCATCCTCCGGCTTTGTAAAACCTTCCCTGTCAGGATTCCAGCAGAAAATCCATGATATTCTTCTGCCGGATCCCGCCCCGGTTAATCCGCAGCAGGGTATCGGTGGACAGCACAAGCTTTTCATAGTTGTCGGAGATCGCCTCCAGAGGGCCGAATTCACGATCCATATTTTCAGGTGTGAGCACATAGCAGACCTGGATGTAGAGCCGCTCATCCGTCCTGCCGGCAACGAAATCCACCTCCGCCACACCCTGTTTTCCGATATGGACGTTCCATCCCCGGCGGAGAAGCTCCAGATAAACAGTGTTTTCCAGGACTCCGGCGATGTCGTTGTCCCGATAGCCCATGACCGCATGGCGCAGTCCGAGATCAGAGAGATAATATTTCTCCTGCGTTTCCAGAATCCGTCGGCCTTTGATGTCAAAACGTCTGACCTTATGAATCAAAAAAGCGTTTTCAAGGGCTTTCAGGTAATTATATATCGTTTCCGTGCTCAGCTTCCGGCCCTGACTTTTTAAAAAATCAGAGATGGATTTGGCGGAAAAAGGGTTTCCAAGATTGTCCATGAGGTAAAGGACAATACTCTCCAGCAATGCCGTATCCCGGATTCTGTTTCGGGCAATGACATCCTTCAGCAGCACGGAATTATAGATATCCTGGAGATACTGCATGATACGGCTTTCTTCCCATTTCATCTGATGGATTCCGGGCAGTCCGCCAAACCTGAGGAAGTCCGCGAAATGCTCTTCGCGGCTGAGTCCTGCTTCATCCGGATTTGCGGCTGCGAAATCCAGATATTCCTGAAAATCAAGCGGATAGACGCGGATTTCCACATAACGTCCCGCCAGCAGGGTAGCCAGTTCCCCGGAAAGCAGCCTCGCGTTGGAGCCCGTTACATAGATGTCACAGTCAAAATCCACCCGAAGGGAATTGACGACCTTTTCCCAGGAGTCCACCTCCTGAATCTCATCCAACAACACATAGAGCATTCCGTTTACGCTCTCTGCCCGCCTGGAAATTTCCGCATAGAGCGCCCGAAAATCCCTCAGTGCTTCATAATGCAGGGACTCGAAATTGATGGAGATAATGTTGGATGTCGGCACGCCCCGTTTAAGAAGCTCTTCCCTGGTCAGCTCCAGCAGTGCGCTTTTTCCGGACCGGCGCATTCCGGTGATGATTTTGACAACGGGCTTATCCATAAAATCCCGAATCTGCCGCATATACCGCTCCCGTGCAATCATACCTGCCATATTCGCTCACCTCGCTTCCTTTTTCTTTTATTATAGAATATGATACGAAAAACATCAATAGTTTCTTGCATATAAGAAACTTTTTGCATTTTTGCAGATTATTTCCCGTATAAAAGAAAATGCTACGCAACTTCACCGGAGAATCCGTCATTTTGCCAGCGGTTCCGGCTGAAAATGAAAAATTTCAGGGGCAGATACTCATACGAGTCACATCTGCCCCTGTCTGAACCGCACATGGTATACATTTTTAATGCCTCCGGCCGCCGCGTGTTCTCGGGATAATCAGGTGTGAGACCGGACACCGGCGATACAGCCTGAAACAGGCCATAATCCTCCCGGAACCGGAAGCTTTTTTTATTATAATCCCGAAAATGGGGTTTGACAAGTGCGGACGGGTGTGTTACAGTGACAATAGTTTTGAAGAAATGAATCATTTTCCAAAAACTGGGAAGGGAAGAAGTAGGAGAAAGCGCAGGCCCACAGAAAGCAGCCGGCTGATGAGAGGCGCGGGAGAAGCTGATCCGAATACATCCCGGAGTTCTGCACCCAAACCGAAAGGGAGTAGGCTGCAGCGGAGGCGCCCGTTATCGTGCGAAGAGTATCGCGATCGCATCCGGACTGCAGCTGGATGGGGAGCCGTACTTGATGAGGCAGCCGGTGCGAGCCGTCTGTGAAGAAAGGTGGTAACACGATGAGAATCGTCCTTTCTCCTGAAATGGGAGAGGGGATTTTTTTATGCCTGAAAAAGTAAGATGAAAATGCCGCTTAGTCGGCGGAAAGGAAAGGTAAGACATGCAGGTATTTGAGGAACTGAGAGCGAGAGGGCTGCTGGCGCAGCTGACGGATGAGGAAGAGATCCGGGAGATGGTGAACGCGGGAAAGGCTACGTTTTACATCGGCTTTGACCCCACGGCGGACAGCCTTCATGTGGGACATTTCATGGCGCTGTGCCTGATGAAGCGGCTGCAGATGGCGGGAAATAAGCCCATCGCGCTGCTGGGCGGCGGCACGGGCATGATCGGGGACCCCTCCGGCAGAAGCGACATGCGCACCATGATGACGAAGGAGACCATCGACCACAACTGCGACTGCTTTAAGAAGCAGATGAGCAAATTCATTGATTTTTCAGATGGAAAGGCCATTCTGGCGAACAACGCGGACTGGCTCCTGAATCTGAATTACATCGAGCTGCTGCGCGACGTGGGAGCGTGCTTTTCCGTCAACAACATGCTCCGCGCGGAGTGCTACAAGCAGAGAATGGAAAAGGGACTGAGCTTCCTGGAATTCAACTACATGATCATGCAGAGCTACGATTTCCTGATGCTTTACCAGAAATACGGCTGCAACATGCAGTTCGGCGGGGACGACCAGTGGAGCAACATGCTGGGCGGCACGGAGCTGATCCGAAGGAAGCTGGGAAAGAACGCCTATGCGATGACCATCACCCTGCTTTTAAATTCCGAAGGCAAGAAGATGGGCAAGACCCAGAAGGGCGCGGTGTGGCTTGACCCCAACAAGACCTCTCCCTTTGAATTCTACCAGTACTGGAGAAACATCGCGGACGCGGACGTGCTCAAGTGTCTGCGGATGCTCACCTTCCTTCCCATCGAGCAGATCGACGAGATGGACAAATGGGAAGGCAGCCAGCTGAATACGGCAAAGGAGATTCTGGCCTTTGAGCTGACCAAGCTGGTGCATGACGAGGCGGAGGCGCAGAAGGCGCAGGAGAGCGCCAGAGCGCTGTTTGGAAGCGGAACCGCCGCGGAAATGCCTACCGCGAAGCTGACGGAGGCCGACCTGAAGGACGGCAATATCGACATCCTCGACCTGCTGGTGAAATCCGGTCTGGTAAGCTCCCGCTCCGAAGGCCGCCGCGCGGTGGAACAGGGCGGCGTGTCCATGGACGGAGAGAAGGTCACGGACTTCCGTGCAGCTTTTGCCGGAGAGGACTTCCATGGAGAAGGAAGGGTTTTGAAGCGCGGGAAGAAGAATTTTAAGAGAGTGATTGTGGAGTAACGAATGGCTTCGTTCCAGAATGGAGATTCCATGGGCGAAACAGCTGTCACAGAGGAAGTATCTGCGGCGGGAGAAAACATGAATTCCGTAAAGAAAAAAGAGAAGGACAGTATTCGCCTCGTGCGGGCGGTGCTGTCCGACGCAGAAGAACTGTATGAACTGCAGAAGGCCTGTTTTCAGGCGCTTCTGGAAAAATATCAGGATTATGAACTTAATCCGGCCGCAGAACCGCTGGAAAAAACGATCGGCAGACTGCGGGAGAATTTTACGGATTTTTATTTTATCATGCTTGGGAACCGGAAAATCGGCGGGGTGAGAATCCGGCATCGGGATCAGGAATGTAAGCTTGGGCCGATTTTTCTTCTGACAGAATATCAGGGCTTTGGATACGCTCAGGAGACGATCTGTCAGGCAGAGGGGAAATATCCGGAAAGCGTTCTCTGGAAGCTGGAAACCATTCTCCAGGAGCCGAAGCTCTGCCATCTTTATGAAAAGATGGGATACCGCAGGACAGGAAAAACGGAGCGGGTCAAGGATGGAATGGATCTGGTTTATTACGAAAAAGAGGTTTGAAGAGAACTTGGATACAGGCAGAATAATAAAGAATACAGATGGGTAATTCCTTACTGGCTGTAAGGGTTAATTACCATTCTGAAGCGGCAGGGCCGAAAGCCTGAGCCGCT
>DXDD01000140.1 GCA_019115665.1 Candidatus Eisenbergiella pullistercoris | reverse complement strand
ACGTCATATACTCCACCTCCATTTTCGGATTCTGCTTCACTTCAATTACTTTCCGATGGATCTGCCGGATCAGCGGGCTCTTTGCCCGCGCGGCAAAGCGATCCGTGGTGTCCTCCACATAGGCGAGAAATTCTTTCATTTCCTCGTCCACATCGTCCATCGTCCCTCTGGTATTCAGAAAGATTTTCACGCTTTCATCTGTCAGTGAAAGTATGGTTTTGAATAAAGATTGAATAAAGATTTTATGAATTTAAAAAAAAGAATGGATCTCAAGATATTTCCTACTATAGCATCTATCTGGCGATTTGTAAATATGGACAAAAAATACAGAATATTTAAAATATTCCGACTATTCATAAAATTCAGAAAATACTTTTCCAAAACACCTGATTACAGAATTTTCTACAAATGGCAGATCTACGGTATTTTTCCGAAGGAAAGTATCTGCGGTTGTCCGAAGAAAAGAAGCATGATATCCTGAAAAAAGAGAAAGAAAAACGGCCCCTTCTGCCGGGGCCGGCACACAAAAAAGGAGAACGGGAAGTCATGAAGATGAAATCAGGAAAAACGCCGAAGCTTCTGCTCTTCGATCTGGACGGTACGCTGCTTCGGGATGACAAAACCATTTCCGACCGCACGGGGAAAGCTTTGAGAGCGTGCCGGGAAAAGGGCCTTCTGATCGGCGTATCCACCTCCCGGGGTGAGGCGAACTGCATGACGTTTCTGGAGGAGGTGCAGCCGGATCTTGTCATTTCCAGCGGGGGAGCGCTGGTGAGGTATGCGGGGAAGGATATTTACCGGGAAGATTTTTCGGAAGGAGAGACCCGCCGAATGATCGAAGCTGCGCGGGGCGTGTGCGGAGAAGACTGCGAGATCACAGCGGATACGCCGGAGGGGCATTTCTGGAATTACAGTCTGGATCCGCTGCAGTGGGACCCCAGCTGGGGAGGCAGCATTTATACGGATTTTCAGGACTTTTCCCATCGCTGTCTGAAGCTGTGCGTGCAGATCTTTCATCCGGAGCAGGCGGGACGGCTGAAGGAGATGCTTCCGGACTGTGACTGCGTCCGGTTTTCCGATGGGGAATGGTATAAATTTACCAGAAGGACGGCCACCAAGGAGCGGGCGATCCTTGCATTCTGTGATTTTTCCGGGATATCCGCAGAGGAAATCGCGGCCTTTGGGGATGATTTTGTGGATATCGGCATGCTGAAGCTGTGCGGTCTGGGGATAGCGATGGGAAATGCCATCGAAGAGGTGAAGGAGGCTGCGGATCTGGTGATTGGAAGCAATGAGGAGGATGGGATCGCGCATTTCCTGGAGGAGGGGATCCTTAACAAATCTTAATCTTTTTCCGGGCAGAATCTTCAGCTTTTCCGGATAATATGAATATACCGAAGCCCGCCGCAGCGCCCTGGATCATGCGCGTGGGAAAAGGAATGTATATTTATATGATGGAATGCCTGAAAGGCGGCGCTTTCCATGAGGCGGCGCGCGGATGGCAGGAAGGAGACTGGAAATGAAAAAGAAAATCGTGGAACTGATCGGTATTATGAGCGTTGTGTCCATGCTGGCCGCCGGCTGTGCCGGCGGTCCGGGAAGAGACGGGAGCCTGGGAAAGCAGGACTCCGGACAGGACTATGCAGAAGAGCAGAGTGAACAGGAGGAGCTGGAAGCGAGCATGGAGGGAATGTCGGAGGATCCTGCGGGGACGCAGAGCGCCGCGGAAGGAAATGAAACGGATGCCGGATCCGATACGGGAGCGAATGCGTCCGCCGCAGCCTGGCTGCCGCAGGGCGTGAAGCAGCAGCCTTCGGAAAAAGAGCCCAATGAAATGGTGCGCACCGCGCTCATTGATACGTATCAGATTCCGGAAGACGAGTGGGATATGACCAGATATTATTATAATTATGTGGATCTCAACGAGGATGGAAGCGACGAGATCTTCGCGCTTGCCGTGGGGCCTTCCGTGAGCGGATCGGGCGGTTCCTGCGCGCTGCTTCTGGATGCGGACGGGGCGGTTTTGCAGGAGTTTTCGCTGGTGAATCCTCCGGTTCTGGTAACGGATGAGATCATCGACGGATACCATGCGCTGGCGCTGGAGCGCTCCGGCGGCGGAGCGGAATCGGAGGTGGTTCTTCTGCCTCACGGAAACGGCGTTTACGCGGGCGTTTCGGAGACTGAGACCATTGTGGATCCGGCGTCTCTTACCGGAACGGCCATCCTCTGCAACGACCTGGCGGCGGATCTGGAGAGCGGGGAATTTCTGAACCTGGCGGAGTGAGCCTTGCGGAGTGAGATACCGGGAGGTCGGTGCGTTTCCGCTTTTGCGGCGGCGAAGGCCGGTTCCGACCGTAAAGGATACTGGAAATTGCTGAAATAAAGCAAAATGCTCTAAGCGACTGCTTCACTGACCATGACAAAAACCATGATCAGGAAGTCGCTTAGAGCACATATTTCCAGCTATGATCTCCAAGGGGCTTGCCCCTGTATCCTGCCGGAACCTTATTCCGCAGCCTCGGTGCTTTCCGCTTCGGTCTCAGCAGTTTCCGCTGCAGCCTCGGTTTCAGCGGCCTCCGTCTCAGCGGCAGAGGTGCTCTCCGCAGGAGCGGCCTCGGAAGCCGTCACAGAGGTGATGTGGGGATTTACGCCCTCATACCAGTACAGGAAGCCCTGCATGTCGATCACATCGCCGATCTGGAGATCCTTTACAGCGGCATATACATCCGTGGTATTGTCGCACAGATAGGACTCGATGGTGAAGGTGTAGGTCTCTCCGTTATAGGAAACGTTGAAGTACAGATCGTCGCCGTCCGTGCCGGAGCCGTCCCAGTTATACAGGAAAGGCACGTCGTTTCCGTCCGCATCCTGGCCGGCCGCTTCTACGGTCATTCCGGTGAAGGATACGAATTCATTCTGATGGTCGATCAGCTCGTCGGTGCCGAGCATTGCGGTCACATCCAGAGGCTCCGCAACGAAGGTGTCAGCGCCTTCCACAAATTCAAAGGAACCGTCCATGATCTCCACTTCTCCGGACCACTCAGCCTTGTAGCCGGTGACGCGGATCTTGGTTCCGGGAACCAGCTTGGCGGCGTCCTCTTCGGAGCAGGCCAGGTTATAGAAGAAATATCCGCCGTTTTCATCCTGCGCGTAAACGGTGATGGAATCCTCCCACCAGGACTGGGTCGCCTGTACATAGGCTTCCACAGTAACCTCGGTGTCCAGCTCGGCGGCCATGTACTCGTCATAGCTCAGCACCGTTCCGGCACTTTCCGCAGCCGTCTCAGAGGCGGCTTCCGTTTCGGTTTCCGCAGCTTCCGTGCTTTCGGCCGCAGTGCTTTCCTCAGCCGCTGCGGTGCTTTCAACGGCAGCGCTTTCCGCCGTCGTCTCTGCGGTGCTGCTTCCTGCGCATCCTGCCAGAGCGGATAGCATGGCAAGAGTCAGAACCAGAGATAACACTTTTTTCATAACTTTTCTCCTTCTCTCTGCATGAGATCGTTTTCCCACGAAGGGATTCCGTGAAAAAACATTGCAAATTTTCGTGAACACCCTTATTATAGCGAAAAAATTCAGGAAATCAACGTTTTTTGCCTGTTTTTTTCATTCGGCTTACAAACAGATAGAGCAGGATCAGCACCCAGGCTCCCGCAAGGCAGGAAAGGAGTGTGACGGCGGTGGGGGGAAGCGGCCCGAGATCGGTCTTGCCGCTGCCGGAGGCGCTGGTTTCGTTCAAATGGTGCAGACTGGTCTGTTCCTCATAAAGCTCCTCGATAAAGGCGTCGTCCACGGTCTGATGCCGCCGGACGCCCTTGGTCACCTCCTCAATGAGTTCTCCGGCTGTGTCCCGCAGGGAGGTGGAGCCGTTGAAAACAGGGGTGATGAAGGTATCGTCCATATGATCCAGCAGAAGCCGGGAGGCTTCTATTTTTACCCGGTAATAGGTGTCGTTGTCCTCACCGGCGCGGGAGAGGTAATCCTGATACTCCTGCGTGTTCTGGGCCGCCGAGGTGACAGGGACATAGCCCTCCGTCTGTGAATAGGCGATCTGCACCTCGTTGGTGAGAAGGAACTGGGTGAACAGCCAGGAAGCCAGCACCTCCTGGGGATCTTCCTTATTAAAAATACAGATGGAAGGCCCCTGGGAGATCATCTGCGGATTTTCGGGATCGAACTGCGGAACGGGCATGACCGCGGTTTCAAAATCCACGATATTTTCCTCCGCGATGTCCACCAGCGGCGCGTCGCTTCCCATCCAGGTGGCGCCGGCTGTGGAGTCGATGGCGAACACGCACTGGCCCGCGTTCAGGAAGTTTGCGGGATAGCCGGAGATCTTGAAGGTGGAAAAGGCTCCGCTCTCCGTGTGCTCCGCGATGGTATAAAGAAGCTCCGTGGTGGTATCGTTGAAGATCTGGATCTCTCCGGAAGCCGTGGAATATCCGGCTCCTTTCTGCTTCAGCATCTGGATCATCATGTTGTCCGTGGACTTGTAGATGAAGGGAAGCAGCACCTCCTGTCCGTTCAGGGCAAAGGTGCCGTCCGCGTTTTTCGCCGCGGCGGCTTCGGAAACCTCCCAGATGAAATCCCAGGTCAGGGTTTCCGGAAGGGTATAGCCAAGGGCCTCCACATAATCCTTATTGATATAGCAGGCCTCCGTGGAACGCATGTAGGGAACCGCGTAATAATAGCCGCCGATTCTGCATTCCTCCAGGAACTGAGGGATGATCTCGGACTGCGCGGGGGAATCGAAGCGCACCTCGCTTCCGCCCAGGCCGTACGCCGGATCGGAGAAAAGATCATCCAGCGGGACCACCACGTTGTCGCCGGTCAGATAGGTGGCGATGTGGTCCGGGTAGGTGATGCAGACATTGGGCGTGGTTCCCGTGGAAATGTTGGTGATCACGTCGTTGTAAATTTTTCCGTAATCCGTATAAAGCCGGAGGTTCACGGTGATGTTGGGATACAGCTCCTGAAAATCCGCGATCGCCTGCTTGTAGATGTCGGTCTGCCGGACGTTGGTATCGTTCTTGGCCCAGAAGGTGATCTCATAATTTTTCGAGGAGTCGAATCTCTCCGGGACCGTGAAGGCCGCCTGCTCCCGCTGGCCGTGGCAGCCGGACAGAAGCGCCGCGGATAAAAGCGCTGCGGCCAGAAGCGGCAGCGCGCAGATTTTTTTCAGAAAATACCGGGAATGCCGGAACCGGCTTCCAATTTTTTTCATCCCTTCATGCCTCCTCTCGACACGCCCGCCATGATCTTTCTGCGGAAGATCAGAAACAGAATGATGAGCGGAACGGAAATGACCACCACGGCGGCCATCATGGCCGGGATATTTTCCCGCCCGAAGCCGTTTTCCCGGATCTCCTGAATGCCGTTGGATACCAGAAAATAGGCCGGATCGTCCGTGATCAGCCGCGGCCAGACGTAGGAGTTCCAGCACTCGATGACCTTCAGGATGGTGATGGTCACGATGGTGGGGCGGCAGATGGGAACCATCACCTTCAGCAGATATTTCAGGTCGGAGGTGCCGTCCACCTTGGCGGCCCGGTACAGCTCGTCCGGAACCTGCTCAAAATTTTCTTTCAGCAGGTAGATATAGAAGACCGAGGTGACGGAGGGCAGGATCAGCCCGGTGAAGGTATTGCGCAGATCCATGTTGGTGATGGTGACAAAATTTGTGATGACCACCAGCTCATTGGGGATCATCATCAGGGAAAGAAAGAGCGTGAACAGAAGATCCTTTCCCCGAAAACGCAGGCGCGCGAAGGCGTAGGCCGCAAGCGTGCTGACCAGAACCATCAGCGCCGTGGTCGCCAGGGTGAAGATCACCGTGTTGATCAGATACCCCAGAAGAGGCACCGTGGTGAACGCGTCCTTATAATTCTGCAGCGTGGGCGACAGGGTAAAAAACGTGGGGACATGCTCCGCGTTGTAGGAGCTGTAGCTTTTTACCGAGGTCAGAAGCATCCAGTAAAAGGGAAACAGGACGATCAGCGCCCAGACGCTCAGAAAGAAGTAGGTGAGCGCTTTCCCGATCCGCCCGCGCCGGACCGCCGCCCTCTGTTTTTTCTCAAAATCCATTTGTTGTTCCATTTTTTCCTCCATGCCGAAGCGTTTTACGCTGAGGCGCGCGCCCCGGACCTCTTCCGGCGTCTGCAATCGCCGGATCCGCGATGCCTAATACTGCACATGCTTCCTGCTCACCAGCAGGTTGACGCAGGTGATGGTCAGCACGATGGCAAACAGGATGATGGCCGCCGCCGAAGCGTAGGACGGGTAGCCGCCGCTGGCGCCGTAGAGCATGTCATACACATAACCTACGATGGTGTTCATTCCCGCCGCGTTCAGATTGGTCCCAAACAGGGCCACCACATCGCTGTACGCCTTGAAGGCGCCGATGAAGCCGGTGATCACCAGGTAAAAAATCATGGGAGAGATCATCGGAAGGGTGATTTTCGTGAAGGTCCTAAGCTTAGGCGTGCCGTCCACTCTGGCCGCCTTATAATAATCCTCATTGACCGAGGCCAGCGCGCTGGTCAGGACCAGGATCTTAAAAGGGAGGACGACCCAGACGGTGTAAAAGCAGAGGACGAACATCTTGGCCCAGTAGGGGCCGTCGATGAAATCCACCGCCGAACCGCCGACGGCCTCGATCAGAAGATTCACCAGCCCGTCCGTGTACTCCGTCTTCTGGAACAGCACCATGAAAACCAGGCCGACGGCCAGGGTGTTGGTCACATAGGGCAGAAAATAGATGGTCTGATAAAGCTCCCGCAGGGGCCGGATAGAGCTTAAACCCAGAGAGATCAGAAGGGCAAGCCCCGTGGAAACGGGAACGGTGATGATGACCAGAAGAAAGGTATTTTTCACCGCCTGCAGGAAATAGGGATCGTGCAGGACATAGGAATAATTGTAGGAACCGACGCCGTAATAGGTCTGGGAGGCGAAATTAAAGCCCTCCTCCAGCGAATAGATGAAAACGTCGATCAGCGGGTATACCATAAAAAGAATCAGAAAAATGAGCGCCGGCAGCAGATACAGCCAGGCCTTTTTATTTTGATCTTGCATAGGAATCTCCCTTCATCTGAAAGCGGAGTCTCTCTTCGCTCTGCTTATGGAACAGAAAGACCTTTCCGGGCTTCAGGGAAAAACGCACGGTACGGGCGGACGCGTCGATCTGCGTATCCGCGTTGATGACGGAGCGGATGGCCGGATTCGCGCAGGCCTTATGGGTGGAAACAATGCTGATATCCCGGCCCATTACCTCCACTCTGGACAGCTCGCAGCCAAGCTCGCCGTCCGGACGGGGAATAAAGCCCTCCGGGCGGATGCCGACCCATACCTCCTGATCCGGCACGCCGTTTACGGAAAGAACCGCTTCCTCTCCGATATGAAGTTTTTCTCCCTTCACCCGTCCCTCAAACACATTGATGGGCGGAGTTCCCAGGAAACGCGCCACAAACAGGTTCGCCGGATCGTCATAAACCTCCTGCGGCCTGCCGTTCTGCATCAGGACGCCGTCCCTCATCACCGCGATATGGTCGGAAATGCTCATGGCCTCCTCCTGATCGTGGGTGACAAAAACGGTGGTGATGCCGGTTTCCTTCTGTATCTTACGAATCTCTTCCCTGGTCTGCAGCCGGAGCCTCGCGTCCAGATTGGAAAGCGGCTCGTCCAGCAGAAGAACCCTGGGCATCTTGACCAGCGCCCTTGCGATCGCCACCCGCTGCTGCTGGCCGCCGGAAAGCTCCCTGGGCTTTCGGTCCATCAGCTCTTCGATCTGGACCAGCTTCGCGGTCTCCGTCACCCTCCGGTTCATTTCCTCCTTCGACGGCCGGTCCTTTCCCTTCAGATTTTCCAGCGGGAACAGGATATTCTGCCGCACGGTCAGGTGCGGATAGAGGGCGTAATTCTGAAATACCATCCCCACGCCCCGCAGCTCCGGCGGAAGCGCGGTCACATCCTCGTCTCCGAAAAAGATCCTGCCGCCCGTCGGCTTCTCCAGACCGCAGATCATGTTCAGCGTGGTGCTCTTTCCACAGCCGGACGGCCCGAGCAGGGCGATCAGCTCTCCGTCCGGGATCTCAAAGGAAAAATCATTGACGGCAGTGACCTCGCCGCCCTTTTTCCCCCGGGCCGGAAATTTTTTTGTGAGATTCTGCAGTTCGATTTTCATAACTACCTCTGTTTTCTGCCGCCGTCAGGCGGCATTTCATTCAGAGGGAATTGGGCGTAAGACCAATTCCCAGGAGAAAATCAGCGATTTTCTCCGCTCTCTCATGTTTTCTGCCGCCGCAGGGCGGCATTTCATCTTATTGAAACTCAACACTTCCGATTATAGCGGATTTCCCGGGGGTTCACAAGATTTGAGGGAGATTTTATTTGGAAGACGCAGCATTATACGTTACTTTTCATGGGTCGGGAAAATAGTGCTGCTGATTCCTTCTCCCATATCGCCCCCTGCTTAATATCCGGCGGGATGCTCCGATACGGTTTAAAATAAGAATCTACATTGTATAACCGTACAAAAAGTCTGAAGCGACGGTTACTAAAAAGGATTTT
>DXDD01000139.1 GCA_019115665.1 Candidatus Eisenbergiella pullistercoris | reverse complement strand
CAGAGCTGGGGATCGATGGAGAAGTTGACAAGCGCCTTGCACTGTCCGGCAGGACATTTTTTATCGACCACGTGGGCGATGTACTCGTCACGGAAATATTTCATGGTGCTGACCACGGGGAAGGCGGCGGTTTTTCCGAGGCCGCAGAGGGCGGTGTCGGAAATGGTGTCCGCAAGCTCCTGCAGCATGTCCAGATGCTTCATGGTGCCGCGCCCTTCGGTGATGTCGGTGAGCAGCTCCAGCATCCGCTTGGTGCCCTCTCTGCAGGGAACGCATTTTCCGCAGGACTCGTTCTGGGTGAAGTTCATGAAAAAGCGTGCGACCTCCACCATGCAGCTCTTATCGTTCATGACCACCAGGCCGCCGGAACCGATCATCGCACCTACTTTTTTCAGGGAGTCGAAATCTAGGTGCAGGTCCAGGTGGTCTTCGGTTGCGCTGATGCACAGGCAGCCGCCGGAGGGCCCGCCGATCTGGACCGCCTTGAAGCTTCCGCCCTTGACGCCGCCGCCGATGTCAAAAATGACCTCGCGCAGGGTGGTTCCCATGGGAACCTCGATCAGGCCGGTGTTGTTCACGTTTCCGGTGAGGGCGAAGGCCTTGGTACCATGGTTGTTTTCCGGGCCCATGGTCTTGTACCAGTCCGCGCCCTTTAAGATGATGGGGGCCACGTTGCAGAAGGTTTCCACGTTGTTTAAGACGGTGGGCTTCTCAAACAGGCCCTTTTCCACCGTGCGGGGAGGCTTTACGCGAGGCATGCCGCGGTTTCCTTCGATGGAGGAGGTCAGCGCGCTTCCTTCGCCGCAGACGAACGCGCCCGCGCCTTGGCTGATCTTTATGGTAAAATCAAAACCGGAGCCGAGAATATTTTCTCCCAGCAGTCCCACCTCCATGGCCTGGTCGATGGCGTTCTGCAGACGGGAGACCGCGAGCGGATATTCCGCGCGCACGTAAATATAACCGTAGTGCGCTCCGGTGGCGATGCCGGCGATCATCATGCCCTCCAGCACCCGGTGAGGCTCGCCCTCCATCATGGAGCGGTCCATGAACGCGCCGGGGTCGCCCTCGTCGCCGTTGCAGACCACATACTTGATCTCTTCCTTCTGGCGCAGCACCTGCGCCCATTTCCGCCCGGTGGGGAAGCCGCCGCCCCCTCTGCCGCGCAGACAGGCATCGGAGATCTCATCCACGATCTGCTGGGGCGTCATGTCAAACAGCGCTTTTTTCACGGCGGAGTAGCCGCCAACCGCGATGTATTCCCGGATGGATTCGGCGTCGATGTGGCCGCAGTATTCCAGAGCCACGCGGGTCTGTTTCTTATAAAAAGGAATATCCTCCTGCCTGGGGTAGGATTTCAGCGACTGATCCTGATAGACCAGGCGCTCCACGATCTCATCCTTTAAAATGCTGCGCTCGATGATCTCCTCGCAGTCCTCCACCTTTACCTTAATATAAAGGAGGCCTTCCGGATCGATCCTCAGAAGCGGGCCCATCTCGCAGAAGCCGTGGCAGCCGCTTTTTTTCAGGCCGACGGAAGGAGCGTCTCCCGGGTTCTGACCGGCATCTGCCGTCTGCCCGTCCTCCGGGCTCTGTCCGTTTTCAGAAGAAGCGCCGCCGGAAGGGATGGCCGCCGGCTCCGTATGTAAAGGCCCGTCCGCTTCGTCATGAAGAAATACCTCGCAGGGGATCCCTCTTTCCCTCATGAGCTCCTTCAGACGGGCGTAGATCTGCAGGGAGCCGCCCGCTACGCAGCCCGTTCCGGCGCAGACCAGGATCCGCTTCCTTTCCGCGTTCAGCTCCTGACCGTAAAATTCCTGCATTTTCTGTAATTCTTCGGGGCTGTTAATTCTCATTGGCTGCCTCCTGTCTCAATTCCTGAATCAGTTCTCTTGCTTTTTCCGGCGTCATTGCCGCGTGTACCTTATCGTTGACGGTGCATACCGGGGCGAGCCCGCAGGCGCCCAGGCAGGAAACGGTTTCCAGCGTAAAAAGCATATCGTCGGAGGTGGGCTTATCCTCGGACAGGCCGAGCACGTTCCGGAATTCCTCCAGAATAGGGACGGACTTGCGGACGTGGCACGCCGTGCCGTCGCACACCTTGATGACATACCTGCCCTTGGGATCCAGAGAAAAATTTTCATAGAAGGTGGCGACGCCATAGACCTTCGCTTCGCTCAGATGGAGCGCCTTCGCGATGTAGGTAAGCGCTTCCTGCGGAAGATAGCGGTACTTTTTCTGGATGTCCTGCATGACGGCGATGACGGACGAGCTGTCATAATCATGCCGCTTCAGGATCTCGTCGAGACTGCTGATTTCTTCGTGCGTTAACATGGTTTTCCCCTTCCTTATAATTAAGAATTCGTATCGTTGACACGGTTTTGGCGGGCAGGATGATGCGCCGCCATGAACAGTTGCATTTTACCATAAAACGCTTCTGGAGGCCATTAAATTTCTGTGAATTTTGATAGAAAAAATCAGTTACTGATTTGACGATGATGAAAAAGGAAAAATGACTGAAGTTTTTTGAAAATATTTGTTGAAAGTGTCGAAAAAGGAGCCGGATCATTCGATTTCAGGCTCCTCCACTTCTTCAAGATCGGCCTCGGAAATGCCAAAATGTTTCATGACCTCAGCAGCAGGAATAGCGGCTTTATCCTTATTGGCCGCAAGCCGCCGCCCGGCGTCAATGAGCAGGTTATAATCTTCTTCAATTTCGGCCAGTCTGATATATTCATCAGGGGCGAGGATTACCGCGGAAGGCTGGTTGTTCTTTAAAACGATCAGTTCGGGCTCAGAACGCAGCCGGTCAAAAATTTTGGCTGCCTGCCCTTTGTTAAACTGAGCAATCGGAATAAGCCACTAACGCTGCCTATAACATGCTCCGGTAAATCTAAAGTACTAGTTTAAATTTGCCGGATTTGCATTGACGAACAGGAAAAGTATGGCTATAATAAAATCAGAATTTAGAATTGCCGGATATTTCTGCTTGAATTGTTTATACTGAAATTGGAAGGGAGAGAGCAACATGGCATATATTAAACGGGCTGCGGAAAATACGATTGCGCGGCTCTCTGAAATGTTTCCTGTGCTGTTAGTGACTGGACCCAGGCAGGTGGGAAAAACAACCCTTCTGCAAAAGCTCGCAGAAGCGCAAAGAAGCGAG
>DXDD01000138.1 GCA_019115665.1 Candidatus Eisenbergiella pullistercoris | reverse complement strand
AACATTGGACATAGTGGGTACTATGCCTTGAAAAATCTTATGGAGTCGTTTAAAAAATCATTATTAGGCGGCTAATCCTAATAATGATTTTGAAATGCCTCAACAGATGGCATTTCCCAGGCATCAAGATGTTGGAGCATCATGATGCCGTAGAGGCGGCAGTACCACATCTTTGTAGAGCGGTGCCTGCCGTCTTCTAATTTATAGTCCTCTTTCTCACGCTTATTGAAGCGTTCCACGGAAGTCCTTCCGTTGTATTCTTTTTCCCATGCTTTCGAGTCTCCTGGCGGTATGTTAAACAGCCTTGGATTATCCTCAGTAAAGAGAATGTTCCCCTGGAAATCCTCAAAACAAAATATAAAAAGGGGTACGGTACTTTATCAAAGGATCTGGCCCGGACGGCTTCTGCCTATATCCTGCTGAAGGTACTGCATGATATCCGGATCCACAGGGATTTTCAGGTGCCCGTCACACAGCTCATTATCCATACTGCCGCGCAGTCCCAGATTCCTGTACAGATCTCTCACGTCCTGTTTGAAACACAGAATCTGGAGGAATGCGACCGGCTTGCGGAGCAGCTCCGGCAGAAAATACTGGATGAGCTGGAGCTCTTCTGTCTGCAGCACATCGTTCTGATCCTGACAGAGGAATGCCTGGAAAACCCGCAGATCCCGCCGCAGCTTTACAGCCCGGTGATTGGATGCTATTATAAGGACAGTAAATGGATTCCGGTATCCTGCAGCTCATCAGCAGCCGTCGGACCATAACATCTATCCTTTTCTCCAAATTTTCAAGGAATCTCATCCCATCTGCGTATTTTATTTATAAGAAGGCGTATTGCTGTATCTCCCATTTCACTTTGAAAATGACAAACTTCTGATCCCGTGGTAGAATGAAGAAAAAGGATGCCATTCTCCAAAGCCTGGGAGATACAGCCATTTTCCCCGAAAAAAGGAGGTAATTATGGCAGAAGGAATTGCCTGGCAGAACAAGGATATCCTGTTTAAGATCCTTGGCCAGACCTACAAAGAAAAGAGTTTCGCCTCATACGGAATTGACCTGGCGCCGATCCGGGAGTTTCTCCCGACGGAGCTGCCGAAGATTTCGGCAAACGAACGGAGCATCGACAGCCTGTTTCTGCTGGAGGACAGCACCTACGTGATCGTCGATTATGAGTCGGAATACAAAAGAGCAAACAAAATCAAATATCTGAATTATATCACCAGGGTATTGGAAAAATACCATAAAGAAAACCGTAATTTTAACCTTCGCCTGGTCGTCATCTACACCGGTGATGTCCAGAGTGCGGAACCGGACTTTGAAACAGGCTGCCTCTTTCTTCACACCGAGCAGGCGTTTCTTTCCCATATCGACGGGGAAGGCGCATTCCGGGCGATTCGGGAAAAGCTCCAGTCCGGTATACCGCTCAGCGACGACGATCTGATGAAGCTGGTCATCCTGCCGCTGACAATTTCCGGCCCGACCGGAAAACAGCATATGCTGGAAAGGGTCGTCGAACTGGCGGAGCAGATCCCGGATGAAGAGCAACGGATATTTACTCTGTCCGGCGTGATCGTGGCCAGCGACAAGTTCATCAACAGAGACTATCTGGAGCAGCTTAGAAGGAGGATCAATATGACACAGTTGGGACGTTTATATGAGAAGGAAAAAATTGAATATGGAAATCAGAAGGCAGAAGCGACTGCCAAAAAGGTAACAAAGGAAATGGCTCTGAAGATGCTTGAAGAAGATGTTGATATCATAACCATTATGAAGGTTACCGGTTTTTCAGAAGATGAGCTTACCGAGCTCCAAAAGAAAACGTCCATAACTGTATAGCTTGTCAGGACGGTACTATGGAAGCAACTTATGATACATCCGATTACCGGGAACTTCGGCAGGTCTTTGGTGCCGGGCAGGAAAATATTCTAACAAAAATTTAAGGATCTGAAAAAGAATATGAATATTTCCTGGGAGGAATTTTCCCGGTTGAAATGGGGTCAGATCAATCTGGAAAATGGAACGATCTGTGTTCCTCACTCCAGCTAAGTCAAAAATGATTATGATACGAGGAGATACAAAATGGACAATTCAAAGGAAAGTCAAATGCGGCTGAGAAATAAAAGGAGTAACTTAACCTGTTGTGCTAGTTAATATAAAAACTTCAACAAAATATGCTATTCTATAGTTGTACACCACTACAAACTATGGAAGGAGGCATATCATGTTGAAGTTCCAAAACGATTATACCACCCTCTTTGCAACTTTTGAAGATTTTATTTTACTTGTTTATACCGTTATCGATGATTTATATCAGCAGTTTGCTCCTGCCTGCGTTTCGCAAAGACGGAACGCAGATTCTGCCAGGCTGTCCGATTCCGAAATAATCACATTGAGTATCTGCGGTGAACTGATTGGTATGGATTCGGAGAATGCGTGGTATTCCTTTGTTAAACGTAACTATCGACATCTGAAAAGGGATTTTATCATTTTGATCCTTACTTCTGCGCCGCTGTAAGTAAAGTGTGCTTCAGCTGCTGTTCAATCCCCAGGAGTTCTGCTTCCGCGTTCTGGCGGGCAGCCCGGCCCTCCTGCTGGATCCTGATAGTTTCCTCAATGGTGGAAATCAGATCGGCGTTGACCTTTTTCAACGTCTCCAAATCCACAATGCCGCGTTCCGATTCTCTGGCCGTCTCCGCGCTGTTCTGCCTCAGAAGTTCCGCATTTTTGGTGAGCAGCGTGTTGGTGGCGTCAGAGACGCTTCTCTGCATTTGCAGCACATTTTCCTGCCGGTGCAGCCCCAGGGCAATGATAATCTGGCTCTTCCAGAGCGGAATAGTGCCAAGAATCGCCGTCTGGATTTTATCCACCAGGGTTTTATCGTTGTTCTGGATCAGGCGGATCTGCGGTGCCGTCTGAATGGCAATGGTTTTGCTCAGCTTCAGATCATGGATTTTCTTCTCGAAGCGGTTTACCGTGTCTTCAAAATCCCTCACCACCTGGGCGCTCATGGGATCGCCCTTGGCCGACGCCTCTGCATGAAGCTTCGGCAGGGTGATATCCCGCAGCTCTTTCAGTTTTTCCTCACCGGCAATGATATAGATCTGCAGCTCCTGGAAATATTCCAGATTCTTTTCATACAACCCGTCGAACATGGTGATATCCTTGAGCATCTGCATCCGGGCCTGATCCAGCTGCTGCTCGATGCGGTCAATCTGGACCTCCAGCTTTTCATACCGCCGCATAAATTTTTTCACAGCCCGGGATGCATTTTTGAGAAACGGGATTTTATCCAGGAATCCTTCCTCCAGTTCGTCCACGCCCACATCCTTAACCTTCAGCGCCAGATCCGACATCAATTCCCCCACATAGCCGCTGTCCCTGCTGCGCACCTGCGTGAGAATGTTGTCGGAAAAGCTGGAGATATTCCGCTGCGCCCCGACGCCATACTGAAGCGTGGCCTGGGAATCCATCAGATTGATACTGTTTTTGAGTTCCTCTATCCTTGCCTTCTGCTCCGGGGTCAATTTCTCTACCTGTGTGCGGACGATCTCAACGTCCGCCGGTTTCTGTATTTGCAGGTCCGCGCCCTCTTTTCCCCGCATCAATGTATCCAATGTGATGGCGTCTGCCATATTCTATCCACCCCTTTCCGCTACGAAAGCGCTTTTATGATCCTGTCCATGGTATTGGCGTCCGGCATAGGCGCCACCTGTGTCAGTTCCTCCGCAATGCCGGATACGCCGAAATGATCCGCGTCTGTCGGGGTATCGTACACGCCGGTACGGAACCCGTGCTTTTCCCAGGCCATGCGCTGGATATCCTCGTCCAGCAGCGCGTCTATTCCCAATGTTCCGGCCTCGTCCAAAGCGATATAGACATGTGAAGACCAGACAGTAGGGGTCGGATACATCATCACGATATCTCCTTTAATCTGCTCCCACGTATCCGGGTTCTCTACGGCAAATTCCAGCAGCTGGTTTTCATAGCCAGCGATCAGAGGCTTGGCGCCCATGCCGGTTTTGAGGAACTGATCGAACAGATCGGAGGAAGAGCTTTCCATATAACCGAGTTTCTGAAAGATGCCTTGCAGCTGGGGCAGGATCTCCGCAAGATTGCTTTCATCCGCCACGCCGCCGCAAAGGGTATTTGCCAAAAGTCCCGCGAACATGTTGCCTGAATTGGATTTGGTCGGGTCAGTGGTACCCACCGCAATGCTTCCATAAAGCTGGGGAAGGCCAATTTCTTCCCAGGTTGTGCCGGCTTCTATGGCCTCGGTCAATTTCGTCATATCCATCGTATACACACCATCTGTAACAGCAGCGAACCCGCTGGCGACCAACGCCTGCGCCACAGTGCTGCGCGTATATAATACAATAGGAGTGTTGAAGATGATCTCGCTTTTCACCGGGTCGCCGTTGAGTTGTTTATACAGCTCCAGGGCTGTCTGATTGGAGGGAAACAGAAAGTTCCGTCCTTCCGCATCGGCAGTAATCATATCGATGGAACCGGCCTTGGCATAATCGATGATCAGCTTATACCTGTCCCGCAGGATATCCTGTACCTCTTCATCCTCCAGCAGCCCGATCTTTTCCCCGCCCACAAAGCCATTGATTTCCGTAACGGCCCGGCTGCCGCTTATGAGTACATAAGCAACGGCGGCGATGACAACAGCCGCCAGAATGCCCAACCCTATCAGCTTTGTTTTCATTTTCCGCCCTCCATTTTCAACGTGCTTTTCAAAAGCTCGATATCAGCTTCCACATCCAGCAGCTCGCCCTGCATCAGATGGGTAAATTGCTTTTCAAACGCGCTGTTCAGTACCGGCAGGGCTTCGGCAGTCTTTTGCAGGATATCGGCGACCTCCGGCGAATGGAGCCCCGTGTTCTGGAAGTCCACATATCGCGCCAGCAGTTTGGCGGCCGTATCCAGATAATAGGTAAAGAATCTGCGCGCCAGCTTAATCTTATCCGGATTTTCCTTGAGATAGGCAAGGATCCGAACGCCGGTAGCGTATAAAATCTGCGCGTCCTGCCGCACAGAGGGATCTGCGGTCGCTTTTACCGCCCTGTCGATATCTGCCAGGTCCGCCTGAGCATCATCCAGAAGTCTTTGGATTTCCTCGCCGTCCGGCATGGATTCCACGTCGATCCCCGCAATTTTCCGATTGGGCTTGAGCAGGAAGAACAGCCCGAAGTATATACCGACGCAAAGTATGATGCTGACGATCAGGTTCCATCGCAGGAACAGGAACAGGATAAGAAATACGGCTGAGGCAGTCAGAGTGGAAGCGATCATTCGCCGGGTGTCTTTCATCAGTTGTACCCCTTTACACTGCGGAACGCCTCCGTCAGATTCTCCCGCCCGTCGAACACACGGGCGTTTGTATACTGCGCAAGCTCCTCCAGCTGCGTCTCGTCGGCGTCCCCAAACATGATGGAGAATACCGGGATCTCAGCTCCCATCTCCGTGTAAGCCTCTTCAAAATCCGCGGGGGAGCCGGCAGATTGCCCGTCAGTGAGCAGAATGATCGCGGGGGTATACCGGGACAAATCGTATTCTTCCAGCATCTCGATCCCCCGGACAGCCGCCGCATACATGTCGGTGCCGCCGCCTACCTCCTGATCCTTCACTTTGCCATAAAGCGCCTCCAGTTCACTGCCATTGCCTGTGGCAGTATAAGTGCCGATAACGTATCCGCTAAAAGGGATCAGGATATTCACTTCGTTTTCCGATGCCTGCAGGAAATTTTTCCGGGCATTCTCCTGTATCAGCAGCTGTTCCATCGCCTGAACCAGCTGCTCATTGCCCTCGCCGCTCATGCTGCCGGAATAATCCAGGCAGTACACGGTGAGAGAAGGCTTACGGAAGTCGGTTTGGTATAAATTCAGGCACTCAAACAGGACGTCGGCAGCCGGCATTTTGATAGGAGAAAGAACCCTGTCGGGCTGCAGGCCCCAGTCGGTCCGGAACACGTCCCTGTTTTTCTCCGAAACCCCCGTATATCCCGAACGGCGGCCGGTGCGCTGGATCTTATTCTGCGTGTCCGCCGACAGCAGGTACTCCTGCAATTTTAAAAACAGTTCCTCCTGCTTATCGTTCCCCATGTCCACATAGCCAAGCGGGGAATCCGCTAACGACAGGCCGTCATAGGGATACACCGCATACAGTGGCTCCCCGCCGCGCTCTTCCAGCTCCCGATTGGCCTGAATGATCAGGCACTCATAGTTCACCATGGCGTCGTAATCACCCTGCAAAAACATATCCTTCAGCCAGTCCGAGCTGCCGGAAGAACGGTCTACGCCGGAGAGCAGCTCCTGCATCTGCGCCTTCAGTTCCTCGCTTTGTAAATCCTCCGATGTAATGACCTCCGGGTTGCCGAGAAGCGCATACAAAAAACCGATATATGCGCTGGCGCCGGAATTGGACTGGGTAGCGCTGGTCATACAGAAACGGAGCCTGCCGCCCCGGATCGCCTCCAGAATGTCGTTTACCGACACTTCACATCCCACAAATCCCAGTTCCTCCGCCAGGCTTTTGCGTATGCCGAACACCACCGGCGAAATGGAAATCGACTCAGCGTGTTTAATCCGATGTTCTGTGTCTCCCACTGTCAGCCACAGGCTGCTGGCCGGCCACACGGCGTCATAAGGGATGTCTTCCTCTCCCAACAGGCGCATGATATCCAGCGATCCCTGATAGGTCATTTCAATGCGGATATTCTCCTGCTTTGCAAATTCCTCCAGGATCGGTTCCAGTTCGGAGTTTTCCGATCCGGAAACGATCCGCAGCACTGAGCTGCCGCGGCCCAGGACCGTGTCGGCTTCCCCTGTACCCGTGCTTTTATCATTGCAGCTACACATGGTCAATATCACGAAAAAAGTAAGCAGCAAAACGGCAAGACGCTTTTTCATCATCATATACAGACCCCTTTTCCGGTTTGTTGTCAGAGCAAATCATCGCCTGAGGATACACCGACCCCTTTCCGACAATAACCTATGTTTAGTTTGCCATATATTATGTAAAGAATTCTATCACAGTAAAGTAAAATCTGTGTTATATCACCCCTGTCGTTATCAACCTTCCCTGTAAATATAATATCAAATCCGTTTACATCCTTTTTACCGCATCCAGCGCCAGGGCGGAACGCTCGCATTCCTCAGCGGACATCGTGACCTGCCAGCACAGCGGGCTGCCTTTCATTTTTTCCGCCGCGTAACTCAGGCCGTTGGTACGTTCATCCAGGAGGGGGTGATCGATCTGCTGCGGGTCGCCCAACAGGATAATCTTGGTGCCCATCCCGGCGCGGGTGATGATCCCCTTGGCCTGTTTGGGCGTCAGGTTCTGCGCCTCGTCGATAACCAGGTAGGTTTTGGAAATCGACCGGCCGCGTATGAAATTGAGAGCCTGGGCGTCCACAATCCCCCGGTCGAACAGTTCTTCCACCTTCCCGGAAAGGCTGCGCTCATCGACAAATCGTTCCTCCTCATTCTGATCCACCAGAAGCTCCAGATTGTCGATGACCGGCCGAAGCAGAGGCGCGATCTTTTCCGATTCATCTCCGGGAAGGAAGCCGATGTCATCGTCGAACTGGGCATTGGGCCGGCTGATCAAAATACGCCGGTAAGCGGGCTCATCCTGTTCCAGTATGGTGTGCAGCCCGACAGCCAGTGTGTAGAAGGTTTTGGCCGTACCGGCCATACCCTTTACGATCACCAGCGGCGCTTTCTCCGCATCGGCCATCAAGGCTTCCTGTAAAAATTTTTGACCGACATTCCTTGGAGAAACGCCATAGGGCTTTTTCTTCTGAAAGGCGAGCGGAACGATTTTCTTTCCGTCAAAACGGCCAAGCTGGGTTTTCCTGGCAGACTGATCCTCCCTGAGGATGACGAACTGATTGGGCACGAGCGTGACCGGAAGTTTTTCGCCGGATTCGCCTGCCTGGTATACATCCTCAGGCGCAATATGTTTCTTTTTAAAATCTTCAAATTTCTTTTCCGCAACGAAAACTTCGCACCGCCCTGTATACTGTTCCTCGCTGACAGGTGCCTGTTCGGTGGTAAAATCTTCTGCAGAAATTCCAAGCATCTGCGCCTTGACGCGTACCATAATGTCCTTTGTCACCAGAATAACCGGCGTTTCCCTGTTTCGCAGGCCAATACAAACTTTTAAAATACGGTTGTCGTTTTTGTGCTCCGGGAAGCCCTCCGGCAGCTTCACGTCCACACAGTTGACTTCCAGACGCAGCGTGCCGCCGCCAGGCAGGGAAACCCCTTCCAGCAGGTTTCCCGCCGTACGCAGTGATTCCAGATACCGGATTGCCTGCCGCGCGTTCGCGCCTCTTTCCCCCTCTGCATTTTTCAATCCGTCCAGCTCCTCCAGGACGGCAAGCGGTAATACAAGATGATTGTCCTCAAAGGATTGCAGCGCGTAAGGCGCCTGGATCAGAACATTGGTATCCAAAATATACGTTTTTTGCATAGCGTTTTCTCCTTTCAAACGTTTCACATCATCTCAGGAGTTTGATACCCGATATGACAAAAAGCCGGTCCTGGGGAAAAAGTGGCACAAAGCGACACACTTCCTCCGGCAAAACCGGCTGATGTTATACAGGTAATATGCCAGGAAATCAGATAAAATCAGAATCATAGGCAATCCTCTCCGTGATCATATTATACCTTTGATGTATTACGTTTTTCATATAGCTGGAGTGAATTCTCGGTAAAATGTCAGTAAAACCTGTCTTCCCTGATTTTCTATTTTTCTTCCTCTTAAGCAAAGGTTTTAAAGCTTCTGAATCTACTATATATAGTTGGGAGAATGGAAACAGCCGTCCTGCGCGCTGAGCGTCCCGATTTCGCTCTCAATACTGCTCTGCCGAAAAGGACGGACAGACCTCTATATCCCCTCAGACGAGGACGTGAAGCGGCATTTTGCAATGATGCAGCACAAAAAAGAAAAACCCCGAAATAACGGGGTTTTTAGATGCCGGCAACCGGACTTGAACCGGTACGGGGTTGCCCCCGAGGGATTTTAAGTCCCTTGCGTCTGCCTATTCCGCCATGCCGGCGCTTCTCCACACGCCTTCCTGCCCTTTACGGGCATCGCGCCGTGGAAATGGATGGAGGTGGATTCGAACCACCGAAGCAATTTGCAGCAGATTTACAGTCTGTCCCCTTTGGCCACTCGGGAATCCATCCATGCTTTCAGAAAAGACCGCAGGTGAAAATCACCGCTGATTCTCACCTGCTTCGTCAGCATATCTATTTAATCATAGTTTTACATGAATTGCAAGAAATTTTTTCGGCTGCCATAAGCGTCCTCCCGTCTTTCGCGGACCGGATCCCGGTACTGGAGCACGATTCCGGATTCCGGCGGAAGGGTAACGGTTACCTTTCCCGCCTTCAGCTGATAGAAAGCCGGGTCAGCGGAAAAACCGTTCCGGTCCGTCAGCATCAGCCGGGTCATCTTCGCGTCCCTCGGAATGCCCAGCTCCCAGACGGAAACCTCCTTCGTCACCTCGTGGTCGTTGTTGTTGATGAAGACAGCGGAATGGTTCGTGCGGGTAAAGCGGGCGTAGCCGATCATGTTGAAATCGGAAAGCATCCATTTGATGGAACCGGTCTTAAATTCCTCGTTCTCCTTGTGCATCCGGATCACAGCCTTATGGTAGGCGATCAGCTCCTGATCTTCCCTGCCCCAGGGGTAGGTCCTGCGGTTGTCCGGATCGGTAAAGCCGCAGAGACCGGCCTCGTCACCGTAGTAGATGGTGGGCGCTCCGGGCCAGGTCATCTGAATGAGCACGGCCTCCCGCATCACCGCCTTGTTGATCCCCTCGTTTGCCGCCTCCGGCCCCAGGGTGTTCATCCGTCCCACCTTCCGGTTCGTCCGGGTCAGGAAACGGGAATGGTCATGATTGGACAGTTCATTCATCGCCACGAAAAGGGAGGGGGTGGCAAAGCAGGCGGTGTGATACCCCATCGCTCCCCAGAAGCTCTCCGCATTTCCCAGAAGGTCAGGCCGGTAATCGTCGCTGTGCTTCTGCATGCCCGTTAAGAACCAGGTGACCGGCTCCATAAAGGCGTCGTAGTTCATCACCGTGTCCCACTGGTCGCCCTGAAGCCAGGAGGAAGGGTCGCCGTAATGCTCCGCCAGGATGATGGCGTTGGGGTTCGCGTTCTTTACCGCGCGGCGGAAGTCCCTCCAGAAGCGGTGATTGAACTCCGGCGAACGTCCCAGATCGGCCGCCACGTCCAGCCGCCAGCCGTCCGCGTTGAACGGCGGGGAAACCCATTTTGCGCCGATTTTCATGATATATTCGTACAGTTCTCTGGAATTTTCATAGTTCAGTTTGGGAAGGGTATCGTGTCCCCACCAGCCGTCGTAGGTGGTGTTATAGGGAAAACGGTTCTCGTCGTGGAACATGAAAAAGCTGTGGTACGGGCTGTTCCGGTCAATGAACGCGCCGTTGGCATAGCCTTCTCTGCCCTCGTAGATCCGCTCCCGGTCCAGCCACTTGTTGAAGGAGCCGCAGTGGTTGAACACGCCGTCGATGATGACGCGGATCCCTCTCTTATGCGCCTCCTGCACCAGCTCGATGAAAAGCTGGTTGCTGGCTTCCAGGTTCTTAGGATTCGTCACCCGGTCGATATAGCGGGAGGCAAAACGGTTCTCCGTCTGCCAGTCCTCCAGCAGGTTCCCTTCGTCGCTGACGATTCTGCCCTTGTGGGGGTCGATGTTGTCATAATCCTGAATGTCATACCCGTGGTTGGAGGGGGAAACGAACAGCGGATTGAAATAGATCACGTCGATCCCCAGCTCCTGCAGATAGTCCATCTTATCCAGGACGCCCTGCAGATCTCCTCCGTAAAAATTGCGCACGTCCATCTGCGCCGGATAGCGGTACCAGTCCTCCACCCGCACGGATTTGTCGCCGATATACCGGTATTCCCCTGTCAGGACATCGTTGGAGGGATCCCCGTTGCAGAAACGGTCCACCATGATCTGGTACATAACCGCGCCTTTGGCCCAGTCCGGCGTGGAAAATCCCGGGATGATGCAGAAATAATAGTGTGCCTCCGTCTGCTTCACCACGCCTCTGGTATCAAAGTAGCATCTGGCCCTTCCGGCCTGTATTTCAAAATAGTAGGTAATCTTTTCATTGTCCAGCTGGTATTTTACTTCGTAATAGTCAAAAAGAGAATCTGACGAAACCCTGAACATCAGATTCCTCTCTCCCTGGCATACCAGAAATACCCGATCCAGATTGTTTTTCTTGGACCGGAACCGTATGGTCACTTCACTGTACGGAGCCGGTTCCGCCGGCGATATGAAATTTCCCGTAGTATCGCTGAATAAAGCTCTTTTGCTGAGAACAGGCCGCATTCCCGTGATGTACTGATGCTGTTCTCCCCGAAGGAAGCGTTCAAAATTCATAGCCGTTCCACCCTTTCTCCCCCATTTTAACTGATTCCCATCTGACAATCAAGACTTTCCGTGATAAAGTAAAAAAGACAGCGTCAGCTGTCTTTTTTAGAGAAGGTATTTCTTATGGGGTATAGCAAAAACTATAATGTATTGGGGGGGGTTACGCATATTATAATAGCAAACCGAACCCGTTTTGTACATTCTCAGAATTCACAAACTTCACAAATTCATCTTTGCTTTTTTGTATGATATGCACAAATCCAATTCTCAGACATTTTCAAAGAAGGGCTTCTCGTCCTCAAACAGAGCCTCAAATTCCGCCCGGTTGATCCTCTCTTTTTTCAGAAGGAGCTCCGCGCACTTATGAAGCGCCTCCATATTTTCCCGGATGAGCTCCGTAGCCCGCTCATAGCAGCTGTCGATGATCCGCTTCACCTCTTTGTCGATCTCTCCGCTGATCATCTCGCTGTGGGCCCTGGCATGAGCCAGGTCGCGTCCGATGAACACTTCGTCGTCATCGTCGTCATAGCAGACCACGCCGATATTTTCCGACATGCCGAAGCGGGCGACCATCATACGCGCCATTTTGGTTGCCTTTTTGATGTCGCTGGAAGCGCCCGTTGTGATATCGTCAAAAATGAGCTGCTCCGCAATTCGGCCGCCCAGAGAAACCATGATCTCCTGCTCCATGCGCCCTCTTGTCAGGAACATCTCGTCCCGCTCCGGAAGCGGCATGGTATAGCCGGCCGCTCCGCTTCCCGTGGGAATGATGGATACCGTATAGACCGGTCCCACATCGGGAAGCACATGGAAGAGGATGGCGTGTCCCGCCTCATGGAAGGCTGTGATCTTCTTTTCCTTATCCGTAATGATGCGGCTCTTTTTCTCCGTTCCGATACCCACCTTGACAAAGGCCTTCCGGATATCCTCCTGGGAAACGTAGGCGCGGTTCGCGCCCGCAGCAAGGATCGCCGCTTCGTTCAGCAGGTTTTCCAGGTCCGCGCCGGTAAAGCCCGCGGTGGTCTGCGCCACCTGCTTCAGATCCACGTCCTCCGCCAGAGGCTTGTTCCTGGCGTGCAGCTTCAGGATATCCTCCCTTCCGCCCACATCCGGAGTGCCCACCGCGATCTTTCTGTCAAAGCGGCCGGGACGCAGGATGGCCGGATCCAGGATATCCACCCGGTTCGTGGCCGCCAGCACGATGATGCCCTCGTTTACGCCGAAGCCGTCCATCTCCACCAGCAGCTGGTTCAGGGTCTGTTCCCTTTCGTCATGACCGCCGCCCATGCCCGTTCCGCGGCGTCTGGCCACGGCGTCGATCTCGTCGATGAACACGATGCAGGGAGAATTCTTTTTCGCGTCCTCAAACAGATCGCGCACGCGGGAAGCTCCCACGCCCACGAACATCTCCACGAAATCGGAGCCGGAAATGCTGAAGAAGGGCACGTTCGCCTCGCCGGCGATGGCCTTTGCGAGCAGGGTCTTTCCCGTTCCGGGAGGTCCCTCCAGCAGAACGCCCTTGGGGATCCTCGCTCCCACCTTCGTATATTTGGAGGGCTCTCTCAGGAAATCGATGATCTCCTCCAGATCCTCCTTTTCCTCCTTCAGGCCCGCCACATCCTTCAGGGTGATCCGGTTGTCCTTTCCGGTGCTCATCCTGGCGCGGCTCTTGCCGAAGTTCATCATCTTGTTCCCGCCGGCTCCCGCCCCCGCGTTCTGGGCGTTCATCATCATGAAGAAAAAGATCATGATCACCGCCGCCATCACCAGCACCGGAAGCATGTAATTCATGAACCAGCTTTCCTGCGGCACATCCCGCACCAGCGGATCGATCTCATACTGCCCGAGCAGCGCGATCGCGTCCTCCACATCCGTCACATAGGCCGTCCTGCTGCGTCCGTCCGAAAGCGACACGGTAACGGAGCCCGTCGGCGTCTCCGGGTTCTGGCCGATCACCGCGCCGGTCACCAGCCCTCCCTCCAGATCCTGCCGCAGAGCCCCTTCCGTATAATTATCCTGTACCTGATTCAGGGAGCTGGTCCATACCATGACCAGGAGCGCTCCCAGCAGCAGAATGAAAACCAGGTTTATGCCTCTGCCGTTCCTAACCAATTCTGTCCTCCTGTTTTGCCGCCGAAAGCGGCTTTTTTACTGTCAAAGCCTCAGCCGTCAAATTCCACAACGCCGATATAGGGAAGGTTGCGGTATCTCTGGTCATAGTCCAGTCCGTATCCCACCACAAACTCGTCCGGGATCTGAAACCCGGTATAATCCACCTTCACATCCACCACCCTGCGCTCGGGCTTGTCCAGCAGCGTGCAGAGCTTCAGGCTTCTGGGGCCTCGGTCCCGCATCATCTCCATCAGGTAGCTCAGCGTCCTGCCGGAATCCACGATATCCTCCACGATGATCACGTCCTTATCCTTGAGCGGCTCGTCCAGATCCTTCACGATCTTCACCACCCCGCTGGACTTGGTGGAGCTTCCGTAGCTGGAAACCGACATGAAATCCAGGGACACCGGTACCGTGATCCGTTTTGCAAGCTCGCACATGAAAAAGCTCCCGCCCTTGAGCACGCAGAGTAGGTGCACCTGCTTTCCCGCATAATCCCTGCTGATCTGTTCTCCGATCTCCTTGATGCGCGCGTCCACTTCTTCCTCTGACAGCAGCACTCTGACTCTTTCAGCCATTTTCCTTTCCTCCTCTTAGGTATATCTGAAGCACTTTTTCGGTTGATTCCGTTACCTTCGCCGCGCTGCTGATCCGGTGTCCGATCACCCACAGGATGTGGCTTCCGTCCGCCAGCAGGGGCAGCGCTTCCCGTTCCGCCGCCGGCACCTTTTCCTGGATCAGATACTCCTTCAGGCTCTTCTTCTGCAGCCTGTCGTTGACCGTAAGATAATCGCCGGGCCTTCTGGTACGCAGTACCAGAGACTTTATTCTATCATAATCCAGCCATTTCGTATACGTCTTTTGTTCAATTCCCTGCGTTTTTTCCCATTGCAGGAGGGTGATCTCCAGCGTTCCTGATCCCGGGATCCGCACCGAAGCAAACCCGTTTTCCCGGATCTCTTCCAGAAGGTCCCTGTCTCCGGGCAGGGCCTTAACGGAACCTGCGGCTTCGGACGGCTCCCCTGCGAAGACATCCTCTCCGATCCTGTCCGTCTTCTTTTGCAGGATGACCTGTCCGAAATCCCGCCTGGCCTCCAGGCCGCCCGGAAGGGAAAGGCTTCGTCCGCTCTGGCGCAGGAAAAGCGTCCGCACGTCCTGCACATGCCGCTGTCCGATATCCCGTCCGCCCCCTGACAGCCGCTCCAGGAGCAGCTTCAGCATCTGGCCCTGCAGCAGCTCTTCGCTTTCCAGGAAGGCTTTCACATCCAGTCCCGCCGCCCGTTCTTCCTCAAAAGCCAGACACTCCGCCAGACGCGCGCGCGCCTTCCGGTCCATAAAATCCGATGTCTGCATCAGAAGCTGCGCCGCCTGCGCCAGATGGACGCCGGCCTCCGCGCAGATCTCCCGCTCCACATAGGGAAGCACCTGTCTGCGGATCCGGTTTCTGGTATAGGCGTCCGTCTCATTGGAGGCGTCCGTGCGCCAGGAGATCCCGTTTTTCTTCAGCCAGTCCTCGATCTCCTCCCGCCCCGTATCCAGAAGCGGCCGGATGATCTCTCCCCGCACGGGCCGGATGGAGGCCATGCCCTTCAGCCCCGTTCCCCGGAACAGGTGGAACAGAAGCGTCTCCGCCCGGTCGTTCCGGTTATGCGCCACCGCGATCCGATCCGCGCCGAAGCGCTCCGCCGCCTCATGAAAGGCCTGATACCGCACCTTCCGCCCCGCTTCCTCCACGGACATGCGCCGCTCTTTTGCCCGCTTTCCCACGTCCTCTTCCTTCAGAAAAAACGGCACGCCCCATCTGCCGCACAGCTTCTCCACAAAGTCCGCGTCCTCTCCCGCTTCCTTCCTCAGGCCATGGTTTACATGCACTGCGCCGATCCGCCAGCCGTATTCCTTCCCGAGCCGCAGCAGCACCGCCAGCAGGCAGACCGAATCGGCCCCGCCGGATACGCCCGCAAGGATCCGGCTTCCCGGACGCGCCATATTTTCTTTTTCCATATACAGACGGACCTTTTCCGTGAACCGGTCCGTTTCTTTTGTATCCATTCAGACAGTCCTCTCCTTTCCTTCCGGGTCCCCGTCCTTTTTTTCCCAGATTCCGGCGCAGAGCACCGTCATATCGTCACGGATCCTTCCTCCGCGCTGCTCGATGGCGGCACGCAGCAGAAGTCCCGCCATTTCAGAGGGGGAGATCCCGTTCATGCCGGAAAGAAGCGTCTCCAGCCGCTTTTCTCCCTCTCCGTCCGGCCAGCTCTCCGTCATGCCGTCCGTCATCAGAATGATATAGTCGCCGTCCGACACATCTCTTTTTACCGGCTGCGGCTGCGTTTCGCTCATGGCTCCCAGCGGGAGGGAAGCGCCGCCGACCCGTTCCACCACGCTGCCGTGCTTGACAAAGCTCGCCGCCGCGCCCGCCTTTAAAAAGGTACATTCGCCCTCATGCAGATCCAGGGTGCACAGATCCAGGGTCGGAAGGCACTCCACGCTCCCCTCCCCCGCCATGGCGCTGTTCATCAGACGAACCGCCAGCTGCGCGTCGATCCCTGCTTCCAGCATGCTTTCCGCCATATCCACCACGGCTTCGCTGTCCCGGCAGGCCGCCTTTCCGGACCCCATGCCGTCCGACAGGGCAAGCACCAGACCGGCGTCTCCCGCTTCAAAGAAGGCAAAATTGTCTCCCGAGACCGTTTCCGTTTCCCTCACCGCCCGCGCCGTCCCCGTCAGCCACACGTAGGCCGGTTCTTCCTCAAAGAAGCAGCATACAGGCTCCGTGCCGATGAAAAAAGGATTCCGCCCGGAGGGAACCAGCCGCATATCCAGCAGTACGGACAGAAGATCCGCCGCCTCCTGCACCGTCCGCGTCCCCCGGCTCCGCGTCTGCCTGGCGGACAGCAGAAGGGACAGCTCCATGCGCCCGTTTCCTCTCTGTACCAGATAAATATCCTCTGCGTTCATGCCCTCGCCGGCAAGCGCTCTGACAAGCTGCCGTTTTCTCCGGTTTCCCAGCCGCAGAAAACGGACGGATTCCTGCGACGTCCGGTTCATCAGCTCCGCCATCTCCTTCAGATTTTCCGCAAAAAGCCTCCGTTCCCTCGCCAGGCTTTTTTTCAGATAAAAAAAGGCCCGCTCCGGCTGCTCCTCCTCATCCTCTCTGTCCTCTGAAAAGATCTGCGCCAGATTCTGAAACGTATCCGCGCATACCCGGATCTTTCTTCTGCCGTATTCCAGCAGATATGCGGACTGTACCGTATCTGCGGATCCCCTGTTTTTCATCTGCCTGCCGCCTTTCCCGCCGGCCTCCGTTTCCGGGGCGGCGCTTGCTCCGGTCATTCCTTCCGGATTCCCGTTTTTCGGTCTGCGTCTCATTATATTCCTTTTCCGGCGCGGGATTTGTCAAAGCGTGGACAGCTTTCCCCGGATACGTCCCTGAAATCCTCCGTATTCCGGCACATTTCGGGCTTTTCCCAGGTAAGGCGCAGCCTGCCGGTGCGGCGGCGGACACGCATGCGGCTCTTTGCCTGCCGGCCCCCCGGTTCAGCCGGGCAAAACAAAAAGGAACCGCCGCTTTTCTCTGCGTTCCGATTCCTCCTTATTCCTCGGGCTTATAGATGATCTCGCCCGGATTGACCAGACCCAGCTTATCCTTCGCCACTTCTTCGACGTATTTCTTGGTCTGCGTATATTTTCTGTATTCTTCTATCTGAAGCTTCCGGTCCTCTTCCGCGTTGATCTGATCCTCCAGCGCCTGTTCCCGCTCCTGATAGGACGCGTACTTCCGGCGAAGCCCGATGCTGTTGATGGAAACCACCACGAGAAGCATCAGCACCACCAGCGTTACCAGGAACATGCCCAGACGGTTCTGGCGTTTCCTGCGGAAGACCACTTTCCTCTTTATCACCGCTCACACCCCTTTTTTGCCCCGTTCTGTAACCCTTATTCTAAGCTTTTTCTTCCATGCCGTCAACCGGAAATTCAGCCTTTTTCGCCGGGCCCGCAGCGCCGGAGCCGCCCTGCGGACAGCCCGCTCTGCTCTTCGCCTTCCCCAGCGCCAAAAACGCAGGAAGGGAGCCGTCAGCCTCCGCAGGGTCTTTTTCATCAGACGGAGCGTCCCGTTTGCCGCGCCGGAAACCAGACGGACAAGCCTCCCGCTCAGCGTCTTCTTATACGCCAGCATGCCCGCTCCCGCGCTGAACACGGCAATCCAGCGGAACATGCCGTTGTTTTCATAATAAAGGAGAGAAAAGATGCTGCCCGCCGTCAGCAGCCAGAAAAGCAGATCCTCCAGGGAGATCCAGAGGATTCCGTGGGGGATCACCCTTCTCAGGATCCGAAAAAGGTCGTAGCCAAAGGCGATGCCCGCGCCAAGAAGAAAGGAATGGAGCACAAACCATCCCTCCGCCGTGATCTGACCGCTCATACCCACCCCGTTTCCGCACGTCCCTCCGCGCTATTTGAAGAGCCTTGCAAACAGCGACTCTCCCTTCGCCGCGTATCCCGCGCTTTCCGAGTAGGTCAGGCTGTCTATTTTCCCGTCCACATCCACCTCGCCCTTGTCCAGCATCAGACGGCTTACATGCAGGTCGCTCCCCTTGAGCATGAGCATGCCCTGCTCCGTCTCCAGAAGCACCTCCGCCACATCGAAGGACAGCACATCGCAGACGCCCGTAATGCTGCACACGTTCCGGTCCGTCATCGCGACCTTATGCGTCCGCGTCCTGCCCGCGTTCAGATCTTCCATTCCGTTGGCTCCTCACCTGTTTTCTTTTCAAAAGATATGCAGAGGAAGAAGAAAACATGAATGATTTTCGCGCCGGCCGGTTCGCCGGCTGCAGGGACGGCATTTTACCGGATATCGTTTTTAAAGGTCCGAATATTCCTGATCTGTCTCTTCCAGCTTCCGGATGCCGGGATTTGCGCCCATCAGGATACAGATCACGATCCCCGCCGATCCCGCGAGCACGAACAGCAGCCCCATGCCCGCGCCGTCTCCGTATCCCACCAGCCGGGAAAGAAGCTCCGGCGCATTTCCCGCCTCCCGCATATACGGCTCAAATACGGAATCCGCAAGGGCGGCTCCCAGCAGGCACCCCACCGGCGTCAGACCTGATGTGATCATCCCCTGCAGGGAGAAAATCCGCCCCTGCATAGAAACCGGCACCCTTTCCCTCAGAAGAACGGTCTGGTAGGTCTGATAAACCGGCGATCCGAAGCAGCCGATGAACACAACGATACACCACCACAGAAGGCTTCTTCCCATCCCGAAAAGCAGGATGCCCGCAAGGCACATCACGCTCCCTGCGAACATGACCCGCAGCTTTCCTTTCGGCTGTTTTGAAAAAGACATCCACAGACTCGCGCAGAGCCCTCCCGCCGCCGCGACGGAGGAAACGATCCCCACAACGATCTCTCTGTTTCCCGTTCTCGCAAGCAGAAGCGGGGAATACATGCTGTCGAAGGAAACGGCTCCCAGAAATTCCAGCACGCTGTACAGTATCAGCAGAAGCAGGATGCCCTTCTGTCCCCTCAGAAAAACAACCGCCTCCTTCATGCTCCGTCTCAGACTGCCGGGATCCGTTCCTTCCTCCTTCCCTGCGCTGTCCGGTATCCGGATGAAAAGCAGCAGGACAAAAAAGGCGAACGCAAAAGTGGCAAGATCCGCCGCAAACACCAGCCGCAGTCCGCCAAACCCAAGCAGCGCCGCCGCGAGGACCGGGCTCAGCATGCCCGATACGGCTCCCAACGCCGACTGGATCCCTCCCGCCTTCGCGTAATCCCTCTTTTCCAGAAGAAGCGTCACCGAAACCTGAGAAGCGGGCCCCTGAAAAGCGTTCATCAGACCGTTCAGCACATTGACGGCACAGAGGATCCACAGCTCCAGAACCTGAAAGGAGGCGCACAGCAGAAGGATGAGGGAACCCGCCGCTGCCGCCATGTCGCAGATCAGCATAATCTTTTTCTTATTCCTGTGATCCGCCACGGCGCCGCCGAACAGACTGACCAGCAGATACGGCGCCGCGCTGCAGACCGCCAGAAGGGACGACGCCATCACCTGACCGGTACTGCCATACGCCCATATAACGACCGCCAGCCCCGACATCGCCGATCCCATCTGCGAAACGGCCTGACTGACCAGGAAAAGCAGAAACTTTTTATGGCCCCGATAAAATTCCGTATCAATCTTCAATGTATTTCACCCGGCTTTCCTTCAGAAGCTCTTCGTACTTAAAGCAGTCCGGCTCATGGTCGTTTATGATCCCGCATGCCTGAAGATGCGAATATATGGTGATGGAGCCCAGGTATTTGAAGCCTCTCTTTTTCATATCCCGGCTCAGCCTGTCCGACAGCTCATTCCTGGCCTCTCCCTCTCCCCGCTGGTGCTTTCTGTAGATAAAGGTATACCCCTCCGAAAAGGACCAGATATACCTGTCAAAGCTGCCCCATTCGTCGATGACCTTTAAAAAGCACTTCGCGTTATTAATGATCGCTTCGATCTTCCTCTTTGAGCGGATCATGCCCTCCGTGTTCAGGATGCGCTCCACATCGGCTTCCCCATACAGCGCGACCTTCCGAAAATCAAAGCCGTCAAAGCATTGCCTGAAAATTTCTCTTTTCTTCAGCATCATCGTCCAGTTCAGCCCGCACTGCATTGCTTCCATCAGCAGATACTCAAAATGCTTCCCGTCGTCATGGAGCGGCTTTCCCCATTCCTCATCGTGATAGTTCCGGACGATTTCTTCACCAAGACACCATCTGCAGCGTTCCATTTGCGGTTCCTCCTTCCTTTCGGCATCGCTTATTTTCGTCCATCATACCGCATGGCTGCGACAGCTATATGTCGTAATTTGATAAAAATTTCTGAGCGGTTTCAATCAGTTCTTTCCGGTACGACTCGGGTCCTGTTACTCTGACTTTATCTCCGAAGCTGAGCAGAAGCGCCTTCCATAACCGTTCCTTTGCCGGAACATCAATAAAAATCCGGCTTGTCGTTTTCGTCAGCTCCTCCGGCGGGCAATCCGGAAAATATTCTT
>DXDD01000137.1 GCA_019115665.1 Candidatus Eisenbergiella pullistercoris | reverse complement strand
AATAGGAGGTGCCCTATGTACGCAATTATTGCAACAGGTGGAAAACAGTACAAGGTTTCCGAAGGCGATGTTCTCAAGGTAGAGAAGCTGAACGCTGCGACTGGAGACACTGTAACGTTTGACCAGGTGGTGGCAGTAAGCGACAACGGCCTGAAGGTAGGCGCGGATGTTGCGAACGCTACGGTTTCCGCTACGGTTGTAGGCGAAGGCAAAGGCAAGAAAGTCATCGTCTACAAGTATAAGAGAAAAACCGGCTATCACAAGAAGAACGGTCACAGACAGCCTTATACGCAGGTTAAGATCGAAAAGATCAACGCTTAATCTTTCGCCATGACGACAGTAACGGTCAGGAAGAACAGTGCCGGAGCCTATACGGGTTTTACCTGCAGCGGGCACAGCGGCTATGCGGCCGCTGGGAGCGATATCGTATGCGCAGCCGTTTCCATTCTGGTTATCAACACCGTCAATTCCATTGAGCGCTTTGCACGGGATGAGATGCGGGTGGAGACAGAAGAGGAAGATGGGCTGATCGACGTGTCTTTTCCCAATGAAATCAGCCGGGAAGCGTCCCTGTTGGTGGATTCCATGGTGCTGGGATTAACGGACGTACAGAAACAGTATGGCAGAAAGTACCTGATACTTCAATTCAAGGAGGTGTAGATCCATGTTACAGCTGAACCTTCAGTTTTTTGCTCATAAAAAGGGTGTAGGTTCCACGAAGAACGGCAGAGATTCCGAGTCCAAGAGACTTGGCGCGAAGAGAGCCGACGGACAGTTTGTAAAGGCCGGAAACATCCTTTACAGACAGCGCGGAACGAAGATTCATCCCGGCGTGAACGTTGGACGCGGCGGCGATGATACGTTGTTCGCAACGGTTGACGGTATCCTGAGATTCGAAAGAAAGGGAAGAGACCGGAAGCAGGCTTCCGTTTATCCCGTAGAACAGTAAGCTGCCGCAACGGAGATTTCTGAGAATGCCGGGCTTCAAACAGTCATGTTTGAAGCCCTTTCCATTATACAAGGAGTTTTTCATGTTCGCAGACAGAGCGAGAATCTATGTCAGAAGCGGCAAGGGCGGCGACGGCCACGTTTCCTTCCGCAGAGAAAAATATGTGCCAAACGGCGGCCCCGACGGCGGAGACGGCGGAAGAGGGGGCGACGTGATCTTTCAGGTGGACGAAGGTCTGAACACCCTGACAGATTTCAGGCACGTCCGTAAGTATAAGGCCGGGGACGGCCAGGAGGGCGGAAAGCGCAACTGCCGCGGAAAGGACGGAGAGGACATCATCCTCAAGGTTCCCGAGGGGACCGTCATCCGGGAGGCGGAGAGCGGACGCGTCATCGCGGATATGTCCGGAGAAAACCGCCGTGTGGTGCTTCTGACCGGTGGAAAGGGCGGAAACGGCAACCAGCATTATGCCACCAGCACCATGCAGGCCCCCAAATATGCCCAGCCGGGACAGCCGGCCAGGGAGCTTGAGCTTCTGCTGGAGCTGAAAATGATCGCGGATGTGGGACTGGTCGGCTTCCCCAATGTAGGAAAATCCACCCTGCTTTCCCGGGTCACCAACGCAAGGCCCAAGATCGCCAATTATCATTTCACCACCATCGTTCCGAACCTGGGCGTGGTGGACATGGACGGCGCGAAGAGCTTCGTGATCGCGGACATTCCCGGCCTGATTGAGGGCGCTTCGGAGGGCGTTGGCCTGGGCCATGAATTCCTGCGCCATATTGAACGGACCAAGGTGATCATCCACATGGTGGACGCCGCCGGCACCGAAGGACGCGATCCCATCGCGGACATTTATGCCATCAACAAGGAGCTGGAGGCCTACAACATGGAAATCGCGTCCCGCCCTACCGTCATCGCCGCCAACAAGATCGACGCGGCTCCCGATGAGGCTGCGGAAGCGGTAGAACTGTTAAGGGCGGAATTTGAGCCGAAGGGCATTCAGGTTTTCCCCATTTCCGCCGTAAGCGGCCAGGGCTTAAAGGAGCTTCTTTACCATGTGAGCGGCCTTCTGGATCAGGCGGACGACAAGCCTGTGGTCTTTGAGCAGGAATATTTCCCGGAGCTGGAAAACCGTTTCTCGGACGAGCCCTTCAGCGTGACCTACGACGAGGAAGAGAACGAATATGTGGTAGAAGGCCCCCGTATCGAAAAAATGCTTGGCTATACCAACCTGGATTCGGAAAAGGGCTTTACCTTCTTCCAGAACTTCCTGAAGGAAACGGGCATCCTGGAGCAGCTGGAGGAGCTTGGCATTGAAGAGGGCAGCACCGTCCGCATGTATGGGCTGAAATTTGATTACTATAAATAGAAAAGCGCGCGCCCTGATGCGGTGCGCGTCATCTGCGGGATTCCCCGCCTTAATGCGGCCTGCGTCTGGCCGGCGCGCCGCCCTTTGAGAGAGAGGTCAATTATGACAAGCAAACAGAGAGCTTATCTGAAGAGCCTTGCCGCGGATCTGGAGCCTGTATTTCAGATCGGGAAAGGCAGTCTCACGCCCGAGGTGACGGAAGCGGTCGCCGAGGCCTTTAACAGAAAGGAACTGATCAAGGTGGCAGTGCTGAAAAACTGCTTCGACGACCCGAACGAACTCGGTTCCATGCTCGCAGAGCGCACCCAGTCCCAGCTTGTACAGGTGATCGGCCGGAAGATCGTACTGTATAAGGAAAGCAGGGAGCATAAGAAAATTGAACTTCCCAGATAAATTTTCGCAAATTCCACCGGAACGGACAGCAGCCCAAAAGGCCATGCCTGATACCGTCAGACGGGTAGGCATCATGGGCGGGACCTTCAATCCGATCCACATCGGCCATCTGCTTCTGGCGGAAAATGCCTATTCCGCCTTCGGGCTGGATCAGGTTCTGTTCATTCCCAGCGGCTGTTCCTATATGAAGGAACAGTCCGGGATCCTGGATGCGGACATCCGTCTGTACATGACGGAGCTGGCCACTGCCGACAACCCGCATTTTCAGGTTTCCGACATCGAGATCCGGCGCGGAGGCTATACCTATACCTGCGAGACGCTGGAGCAGCTCACTGACGCCCATCCGGACACGGAATATTATTTTCTTGTTGGGGCGGACAGCCTGTTTGCCATGGAAAGCTGGAAAGCTCCGGAACGCATTTTTCAGAAGGCCGCAGTGCTTGCCGCCGTCCGGGACGACCTTGGCAGCGGCCGACTTTCCGCGCAGGCGGACTATCTGCGAAAAAAATACCATGGCAGCATTCATCTGATTCCCTCCGGCAATGTGGAGATCTCCTCTTCAGACATCAGAAGCCGGGTCCGGGAAGGGCGTTCCATCCGTTATCTGGTTCCGGAGCCGGTACGGGATTATATCGAAAGAAACGGGCTTTATCGTTCGGACGGACAGAAGGGGGGACATTCCGGATGAGCCGAAAAGACAGAAAAGAGCTGAAAAAGGGAAAAGGGCAGAAACGGGAGAAGACCGTTTCCACGCCGATGCAGCTTCGCCGTCTCATGGAAAAGGAGCTGGAGCCGAAGCGGTATCAGCATACTCTGGGAGTCGCCTACACGGCGGCAGCTCTGGCCATGCGTTATAACGCCGATATGGACAAGGCGCTGATTGCGGGGCTTCTTCATGACTGCGCGAAAAATCTGTCCGTGGAAAAGCAGTTCCGGATCTGCGGCAGGCACAGCATAGCGGTCAGCGCCGCAGAGCAGAAAAATCCCGCCCTTCTGCATGCGAAGGTAGGAAGCTTTCTTGCCTGGCACAGGTACGGTATCGAAGACCGTGAGATCCTGGACGCCATTTCCTGGCACACCACCGGCAGGCCGGAGATGCGGCTTCTGGACAAGATCCTTTACGTTGCGGATTATATTGAACCGGCCAGGAATCAGGCTCCCAATCTTCCCCAGACCAGAAAGCTGGCCTTTGAGGATCTGGACGAATGCCTGTTTCTGATCCTGCGGGACACGCTGGCCTATCTGTCCGCATCCAAGACAGAGATCGATCCCATGACACAGCAGACCTATGATTATTACAGGGCCGAACGAGAGAAAGGAGGCCGTCAATGACAGAAATGAACGCAAAGGAGATGGCAAAGCTTGCCATTCATGCGCTGGAAGAGAAAAAAGCGGAGGATATCAGCGTGATCGATATCAGCGGCGTGACCGTGCTCGCCGATTATTTCCTGATCGCCAGCGGAAACAACCGCAATCAGGTTCAGGCGCTTTCTGACAGCGTGGAAGAAGCGCTGGGGCGCGCGGGCGTCTCTCCCCGTCAGGTGGAAGGCTACAACGCCGCTAACTGGGTGCTGATGGATTACGGCGATATCATCGTCCATATCTTTGACCGGGAAAACAGGCTGTTCTATGACCTGGAGCGCATCTGGCGCGACGGCCGCAGAATTGCCCCGTCCGAACTGTAAGAACTGTTTACAGAAGCTGTGAAAAGCTCCTGCCGCATTGATCCTGTCAGATCAGGAGAGCGCGGCAGGAGCTTTTTTATTCAGAGGGAAATTTATGTACGGCAAGGCATACTATTTATATATGCGGAATACCCCGAACACCTTTCCGAGGATCCTGCAGTCATTGACAATAATGGGATCCATGGCGTCGTTCTCCGGCTGCAGGCGGATATGCCCCTTTTCCCTGTAGAAGGTCTTGACCGTCGCGGAATCATCGATCAGCGCCACCACGATATCGCCGTTTCTCGCATTGGAACAGCTCTGGACAAAGATCTGATCCCCGTTCCGGATCCCGGCATTCACCATGGACTCTCCGCGCACCTTCAGGATAAAGGACGGCTCGCCGCCTGGAACGTACTCTGAAGGAACCGGAAAATAGCTCTCAATATTCTCCTCTGCAAGGATGGGCTGGCCTGCAGCCACGTTCCCGATCACGGGAAGACTTACCATCTCCGTTCTGACGGCCTGAAAGCTGTCGTCGCAGATCTCGATGGCCCGCGGTTTGGTGGGATCGCGGCGGATAAACCCGTTCTTCTCCAGGGTCTCCAGATGAGAGTGAACGGATGATGTGGACTTCAGATGAACTGCTTCACAGATCTCCCGGACTGCGGGCGGATATCCCTTTTCCAGAATCTGTTCCTTAATGTATGAAAGGATTTCCTGCTGCTTGGCGGTGATCTTTCCCTGTGCCATATGTTTTCCTCCCTGCGGGCGCTCCGCCCTGTCCCGGCCGGATGGCGTCCCTTCTTTTCCGCTTTTTTATTGAAAAAAGTATATCACAGAACTGTGAAAAAAGCAAACACATATTCCGAAAATCTGTTCGATTTTACTATTGACTTCCGAATCTGTGTTCGATATAATTCTTATACAACGGTAAGGAACGTGTGTTCGCAACATCTGTTCGATTTGAGGAGGGACTGCATCATGACGGAAGGAAAAGCCGAGAGAAGGATCAGAAGGAACCGGATCAGGAGACAGCGCCAGCTGAGACGCCGCGTTTTTCTCTTTGCAGGCGTGATGCTCGTCATGCTTTCCCTTGCCGGAGGAAGCTTCATTGTCAGGGCCCAGGACGCCTGTTCAGAGCCTCTTTATAAATATTACACCAGCATTCCCATCGAGGACGGGGATTCTCTCTGGTCCGTTGCGGAGGATTACGGAACAGGCTTTGACTCCGGAAGAGATTTCATTCAGGAGGTCATCCGGATCAATCATCTGACGGATGAGAGTCTCCGCCGGGGCGACCATCTGATCGTTCCCTATTATTCCCGGGAATTCAGGCAATAGCCCCCGCCGTCTTTCTGCAGGATTTTTGGAAAGCAGCGCTTCGATTTAAGAATTTTTTCCGTTTTTTCTGCCTGTTTTTTTCAGCTTTTCCTGTTATGCTGTCAGCATCCTGATCGGATGGAGCAGATCACGGTAGCGGCATCCCGGCGTGTATGTTATAATGCCTTTGGGCGCCGTCCCTGTTCCGCCAAAGAAGCAGCGCCTGCGCAGGCGGAACGGGGACGCAGATCAGGTATAATATCCGCAGGGAGGTTCGGGAGTCGTGGAGACAAATCATATTCTGGTCGTTGAGGATGATAAGGATATCAGGGAGGGCATTGACATCTATCTGAGGAATCAGGGCTATGTGGTATATCAGGCCGGAGACGGTGTGGAAGGGCTTGAGATCATTCAGAAGGAGGAGATCCATCTGGCCATCGTCGATATCATGATGCCCCGGATGGACGGCATTACCATGATGATGAAGGTCCGGGAAAAGGGCTATGATTTTCCCGTGATCATGCTCTCCGCCAAGTCGGAAGAGGTGGACAAGATCATGGGGCTCAATATGGGGGCTGACGATTATGTGACCAAGCCGTTTACCACCATGGAGCTTCTTGCCAGGGTGAATTCCCATCTGCGCCGTCATGCAAGATATCTGGAAGCCCTCAGTAAAGCGTCTGAACCTAAGAAGGATACCTATCATGTCCTTGGAGGCATAGAGGTGAATGAAGAAACGGTTGAAGTTTTTGTAGACGGCAATCCGGTCCGTCTGACACCCATCGAGTTCAAGATCCTTCTGCTGCTGATCCGGAATCCCGGCAGGGTTTTCTCTGCCGACGAGATTTACGAGCGCATCTGGAACGAAAAGGCGATCAATACCGATACCATTATGGTCCACATCCGTAAGATCAGGGAAAAGATTGAGATCGATCCGAAGAATCCGAAGTATTTGAAGGTGGTGTGGGGCGTTGGATACAAAATGGAAAGGCAGTAAACGGCTGTTTTTATATGCGGCTGCGGCCGGCATGGCAGCGGCATTCCTCTTTATGTCGCTGTTTTCCTTTTTCAGAGAACGGGCTGAGGCATCCTATTCGGATCCTCTGATCTCCCGCGAATTCGCGGATCGCCTGTTCTCCGTCAACTATGTGCAGTACAAATATCTCAGGGAGAGAGCGGATCAGACGCACTACAGCTATCCGCAGCTGTATCTTTCCCGGTATTCTGAGGATGGCGCTTCTGCGTCAGACGAAGCTCTGGCGGCGGAGATCCTTTCGGAGCTGTATCCTTCCCTGTCTTCCGATCCGTCCGCCGCAGCCGGGATGGCAGCGGATGAAGAATCGGATGACGGGCTTCTGCGCAACGTGCAGCGTATTCTTTCCTCCCAGGAGGACTATCTGGAATCCGTTCTTTCGGAATATGAGCAGACGCTGGCATCCTTTGGCGGTATCCTGGATTATTATGTGGAGGATCTGGAGTCCGGCGTTTATCTGTCCAACTGCGGGAAGCGTCTTCCCGATGCCATTTCTTCAGAGGGGCAGAGCGATCCGGCGGACAGCTCCCGATATGTGTATTATGTCAGCATGGAATACGACAGTGCCGGGAACGTCGGCAATATATCCGTCCGCAGCCGGGATGATGCCAGGCAGTTCATGAACACCGTGCAGACTGCCGGCCATGAGAAGCAGCTTTCTCTGGCTGAGACAGGGGACAGCGGACAGGAGCTTTCCCAGGACGGACAGCAGTCCTCCTATCGGGTGTACGATGACTATCACGACGCATACGCGGAACTTCAGCTGTCGCTTTCTTCCCCAAAGAACATGCGTGCGATCTATGGTCTGACGCAGGAGCAGTATGATTCCCTGCTTCAGGGAAACGGCTCCCTCCGAAGCGAATCTTTCGGGAACGATCTTTACCTCGCCATGGAGAACAGCTATGAGGCGGCGGGCGTCATTCCCGTTTACCTCTTCCTGCTGCTTGCCGCGGCCGTATCAGGACTTCTTCTGGTCTCCCAGGCTGCGGGACGTGTCAAAGGCGAAGGAAGCGGAACGCGCCTTATTGCAAAGGCTGTCTGGCCCGGGAAGGGGCTGTATCTGGAGGCGGCCGTTATCCTGGCTGTCCTTCTGTGTTCCTTTGCCCGGATGGTTCTCCGGTTCACCGCCGAATATGAGAATGGGATCTTTCTCAAAAGCATCCTCACCGGGCTCGGGGATAAGGGACGGATCTTTTTCCTTCCGGCTGACCGGATCGTCCTCTTCCTGTTTCTTTCCGCTCTGTTCGCGGCGGCTTTTCTGACCGGCGCCGGCCTTTCCGGCATCCGGAGAGACACGCTCCGGGAGCGCAGCCTCATCAGCAGGTACTGGCACAAAATATACAGCCGGGTCCGGACGCTGTGCAGAAGCTTTTACAGTGACCTGATCCGCTATGATATCGGTACGGACGCCAACCGGATCATCCTGAAGATCCTCGGGGTTAATTTCTTCATTCTGATGATGATCTGCTGCTTCTGGTTTGCCGGGATCCTCGGCCTGATCGTTTATACCGTCATCGTATATTTTATTTTGAAAAGATATGTGATGGATATTCAGGAAAAATACCGGAAGCTCCTGCATGCCACCAGTTCCATCGCCCAGGGTAATCTGGACACGGCCCTTTCCGAGGATTTCGGCGTTTTTGAAAGCTACAAGTCCCAGCTGCGCCGTATTCAGTCAGATTTCAAGAGGGCAGTGGAAGAGGAAGTAAGAAGCCAGCGGATGAAAAGCGAGCTGATCACCAACGTGTCCCACGATCTGAAGACGCCGCTGACCGCGATCATCACCTACGTCGATCTTCTGAGATCGCCCGGACTGCCGCAGGAAAAGCAGGAGGAATATCTGGAGGTCCTTCAGAGGAAATCCAACCGTCTGAAGGTCCTGATCGAGGATCTGTTTGAAATCAGCAAGGCAAGCAGCCGGGCCGTCACCCTCCAGATCGTGGACGTGGATATCTGCAGTCTGCTCAGGCAGGCCTATCTGGAACAGGAGGACCGGATCAGCGCGGCGGACCTGGACTTCCGTTTCGATCTTCCGGAGGGGAAGATCCTGCTTTCCCTGGACAGTCAGAAGACCTACCGGATCTTTGACAATCTCTATAATAATATCATCAAATACGCTCTGAAGGGTACAAGGGTATATGTCAGTCTGACGGAAGAAAAGAGAGAGGAAAAGGAATTCGTGCGGATAGAGCTGAAAAATATTTCCGCCGCCGAACTGTCCGTTGATCCGAACGAACTGACAGAACGATTTGTCCGGGGCGACGGTTCCCGGAATACAGAGGGAAGCGGGCTGGGCCTTGCCATAGCCAAAAGCTTTGCGGAGCTTCAGGGCGGCAGCATGAGGATCGAGACGGACGGCGATCTGTTCAAGGCCGTCCTGCTGTTTCCCCGGGAAACGAAGTCTCCGCTGCCAAACAGCCAGCACCCGGACGCACATACGCCTCACAGCCAGGCGAATGCGCACATGCCGCAGACGAATGCACACATGCCGCAGATGGACGCGCACATGCCGCAGGCGGATGCGTCATCCGCGCGTCCTGCCGGGATACAGCCCGGGCAGGATGGTTCCACGGTACGAACGAACAGCCCCGACCCCCGGACGCTTCCGCCTCCGGCTCCATGGAACAGGCGGAGCAACCGAATCTATCGGAAGCAGGGGGAAACGCCCGGAAACAGTCCATCCTCCCGGCATACCAAAGAAGCGTGGAAAGCCGGGCCCGGTCCGCAAAAAAAGTCCGGATTCCGCGCCTGGCTCCGTACTCTCTGGTTCGGGGACAGACCGTGACCGGGATTCCGGACTCTCTGGTAACAGACCACGACCGGGATCCGGGCCGCGGCCCGCAAAGGATCGTGTGCCCTGGGCGGGGGACTCTCTAGTCCTCCCATTCTTCCCTGAGCCGGACCGCTCTGGCCGCTTTCCGCCTGTTTTCGTCCTTCATCGCCGCATAATGCTTTCTGGTGGTGTTTACGTCCTTATGTCCCAGGACGTCCGCCACCAGATAGATGTCCCCGGTCTCCTGATACAATGTGGTTCCGTAGGTGCTGCGGAGTTTGTGCGGCGTGATCTTCTTGACCGTCGTTACGCGGGAGGTATATTTCTTCACCAGATTCTCCACGCTCCGGACCGTAAGCCGCCGGTTCTGCATGGAAAGGAAAAACGCTTCCTCATGTCCCGGAAGAGGGATGATACGGCTTCGTTCCTCCAGATAATTCTGCAGGGCGTCCGCAACCTCTTCTCCAAAATAGACCAGATCCTCATATCCGCCTTTCCGGCGCACCTTCAGCCTCTGGTTATCGAAATCCACGTCCTTCAGGTCCAGCCCCACACATTCCGAAACGCGGATTCCCGTCCCGAGAAGAAGCGTAAGAAGGGCAAGATCCCTCGTTCCCGTCTTTCTGTGATAGCTCATTTCCTTTTTGGTCAGGCCGCTTCCTTCCTCCACCTCATCCAGAAGAACGGCTACCTCGTTGGGCTCCATGCGGATGATCTCCTTTTCATGCAGCTTGGGAAGAGGGACCAGAGACGCCGGATTGGATGAGATCATCTCGTTTCTGTAATAGTAATTATAAAAGCTGCGCAGGGAAGCCAGCTTACGCTTTTTTCCCCGTTCGTCATTCATATATTCCACGCCGTCCTTTTTATAGTAGGACAGATACTCCATATATTCCTCAATGTCCTCCCTTTTGATCTCATCCAGAATGGACATAGGATAATCCACGATATCCATTTTTTTGTAAACGCCGTTGGTTTCATGGATAAATTCAAAAAAGATCCTGATGTCATAGGCGTAGGCGATACGCGTCCTGGTCGCCGCGGTATCCTCTATTCCCCGAAAGAACTGCCGGCAGAAGGGCGGGAGAGTGGAGAGAAGCTCTCTCAGCTTCAGGATATTTTTCTTATTCAGTTCGTCATGATAATTCATCTCTTTATCCATCGTGCATCAGTCCTTCTGAGGGATCGGCCAGCCCTGCAGATTGCCGGTCGTTATCGCCGTGAACATCCGTTCCTTCACGCCTGGATTTTCCAGGTTCAGCTGTCTGAGCAGCTGCTTGACATATTCCCGTTTGGTATGTCCGTCCGCCGGACAGGGGCTTTTTACCACGGGGACATGATTTTTATTGACAAACCCGATCACATCCGCCTCGTTCATATAAAGCAGCGGACGGATCACGGTGATTTCCGTCCGGTCCAGATAGGTAACCGGGCTGAAGGTATGAAACCTTCCCTCGTAGATCAGCGACATCAGCATGGTTTCCACCACATCGTCCTTGTGATGGGCATAGGCTACCTTATTGCAGCCTTCCTTCTTTATGGCATCGTTCAGCGCGCCCTTGCGCATCTTCGCGCAGAGAGAACAGGGATTGCTTTCCTTCCTCTGCTCGAAGATCACATCCGCGATATCCGTTCTGACGATGGTATACGGGATCTGAAGCTCGTCCCTGCAGATGCTTTCGATCCGGCTCAGGTCCAGGTTATGAAAGCCCAGATCCACCGTCACCGCATGCAGTTCAAAATGCTGCGGATAGAACCGCTGCAGCCCGTGCAGGGCATAAAGCAGGGTCAGGGAATCCTTTCCGCCTGAAATCCCCACCGCGATCCGGTCGCCCTCCTGAATCATATGATAATCATCCGCAGCCCTGCGGACATAACTTAATACCTGTTGAAGTCTCATGAATGTTATGTTATCCTTTCCGGTATGAAATCAAATCCTATTATACAATTTTTCTTGCAGGATTTCACCATTTTTCAAAGGAGGAAACAGAAATTATGAAATTCGTCATCCAAAGAGCCGCCTCGGCCTCCGTATCCGTAAACGAACAGGTGGTCGGAAGCATCCGCCAGGGCTATCTGGTCCTGATCGGGGTATGCGATACGGACACAGAAGCTGAAGCGGACCGGCTGGTGCGTAAAATGCTGAATCTGCGGATCTTCAGCGATGAAAACGGAAAGACCAATCTGAGTCTGAAGGATGTGGACGGGGAACTTTTGCTGATTTCCCAGTTCACGCTGTACGCGGACTGCCGAAAGGGAAACCGGCCGTCCTTTGTCAAAGCCGGGAATCCGGAGCATGCGCAAAAGCTGTACAGCCATGTAATTGAAGCCTGCAGGAAAGAAGGCCCGGTTGTCCAGACCGGCGTATTCGGCGCGCATATGCAGGTAGAGCTGGTCAACGACGGACCCTTTACGGTCATTCTGGATTCAGAAGAGATATAGGGCACTAACTATTCGTTAAACTTGTGTTTCGCGAATAGTTATGTGTCTCAGATCCCTCTCTCCTCAAAGCTCTTCTGAAGGGAAAGTGCGTCCTCCATGGTATTTTTCCAGCCGTACCGTTTCAGATCCACCCGGTTATCCTGCACGGCAACGCCTTCCGCTTCCAGAAGGAGCCTCTGCATATCAGGCGTTTCAAAAGCAGCGGCTCCGGAAAGAAATCCCTGAGAATTTACAACGCGGTGGGCGGGAAAGGCGCTTCCGGCAAGTCCGAGCTTCAGGGCACGGCCCACCTGCCGGCTGTTCTTCGGCCTGCCGCATAACAGGGCAAGCTGTCCGTATGTGACCGCCTTCCCCCTTGGGATCCGGCTTCCGGTCAGAGCAAGTCTTCGATAAAAATCCATGATCCAAAAGTATCCTTTCGCCCGCACAGGAAGACGGCTCCGGATCCCCGGAGCCGTCAGGAAGCAGGCAGACAGCATGAACGATTGTCTTATGCCATTGTCTTTCTCTGCTGCGTTATTTGTTCCTGTTTTCAAAATCTTCCACAATCTGGACGATCAGCTTCACGGTACCGTCCACGCCAAGGACAGAACTGTTCAGACAGAAATCATAGCTGTCCGCGCGTCCCCATTTCTTGGAGGAATAATAATTGTAATAGCTCTGGCGCTGCTTATCCTTCTTGACGATCATATCCCTGGCCTTTTCCTCCGTCAGGCTGTATCTCTTCATGATCCGCTTCACCTTGGCATCCTCATCCGCATAGATGAACAGATGAATGCAGTTCTTGAAATCGTGAAGCGCATAGTCGGCACAGCGGCCAACGATCACGCAGGGACCCTCTGATGCGATCTTCTTGATGGTATCAAACTGCGCAAGAAACACCTTGTGGCTGATGGGCATATCCATAAAGGAGGACGCATTGTAGCCAAAGGAATAGGTATCCATAACCAGATTGTAGAGAAACGAATTGGTCGGCCTTTCATCGTGGCTTTTGATCATTTCCTCGCAGAAGCCGCTTTCCTTGGCAGCCCTGGTCAGAAGCTCCTTATCCAGGCACTGAATGCCAAAATATTCCGCCACCTTCTCGCCGATCTCATGTCCCCCCGAACCAAACTGACGGCCGATCGTAATTACTGTGTTCATACAGCATACCTCCTTTTTTCTGCCGCTGCAAAGGCGGCATTACCTTCTTTTTCCCGAACATATTACTATTATAATGAAAAAGTCCCAAAAATTCAATGAATTTCAGGGATTTCTTTATGAAAATGGCTGATCATTCCAGAATTTTGAGCAGATGGGAAAAATATTCCGGCAGAGGAGCCGTTGTTTCCACATATTCTCCGGTCCGGGGATGCCGGAAGCCGAGGATCATGGCATGGAGCGTCTGCCCCTGCAGATGACAGGGCGGTCTCCCGTTTCCGGGAATATTGCGGCGGTAAACCTCATCACCCAGAAGAGGATGTCCGACAGCCTCCATATGCACCCGGATCTGATGGGTCCTTCCCGTCTCCAGACGGCATTCGATATAGGTAAAACCCCTGAAGCGCTGCAGCACCCGGTAATGCGTCACCGCCTCCTTACCATTTTTTACTCCCGCGGCCATCCGCTTCCTGTCGTGGGGATCCCGCCCCACCGGAAGCTCCACCACGCCCTCTTCTTCCCTGATCTCCCCGTATACCACGGCGCGGTACCTGCGGACAATACTGTGCTCCTTCAGCTGAGCGGCGATGGACAGGTGGGCCGCGTCATTCTTGCAGACCAGAAGACTTCCCGTGGTATCCCTGTCGATCCGGTGGACAATGCCGGGCCGCATAACGCCGTTGATCCCGGAAAGGCTGCCGCGGCAGTGATACATGAGAGCATTGACCAGCGTATGGCTGTAATGCCCCGCCGCAGGATGAACCACCATTCCCTTGGGCTTGTTCACCACCAGCACGTCCTCATCCTCATACAGAATGTCCAGAGGGATATCCTCCGGCAGAATATCCGGCTCCACGGCCGGCGGAAGGCAAAAGCCGACCTCGTCCCCCTCCTTCAGCCGGTAATTCTGCTTTACCGGCACTCCGTTTACCAGGACCTTTCCGTCCTTTAACAGCTTCTGGATAAAGGAGCGGGACAAAGAATCGATAAGCATGGAAATATACTTATCGATCCGTTCTTCCTCATATTCTTCTGTCACCTGAAAAAGATAACGGCCGTCAGCCATCCTTTTCCTCCTTTTTGATCGAAAGGAACCGGAAATCCTCATCCCGGTAGCTTTTCCCGAACAAAAGCAGCGCCGCTCCCGCCACAGTGGCAATGGAAACAAACATATCGGCCACGTTGAAGATCGGGAAATCGATCAGACTGATATAGATGAAATCCACCACATAGTCCAGGCGGATCCGATCGATCATATTCCCGACCGCCCCGATGATGATGCTGTCCAGCAGGATGTGCAGAATACGGTACTTTCCGCCGTCCGGCATACGGATCAGCACATAGGCCGCCGCCAGAAGGACGATCGGCGTAATGATCAGGAAGATCGTTTTCCCGCCCTGCAGGATCCCGAAAGCCGCCCCTCTGTTTTCCAGATATCTCAGCTCCAGAACGCCGGGGATCAGGACAAACGCCTCCTGTCCCTTCAGATACAGGACGGCAAGGGATTTCGTCCACTGGTCCAAAAGCACGCCCGCAAGGATAAAAAGGAGATCCAGCCCCCATTTTCGATTATTCATGTGCATCCTCTTCCGTAAAATTGATTTCATCGATGGCCGCCAGGATCTGCTCGTCCGTTACGGAACGGTCAATAACGGCTTTTCCGATCTTCTGCAGCAGGATAAAACGGACAGATCCGCCATCCATCTTCTTATCCGATTTTGTCAGGCTGAGAATATGCTGCGGATCCAGCTCGTCCACAGAGATGGGCAGGTTGAAGGGGACGAACATATCCCGGATCTCATAATATTCCTCCATGGGAAGCAGCTCCTTCTTCCAGGAAATGAACGCGGCCGCCACGCATCCCAGCGCGACGCATTCTCCATGGGTAAGAGAAAAGCCCTTCGCCTTTTCGATGGCATGTCCCAGGGTATGGCCCAGATTCAGAAGGGCCCGCTCTCCCTTTTCCTCAGGATCCTTCTCAACGATCCTGCGCTTGATCTCGCAGCTTCTGCGTACCAGCTCCGCCATCGCCTCCGGTTCTCTGTCGCAGATCTCATACATATTCGCCACCAGCCATTCATAATACCTGGCATCCGCGATCAGCGCGGACTTCATGGCCTCCGCAAAGCCGCTGTAGAACTGTCTGGCCTCCAGGGTGGCCAGGGTGCCCAGATTCATATATACCAGCCGGGGCATATGGAAGGCTCCCACCATATTTTTATAGCCGTCAAAATCCACTCCTGTTTTTCCGCCGATGCTGCTGTCCACCTGGGAAAGAAGGGTGGTCGGAATCTGTACAAAATCAATCCCTCTGAGATACGTGGCAGCGGCAAATCCGGTCAGATCTCCGACGACGCCGCCGCCCAGCGCGATCAGGCAGTCCTTCCTGGTAAAATGCCTTTCGATCAGAAAGGTATACAGGGAACGAACGGTATCCAGATTTTTGTTTTCTTCCCCGGCCGGAAAGGAAAACAGCTCCGTCTGCAGCCCTTCCTTTTCCAGTTCTTCCCGTACCTGTCCGGCATACAGCGGCTCCACATGGGAATCCGTCACGATGCACAGCTTCCGCTTTGCATATCCAAGCTCCTTCAGCTCCCCTGCGAGGCGGGAAAAATCCTTTTCAAAAACGATATCATAACAGGGCTTCCCCTCCCGGGAAACGGTAATTCTTTTTTCCATGGTCAATCTCTCCCAATGAAATTTTTTCATAAAAGAAAGCGAATCTGTCCGGATTCGCTTTTCCGCATATGCAGCCGATGCCTTTTCTACCGGATTCCGGGTACGTCAACAGAACCGTTGAAGATATCCTGAAAATCCCCGGAAATATCCACGCTGGCCGGTGTAATGATAAATATGTACTGAGAAATCTTCTGCAGATTTCCGCTGATCGCAAAGCAGGAACCGGATGTGAAATCAATGATCCTCTGAGCGATATCCACATCAAGGCCTTCCAGATTCAGAACCACCGTCCGGTTCGCCAGAAGCGTCTCCGTGATCTCCCGTCCGTCTTCAATGCTCGTGGGCTTGATCACACAGACCTCCATCCCCGCCCCGCCGGATTTTCTCACCTGCTTGATCGGGGTGATCTTGGGCGAAGTCTTCCGGGGCCGGTCCTCTTCTTCCTCCACAGGCTCGGCTTTCTTCTTTCTGGACGTCAGTCTGGAACTCTTTCTCTCAGGCTCCTCGTAATCATCATATTCATCGTCGTCGTAATCATCATCATAATCATCGTCGCCGTTCAGCTTCATATAGCTTAAAAACCTGTCCATTACACCCATACCTGATCAATCTCCTTATCACGTCCCGCAGGCGGACCGCACCTATATCTGCCAGGAGCGTTCTCCGAAGATTCCCGTTCCCACTCTGACAAATGTGGAGCCCTCCTCACAGGCGGTTTCATAGTCGCCCGTCATTCCCATGGACAGGCAGACCATATGTACATTATCAATGTTTTTCCTCTCCATGTCAACAGATAAGTTCCTCAATGTCCTGAAAAAAATTCGGTTGTCTTCGGCATTTTCTGTCAGGGGAGCAATCGTCATCAGGCCGCAGACACGGATCCCGGGGAGAGCGGCGGCGGCCCTCGCCAGCGCTTCCGTCTCCGCCGGCGTTACGCCGAACTTGCTCTCCTCTCCCGCCGCGTTCACCTCGATGAGGATCTTAACCTCCGTCCCCTGCTTTACGGCTTCCCGGCTGATCTCCTCTGCCAGGCGGAGGGAATCCACGCTGTGGATCATTTCCACCTTTCCAACCAGATATTTCACCTTATTCCGCTGCAGGTGGCCGATCATATGCCAGCGGATATCGGAGGGAAGCTGCGGGATCTTATCCATCAGCTCCTGGACCTTATTTTCCCCGAAGTCCCTCACACCGGCCTCATAAGCCTCCCGGATCATTTCCACAGGCTTTGTCTTGCTCACGGCGATCAGCGTCACCTCCTCCGGAGAACGTCCGGCTCTTTCGCACGCCTGTCTGATGTTTTCCCTCACTGTATCCAGATTTTCTCTGATCATTTTTTCCTCCATGCCGAAGCGTTTTACGCTGAGGCGCGCGCGCCGAACCTCCAGTTCGGCGCTGCGATAACGGGATTTGCGACGCTTCGGCGCAAATCCTGATTGAAAAATAAGCCATCGGGCTTATTTTTC
>DXDD01000136.1 GCA_019115665.1 Candidatus Eisenbergiella pullistercoris | reverse complement strand
AGCGTTCATCCTGAGCCAGGATCAAACTCTCTTGTTTAATCTTTGGTTCCGATCAACTCTGGTCAATCTTTCCCGTTTTTACTGTTTTGGGTTTGTCCCTTCCGTCCTTTCGGACTTCCGAGACCGTTCCTCTGAATAATTCTTTTGGAATTTTCAGGGTCGCATTACTGTTTATTTGTCAAGGTGCTTTGTTTTGGCTTTCCCCAGCCGCAACGGTGATTATCTTATCACAACCGTTCGCTTTCGTCAAGCACTTTTTTCAAATCTTTTTTATCGGCTTTTTCCTGAAGGAAAGAGGCTGATAAATCTGATTTCTTTCGCTGCCTGTCGTTCCGGCAACGAAGATGATTCTATCATCCTCTCTTTCCTTTGTCAACCATAAATTTACATTTTTCGCATTCTTTTTTGCGTTTTTTTTGCGTTCCCTTTACAAACGCCGCCTGTTCCGGCAAAGTGGGAAGAAAAACGGCCGGTCATTCCGGTCATTCCGCCGTCTCCCCCGCTTCCACCTTCTCCATTTCAAACCAGAATTCCACGCCGTTTTCATAATTGTTTACGCCGTATTTCTGATGGATGGAATCCTGGATGGCCTTTACGATGGACAGACCGACGCCGCTTCCGCCGTATTCGCGGGTGCGGGCCTTATCCACCTTGTAAAATTTTTCCCACAGATGCGGAAGGGAGTCCTCCGGGATCGGCTCCCCGGTATTGAATACGCTGATCCGGACATTTTTCTCCTGTCTTTTCAGGCGGATGTCCACGACCCTTTCCCCGTCCAGATGATTCAGCGCGTTGCTGAAATAGTTCATGACCACCTCTTCCGCCTTGAACTCGTCTCCCCAGACATAGACGGGCTCCGTCTCCGCGAAATGGACCTTCGCTTCATTCTGCCGGATCAGGATCTCCGCGGACTGGATATAATTGCGGATCAGGGCCACGATATCAAACCGCTCCATCGTCACAACGCTGTTTCCGAATTCCAGCTCGTTCAGGGTGAGAAGTTTTTTTACCATATTGTTCATCTTGGCGGATTCGTCCATGATCACGTCGCAGTAAAAATTCCTGCTCTCCTCATCGTCATTGACGCCTTCCTTCAGTCCTTCCGCGTATCCCTGGATCAGTGCGATGGGGGTTTTCAGCTCATGGGATACGTTGGCGAGAAACTCTCTGCGCATCTCGTCGATCCGGTTCTTTTTTTCAATGTCCTTCTGGAGCTCGTTGTTGGCCGTCTTCAGTTCAGAGATGGTGGCTTCCAGCGTATCGGCAAGCTCGTTCATATGACTGCCCAGGACGGCGATCTCGTTAAAGCTCTTTCCCCGGTATCTTGCGTCAAAATCCAGATGCGTCATACGCTCTGAAATGCGCGCAAGCTCCAGGATCGGATCCGTGATCTTCTTGGACACCAGCCAGATCACCAGCCCGCAGATCAGCGTGGACGCGATCCCCACATAGGCGAGGAAACGGCTGGAGATCTCCGTGCTGTCCCGCATGCTCTCCAGCGCCGTCCGGATGAAAAACAGGTTGCCGTTTTCCAGAAAGCCCCACATATCCAGATAGTCCATGTTTACCAGAAGGCTTGTCACCATCTGCATCAGATAAAAGGGACTTTCGTTTCTCGCGAGCACCCGCGTGGTCCTGAGCGCCCCTCCCTGGGCCGGCTGCTGCGGAGGGGCTGCAGGGTCTCCCTTTCCGGTTTCCGCATAGGTATCATAAATGATATGGCTCCACAGATCCGTACGCAGCAGAGAAGGATCCCCTCCGCTCACACGGATGGTCTCCGAATCCTCGTCCAGGATCAGGATGGAAATATTATAGGTGGCGCTGAGCTGCTGCAGATATACGTTAAAATCGTCCGTGCTGATGCTGTCCTTCTGCGCCGCCTCGTTAAGCTGCGTGTACGCCTCCATGACGACCCGCTGCTTATTCATGAAATAAAAGCGCTCCAGAAAGGTGTTGTTCACAAACCAGCACAGCAGCATGGTGCCGGCCATCAGCCCGATAAAAATGCCGGCGAACTGTTTCCTGATGGAATATTTCATTTCTGCTCCGCTCCCCTGTCGTCCGGATCGAACTTATAGCCCATGCCCCAGATGGTTTTGATCATCTCTCCCTTTTCCCCCAGCTTGCTGCGCAGCTTCTTTACATGGGTGTCTATGGTCCTGGCGTCTCCAAAGTAGTCGTAATTCCATACGTTGTTGAGGATCTTTTCCCGGGAAAGGGCAATTCCCTTATTTTCCATAAAGTAAGTGAGAAGCTCGAATTCCTTAAAGCTCAGATCGACGTTTTTGTCTCCTATGGTCACCATATGCGCCGTCTTGTCCAGATGGATGCCGCCCTCGTCCAGGATCTCTCCCGCCGCCGATTTTCCCGTCCTTCTCAGAATGGCCTCCACACGGGCGACCAGGATCTTGGGGCTGAAGGGCTTGGAAATGTATTCATCCACGCCCAGCTCAAAGCCCTGCAGCTCGTCCTTCTCATCCCCTCTGGCGGTGAGCATGATGATCGGGACTCTGGAATAGCTCCGGATCTCCCGGCACACCTGCCAGCCGTCCATCTTCGGCATCATCACATCCAGGATCACCAGCGCGATATCGCTCTGCGCGAAAAAAATATCCAGCGCCTCGCTTCCGTCTCCTGCCTCCAGAACCTCATAATTGCTTTTCTGAAGAAAATCCTTCACCAGCTTGCGCATTCTGCTCTCATCGTCTACAACCAGTATCTTTGTCCGTTCCATATGCTCCATCCTCCGCTGCGGAAGTTTCCTTTTTACGTCTTCCTTTATTATATCAGTTATTTATGAAAAAGCTGTGAAAAAAGCAAAAGGCAGGCCTTCCCGCCTGCCCGAAAGCCTACAGACTTTCCGCCTTTTCCATCATCCGTTTTGCAAAAGCCGCCGCGTTCTGCACATCCCTGTCGTCCGGATGCAGAAGCGCCTCGTCGAAATTGGCAAGAAGCATTTTCACCTTTTCCGGCTCCACGCCGTTTTTCTCCATGGTCTCGTATCTTCTGCGCACATCCATCGGCATCTTTCCCTGGCACATATAAAAGCCGAGATACGTGCAGTCCTCCGGGATCCACACCTTCACATGCTTCCCGATCCTTTCCATGTATTCGCTGTCCTTCCCCATCCCGCAGGTGCCGAACAGCGCCACCTTTTTTCCATGCAGCTCAGACAGGAAATCCACCACGGACATATCGCAGGTGCCCTTGTCCGTCCAGAAGCCCGCAAAAAAGATATCCGCGTCTTTTCCGTCATATTCCTCCAGGCTCTGAATATCCTTGGATTCTCCCGGAATGCCTGCAAAGATGCCGTTCGCCACCTTTTTCGTATTTCCTGTCCTGCTTGAGTAAACCACCATAGCCTTCATATTCCGTCTGCCTCCTGATATACCTGTATGCCGCCCTGCCGCAGCGCATTAAAATCTTCCCATCGGGACGCCGCCTCCGCAGCACATGCCTCCGCCTCCGCAGCAGAGGTTGCAGATCAGGTTCGCGATGCACAGCCTCAGGCACCAGCTGTTTCCTTCCATAACCGGCATTCCGTAGGAGGTCTGCTGCGTCTGATACCAGCTTCCGCCGGATTCCAGCTGCGATACCCACTGTCTGTACTGCATGTTGTCCGGCTCCATGGCGGCCGCCCGCTTCGCATGCTCCAGCGCCGCCACATTGTTCCCGAGTCCGGCGTTGGCGACGGAGCTGTAATAATACCACCTGGCCGTATGATCGCCGATGCCGGAAAGCACGTTCAGCGCTTCCCGGAAATGGCGGCTCTGGATATAATTCCACGCCGCGTTCATGTGCACCGTATATTCGTCGTCTCCCGCACCGTTCTGCGTTCTCCTGTAGCTCTGTCCGCCGAAGCCGAATCCGCCGAAGAAATCTCCAAAATCGCCGAAGCCGCCGAAATCTCTTCCGTCATAACCGCCGTAGGAGCTTCCGCCATAGGAACCTCCTCCGTAGGAGCCGTTTCCATAGGAGCCGCTGCCGTAAGAACCGCCTCCGGCCGCTCCCCTCTGGCGTTCGTCCATGATCTGCTGATACGCCTGCTGGATCTGCTTGAATTTTTCCTCCGCCTGATCTTTATTGGGATTGTTCACATTGGCGTCCGGGTGATATTTCCGGCTCAGCGCGCGGTAGGCCTTTTTGATCTCCTCGTCCGACGCGTCCCGGGACACGCCCAGCACCTGATATGGGTCACGCATTTTCCTGCTTTTCCTTTCTCCGGGCACGCACGCTCTCAAACCGGCACCACACGCCGGAATAAAGGATATTGCGCAGAATGTCCGTATTTTCCAGAATCGGGAGCTTTTCAAAAGCCCTGGAGCATTCGGCCATCATCATTCTGAGAATCCCGTACACCTCGTCGTCGAAGCCCGCTTCCCCCCTGCGGGAAGCGAAGGGATTGTAGCAGCCGTTCTTTTCATCCTTCTCCACATCCTCATAGGCGTCCAGAAGGTAGATGAACTTTCCCAGGAAAAAGCCCATGATCCTGAGCGTCTCCTCCCATTCATCCTTCCGGCAGGCGAATATCTCCGCCATTATATTACCAAAGCACCCCGCAGGCATGTCAAGGTCTTTTGTTCTCTTCTTTTCATATTCCTGAAGCTGGAGCAGCCCGTTCCTGACAACCTGCGCCTTTTCGGGATAAGCCTTCTCCACTCCGGCGCAGGAGCGCTTCAGAAGCCCGGCATACCCTCTTTTCAGCACCTTTTTCTCATCCTTCCAGTCGTCCATGCACTGGTAATAGGTAAGAAGGACGTTCATATCCGCCGCGTATCCGGTAAAAAGACTGCTTCTTGCCGCATGCTTTCCCAGCGGATGAGCCGCGCACCGGATGAAAGCGGTCTCTTCCTCCGCCTCATACAGCCCGGAAAGCAGCAGGATCAGAAAGGTCATATCATAGGTGAGCGTGAGCTGTCCCTTGACGCCGTATTTTTCCTTCAGTTGTCTGCACAGGCCGCAGTACCAGGACTGGTACACATCCAGCTCCCGAAGCTTCAGTTCCTGCCTGTTTACGATAATATATCCGAACATATCTTCCTCTGTTTTGCCGCCTGCCGCCGCATTCCGCCTGAAACGGCGCGGTCTCAGCTCTTTCTGACGAACTGGGTCCTGCACCTGGGACAGCGGATCTCCACCCTGCCATGACCTTTCGGGATCCGGATCTTCTGCCCGCAGCCGGGGCACTTATAGATCCTGTGGGTTTTCCTGTCCTTCCAGTCTCTCAGAAAAACAGCCCATTTCCGGCGGATCCCGCCCGTCAGCTGCAGATACTTCTGATTTTCCGCATACCGCTTCTGAATATTCCTGGAAAACATCCGGAAATAGCAGTACACGATCAGAATCAGGATGAGAAACGACCAGATCCGGCTGTGAATGAACAGCGACAGCACCAGACAGGCCACGGCCACTCCAAGGAGGAACCGTGAGAACTGGTCCGTCCCGTATCTTCCCTGCATAAATCGTATCAGCTTTTCTCTCATATTATTCACACTTACCCTCCATGCCGGACGTCATAAAAACCGGCTTTATTCCTTATTTTACCGCACGCCGCACAGAATGCAATGAAAAGGAACGAAATTTCTTATAAATTTCACATAAAGAAAGTATAAAATCCCATTCCCCCTGTATCTTCAAAAAAGCACAGATGTTCGATTTTCTTCTTTTCTTTCCGGAGCATCTGCGTTATGATAGGAGACAGGAGGTAATCTGCGAAAATGAAACGACTGAAATGTTTAACCGCTTCCTTTTTCCGCAGGGCCGGGATCTGCTGCGCCGCCCTGCTGCTTCTTCAGGCCGTCCTGCTCTCCGGCTGTTCTGCCCCGTCGGCCTGGGCCGATCTTCTGCCGGAGGAAAGCGGGGACTGGCAGCAGTCCCGGGAGACCGTCGCCGCTCTGCCGGAGTTTTCCGGATCCGACGGATATCTGCGGGTACACTTCATCGACGTGGGGCAGGGCGATTCCATCCTGATCCAGGCGGGGGAGCATGCCATGCTGGTGGACGCGGGGACCAACGAAAGCGGCGGCACGGTTACGGACTATCTTCACTCGCTGAACCTGACAAAGCTGGATTATCTGATCGGGACTCACTCCCATGAGGATCATATCGGCGGACTGGATGACGTGATCCTCTCCTTTGATATCGGAACGGTCATCATGCCGGACGTATCCCATACCACCCGGACCTATGAGGACGTGCTGGACGCGCTGCTGGAAAAAAATCTGACGGTATCCTCCCCTCAGCCCGGCGAGGCGTTTTCTCTCGGAGACGCTTCCTTTACCATTCTGTCTCCCTCTGCGGAAATCGCGGCGGAAGCGCAGGAAGTCGGCGACCTCAATAACCTGTCCGTGGGGATCCGTCTGGTTTACGGCTCCACCGCCTTCGTCCTGTGCGGCGACGCGGAAAGCGTCTCTGAAGAAGCTATGGTGCAAAGCGGCCTTCCTCTGAAGGCCGACGTGCTGAAGGCAGGCCATCACGGCAGCTCCACCTCCACCTGCGGCAGCTTCCTTGACGCGGTGGATCCGGATTACGCCGTCATATCCTGCGGGAAGGACAACAGCTACGGACATCCGCATCAGGAAACGCTGGACCGGCTGCATGCGGCGGGCGTATCCGTCTTCCGGACGGATGAACAGGGTACGGTCATAGCTGTCTCTGACGGCGCTTCCATCTCATGGAGCAGCGCGCCGGAGCTCTCCGGTTCTTCCCAGGAAGCGCCGGCGGTTTCCTATGTGCTGAACCGGAACACCATGAAATTCCACGCTCCGGACTGTCCGTCCGTGACACAGATGAAGGAAGAGAACCGGATCCGTTTTGAAGGAACCAGAGACGAGGCGATCGGAATGGGATACAGCCCCTGCGGGCAGTGCAATCCTTAATCCGGCAGCTTCAGATACCGCAAAGGAGGGTCAGAGAATGCAGGAAAGAAAGAACGAAAGGGAACAGATCGAAGGCAGGCTCATCGTGGACCGGCTGGAGGAAGGGTATGCCGTCTGCGAGCAGGAGGACAGAAGTATGATCCGCATCCCGACGGACCGGCTTCCCGCCGGGATCCGGGAGGGAGACGTACTTGCCGCGCAGGGCGGCCGCTACCGGACGGATCAGGCCGCCTCGCAGAAGCGGAAAGACGAGATAGAGAACAAACGCCGCCTGCTTTTCGGGAAATAAGGACTGCGTCAGGCTCCGCCCCCGCGGAGCCCGGCCTCCTGAAAACGCTATCAGGAACAGAAAAAAAGAATGCCTGAAAACAGCATATTTTCAAGCATTCTGATAAGTGGACCAGACGGGAGTCGAACCCGTGTCCAAAAGCCCATCCCCTGTCCTTCTACTACCGTAGTCAGTTCTTGCCGAAGAGGCTTTCGCCTCTTCCATTCCCTCCGCCGCGCGGAAACTGACATCCCCGCGGTTTCAGTAGCTTCATATTACGCCCGCAGGCTCAAAGCTTTGCCTGTGTCGTTTCCTGCATCGTCGATGCCCGGGTTCCGGAGTGCAGGTGCCCCGGATCGGACAACGCCGCTTTAAGCAGCAGCGTAAGCTAAAGTGTTGTCTTCAGCGTTTATATTTAGGTTTGTGATTTGACGCATCACCTGCGGGTAGCTTCTCCAGCTTCAAAGCCCCTGTCGAAACCTTGACTGGCCCTGATTTTTGTGTAAATCATTATACACAGGCGTCCGGGGAAAGTCAATCAGAGATTTTTCACCTTGAATTCCCGTTCCGTTTCCCTGCGCATGTCCTTCTTTGCGATATCCTGCCGCTTGTCGTACAGCTTTTTGCCGCGGCAGAGTCCCACCTCCATCTTCGCCCTTCCGTTTTTGAAATAAACCTGAAGGGGCATCAGGGTATAGCCGCGTTCCGCCGCCTTTCCGGCCAGCTTCGCGATCTCCGTCTTATGCAGGAGAAGCTTTCTGGCGCGCAGCGGGTCCTTATTGAAAATGTTCCCCTTTTCATAGGGGCTGATATGCATGCCGTTCACCCAGGCTTCGCCCCTGTCGATGGAAACAAAGGCTTCCTTGATGCTGCATTTCCCCATCCGCAGGGACTTCACCTCCGTGCCGTGCAGCACGAGCCCCGCTTCGTATTTCTCTTCCACAAAATAATCGTGGTATGCCTTTTTGTTGTTTGCGATAAGCTTCTGCGCTTCCTTTGCCATAAATCCACCATTCCGCCGCCCGCATGGCGGCGTCCCTTATCCGGCTTCGTCGTCCGCCGGTATGAAATCAATGCTTCTGGTAAAACGGTCCGCGAATCTGACCTTCACCCGGATCCGGCCGCCCATCCGGTAGCAGACGCCGGTTTTCGTTCCCCGCATTTCGCAGGCCGCTTCGTCATATTCAAAAAAATCCCCGGGAAGAGCCGATACATGCAGAAGCCCCTCCACCGTATTGGGAAGCTCCACGTAGAGCCCCCAGGAGGTAATTCCGGAGATGATGCCTTCATATACCTCGCCGATGTGCTGCTCCATGTATTCCGTCATCTTCAGCTTCCGAACCTCCCGTTCCGCTTCATCCGCCCGGCGCTCCGTCCTGCTGGTCTGCTTCGCCACATCCTCCAGGATGGACTCATAATGGGCTGTGCGTTCTTCGTCCAGACGGCCGGAGAGCTGTTCCTTTATGATGCGGTGGATCTGCAGATCCGGATATCTGCGGATCGGGGAGGTAAAATGGCAGTAAAACCGGCTCGCCAGTCCGAAATGCCCTTCGCAGCGGGTGGTATAATGCGCCCGCTTCATGCTTCTTAAAGTAAGCCGCCCGATCAGATTTTCCTCCGGCGTCCCTTCCGCCTGTTCCAGAAGCTTCTGCAGCTCTTTAGGATGGATCTCCTCCTGACCGATCTTCATGGAATAGCCCAGACCGTGCACAAAGGCCGCAAGAGCGCGCATCTTATCCTGCTCCGGCGTCTCGTGGGTACGATACAGGAAGGGCGTCTGCAGCCAGTAAAAATGCTGCGCCACCGTTTCATTTGCCAGAAGCATGAAATCCTCGATCAGCCGGGTGGCCGTATTGCGCTGCTGCGGCAGGATCTCCGCCGGACGGCCGTTCTCATCCAGCCGGATCCGGCTCTCCGGAAAGTCAAAATCCACGGCTCCTCTCCGATGTCTCCTCTCCCGGATCAGGCCGGAAAGCCGGGCCATATCCCGGAGCATGGGAACCAGGCTTTCATAACGGGCCGATTCCTCCGGGTCGTCCTTTTCCAGGATCGCCGCCACACAGGTATAGGTCATCCGTTCCTTCACCCGGATCACGGACGGGGCGATGGTATAGTCCGTCACCTCTCCCCGTCCGTTCAGCGTCATCAGGCAGCTGAGCGCCAGCCTGTCCTCCCCCGCGTTCAGGGAGCAGACGCCGTTTGACAGCATGTGGGGCAGCATGGGGATCACCCGGTCCGCCAGATACACGCTGGTGCCGCGCCGCAGAGCCTCCGCATCCAGGGCGGAGCCTTCCTTCACATAGTGGGACACGTCCGCGATATGCACGCCAAGATGATACTGCCCGTCCTTCCGGTACAGACTCACCGCGTCGTCCAGATCCTTCGCGTCCTCCCCGTCTATAGTCACCATGGGAAGCTCCCTCAGATCCAGCCTGAAAGAAAGATCCTCCCCGGCGGCCGCGCCGGGGGATACGGAAGCGGTTCCGCCGGCGGCAGGCGCTTCCCTCTCCGGCGCGGCCGCCGCACGGTCCGGGGCAGACGCGTTCCCGCCGGATCCGGCCGCCGCGCGCTCCGCTTCCGACAGCGCCTCCGGCGGGAAGGCGTCAGGGATGCCGCAGCTTTTTACGATGGAAAGGATATCCACACCCGGATCGTTTGCATGGCCCAGGATCTCAGCGACCCTTCCCTCGGGGCTTTTCCCCGGGCCGCCGTAATCCGTGATCTCAACGATCACCTTGGATCCGGAAACAGCGCCTCCCGCCTTTTCTCCCGGCACAAAAATATCTCTTCCGAACCGGCTGTTGTCCGGAATCACAAATCCGAAGCTTTTATTCTGCTGGTAGGTCCCTACCACCCCGGTCATTCCCCGCGCCAGGATGCGGACCACCTCCGCCTCCTGCCTTCCGCCCGGAAAGCCTCCCAGCAGACGGACCTCCACCGTATCCTGATGGAAAGCGCCCTTCGTCTTCGCAGGAGGAATATAGAGATCGTCCTTCCTTCCCTCCACCTCCACGAAGCCGAAGCCCCTGGGATGACCGATGAAGGTACCGATCACAGGCTTCCCATCCGGAACGGAATATCTTCCCCGCCGGTTGATCTGAATCCTTCCTTCCAGGATCAGCTCCTGCAGAAGGCGCCTGAACTCCGGCCTGTCCTCCGCGCTCACCTGCATCAGGCAGGCCAGCTCCTTTTCCTTCATGGGAACATAGGACGGCTCCTTCAGGAAGGCGACGATCTTCTCTTTTCTGTTTTCATCCAGCCGAACGTTAAGACTGCCCGCCAAGCTCTTTCCTCCGTTTTTCTTTCTCTCTTTTTGCCGTTCTGCGCCGTTCTTTCTCCGGCGCCCGCTGCCGCGCTGCCGGAAAAGCCGCTTGATATCAGAAAAAGCACCCTTTCCGCAACGGTAAGAGTGCTTTGGTGATCAGAATCTTGAGATATTCAGGATCGCGGCAATCACAATAAAGGCAATCGCAAGGTACTTCGTTACCCTGACCATCGTTCCTTCCATGGAACGTCCCTTATTTTTTCCCCAGTAGGTTTCCGCCATTCCGCTGATCGCTCCCAGTCCGGATGCCTTACCTTCCTGCATCAGCACCAGAATGGTCAGCGCGATGCAGATGAGTATGAAAATGATCGTAACTATGATTCTCAGAACCGCCACTTTTTACACCTCCTAACGAAAGACCTTTACCAGTGTATCATAACGGGCCGGATTTTACAACCGGATTTTTCACATTTCCTGCAGCCGTACCAAAAGTCTGAAATCACGGCTGAAAAATACGGCCCGGGCTTCTGTCGGAAACAGGGGCCCGGGCCGTTATAAACCATATCTTTTTTACTGCCGGCGCAGTCCGGATACGGACTGCGCCGTGCTTACAGCTTCGGACAGATTATCTGCCGAACTGCATATCGTTGTTGCCGGATTCGGTGGTCCACATCTCCAGCATGTTGATCGGGTCGTTGTAGTCAGCCAGCCATCCCTCACGGGCGAAGTCGAACTGTCCGTCCTTTCTCTCGTTCAGGAATACTGACCACTCACGGGTCTCGATGGTCAGGTTGATGCCGATCACAGCGAAATCCTGCTGCAGAGCTTCGCCGATGGCAACGTTGCCGGTTCCTTCGTTGGTCAGGTAGGTCAGGTTGATGGGAGTTTCCTCGGAAAGCATTCCGTTCTCATCAAACACATAACCAGCGCCCTCCAGCAGGGAAATGGCCTCTTCCACGTTGGCGTCATAGGCTTCCGGGCTGGGATCGAAGTAGCCGACCGCTTCCTCGTTCGGATAGGTGTAAGCGTCGTCGTTCGCTCTGAACTCGCCGCCCTGGCCGTCGCCCATTCCGGTAGGAATGAAGGTGTTGGCGATCTCCTGATCCGCCTGCGCGATGGTATCAACGATGTACTGACGGTCAACCAGCAGGTTCATGGCCTTTCTCATGTCGGCAGCCTGCTGAACGGTCTTGCCTTCAAAGATCGGGCTGTTTACATTGAAGCCTGCATAGTAGGTTCCCAGAGTAGGAACGTTGTGGTACTCGGGCATTTCCTTGGCGGTAGCCATGTTGTCGGTACCGATGGTATCGATGAACTGCAGGGAACCGTCCATGAAGGCGTTCCATACAGCGGTGTCATCGTCGCTGAGCATGAAGTCGATCTTCTCGAGAGTCACCTTGTCCGCGTCATAGTAGTTGGGGTTCTTCTCGTAGGTCATGGACTCGTTGTGGGTCCATCCGGTACATACCATCGGGCCGGAGGATACGAAGCCGGCCTCGGTGCACCATGCGCCCGGGTTGTCAGTAGCGCCCTCAGCTCCTTCTACGGAAGCCTGGGGAACCGGATAGAAGGCCGGGAAAGCGCACAGGTCAAGGAAGTACGCGCAGGGAGCGGTCAGCGAAACGGTGAAGGTCTTTCCGTCTTCGCTCGCTTCCACCTGCAGGGTTCCGTCGTCGTTCTTCGCGATCACGTCTGCCAGATAAGCGTAGTCAGCGCCGGTGTTGGGGTCAGCCAGTCTCTGCCAGCTGTATTCCACATCAGCGGCGGTCAGAGGGGTTCCGTCGGACCACATCAGGCCGTCCTTCATGGTGAAGGTATAGGTCATGCCGTCCTCGCTCTCCTCAACGCTCTCGGCAAGGTCGGGAACCAGCTGTCCGTTCTCATCATAGGTGTACAGGCCGGCGAAGGCAAGGATCGCCAGGCAGGCGCCGTCAACCGTGGAGTTCAGAGCGGGATCCAGTCTGTCAGGCTCGGAAGCGATCTGCAGGGACAGGGTGTTGCCCGGAGCGGTCGCAAAGCCGAAGTACTTGTAGCCGAACAGGTTGCAGTAGATGTTTCCGATGTCCTCGGACTGCATGTAAACATCGTTGTAGTAGTAAAGGGGCATGATCGCCCAGGTGCTCATCAGCTCGTCCTCAGCCTCATGCATCAGAGCTTCGCGGGCAGCCAGATCGGTCTCAACTCTGATCTGATCGATTCTCGCGTCATAATCCTCCCATGCAGGAGCGGCCTCGCTGGACGGGCCATGCTCGCCGGATGCGGCAGCTTCCTCAGTGGCAGCCTCCGTAGAAGCCTCGGTGGACTCTGCAGCCGTCTCTTCAGCGGCGGCAGACTCTTCTACCGTGGTCTCTGCGGGAGCGGAGCTCTCGGTCGTGGTTGTGGAAGAACCACAGCCTGCAAGAGTGCCCACAATCATGGAAGCAGCCAGCAGTAATGCCAGATACTTTTTCTTCATAATCGTTTCCTCCCATGAAAACAGGTTTTCAGATACGGTTTATATTATACAACGTCCCTTCCTGCATGGAAAGGACAAATTGTATCAAAATAAGCGGAAAACAAAAGGTCTTTTTCGTCATGTTTTCCAGACGGCAAAGCGCCGTCCTATTTGTTCCAGCAGGCCACCATATGTCCGTCGCCTCTGTCGGTCAGGGACGGGCATTCCTGCGCGCACTTTTCCGTCGCGTAGCGGCAGCGGGTGCGGAACGCGCAGCCGCTCGGCATGTGCAGCGGGCTGGGCACATCTCCCTCCAGGACGATCCTGTGGCGTTCCTTCGCCATCCTGGGATCCGGGTAGGGAACCGCGCTTAACAGGGACTGGGTGTAGGGATGCATCGGATTGTCATTGAGCTCATTGGAATCCGCGATCTCCACGATCCTTCCCAGATACATGACCGCGATGCGGTCGGAAATATGATGAACCACCAGCAGGTCGTGGGCGATGAACAGATAGGCCACGCCCAGCTTGTCCTGCAGCTCCTCGAACATGTTGATGACCTGCGCCTGGATGGAAACGTCCAGGGCGCTGACTGCCTCGTCGCAGACGATGAACTTGGGGTTGGTTGCCAGCGCTCTCGCGATGCCGATACGCTGTCTCTGACCGCCGGAAAACTCGTGTGCGTAACGGGTGGCATGCTCCGCGTTCAGTCCCACCAGCTCCATCAGATGGATGATCTTGTCCCGGCGCTCCCCCTTGCTGGAATACAGCTTATGCACATCCAGAGGCTCGCCGATGATGTCCTCGACCGTCATACGGGGATTCAGGGAAGAATAGGGATCCTGGAACACCATCTGCATCTCTTTTCTCATATGCCGGATGCTGCCTGCGTCCACCTTCTCTCCGTTGTACAGAACCTCCCCCCCCGTCGGGGTATAAAGTCTTAAAAGAGAACGTCCCACCGTCGTCTTTCCGCAGCCGGACTCGCCCACCAGCCCCAGCGTCTCGCCGGGCTTGATGGAAAAGGAAACGCCGTCCACGGCCTTCAGGGGAATCGTCTTTACAAAACCGACCTTGATCGGGAAATATTGCTTCAGGTCCTTGACCTCTACCAGATAATCACTCATTTTAACCTCCATGCCGAAGCGTTTTTCAGCCCTTCGCGCCCTTCTGCTCTGCGAGCATCTCTTCCTTCACGTTCAGCCAGCAGGCCGCGTAATGGCCGTCCGGCATCTGCATTTCCGGCGGAACCTGCTCGATGCAGATCTTCATCGCGTTCTCGCAGCGCGGGCAGAAGGCGCAGCCCTTCGGCATGTTCAGAAGGTTGATGGGCGTTCCCGGGATGGGGATCAGCTTCTCTCCGATCCGGTCCACATTGGGAATGGAACGCAGAAGGCCCTTCGTATATTCATGGTGCGGGCGGTAGAAAATATCCTCCGCCGTTCCTCTTTCGCATACGCGGCCGCCGTACATGACGATGATCTCGTCGCACATGTCGGCAATGACGCCAAGGTCATGGGTTACCATGATGATGGCCATGCCCAGCTTTTTCTGCAGCTCCTGCATCAGCTCCAGGATCTGCGCCTGGATGGTCACATCCAGAGCCGTGGTGGGCTCGTCGGCGATCAGGATATCCGGCTCGCAGGCCAGCGCCATGGCGATCATCACTCTCTGGCGCATTCCGCCGGACAGCTCGTAGGGATACTGCTTCACACGCTTCTCCGGCTCGTTGACGCCAACCAGGGTCAGCATCTCCACGGCGCGCGCTTCCGCCTCTTTTCCCTTTCTGTTCGTGTGAAGCTCAATGGCCTCACGCAGCTGATTTCCCACCGTAAAGACGGGATTCAGGCTCGTCATGGGATCCTGGAAAATGATGGAACAGCATTTTCCGCGGAAATCCCGCATCTGCTTTTCCGTATATTTGGTGATATCCTGTCCCTTGTATAAAACCTCTCCCTCCGTGATCCTTCCGTTTTTCTCCAGGATCTGCATGATGGAATAGGCCGTAACGGACTTACCGGAGCCGGACTCTCCCACGATGCCGAGGATCTTGCCCTTTTCCAGATTGAAGGAAACGCCGTTTACCGCCATAACCTCCCCGTTATCCGTCCGGAAGGAGGTATGAAGATTTTTTACCGAAAGAATTGTCTCACTCATCTGTATTCTCCTCCCTTATCTCTTCAGCTTAGGATCGAACGCGTCGCGCAGGCCGTCGCCCAGCAGGTTGAAGGCGAGCGTGATCAGGCAGATCATCAGGGACGGGAACACCAGCTTCCAGGGATAGGCGCTGATTCCGGCTCTGGCCGCGTTCGCCAGAGAGCCGAGGGAAGGCATGGGAGCCTGTACGCCCATTCCGATAAAGCTTAAGAAGCTTTCCGTAAAGATCGCGGAAGGGATCTGCAGAGCGGCGGAGATAATGATGACGCTGATGCAGTTGGGCAGGATGTGGCGGAAAATGATCCGTTTGGATTTGGCTCCGCTCACCTTTGCCGCAAGCACATAGTCATTCTGCTTGATGGTCAGGATCTGTCCGCGCACCAGACGGGCCATGCTCACCCAGTACAGCAGGGCGAACACCACGAACATGGAAAGCATGTTCGTTCCGATCTTCTGCAGAAACGGAATGGCTTCCACGTTCAGCACCTCGTTGAGCACCACGGAAAGCAGGACCACCATCAGCGTATCCGGAAGGGAATAGATGATATCCACGATACGCATCATGACCAGGTCAACCTTGCCGCCGAAGTATCCGGAGATACTTCCATATATATTACCGATGATAAGAACGATCACCGCCGCAAACACGCCGACGATCAGGGATACTCTCGTTCCGTAAAGCACACGCACGAAATAGTCGCGGCCCATTTCATCCGTTCCCATGATATGGGGAAAGATCTTGCCGCCTTCGGCCATGAACTCCTGCTCCAGCTCGGAATACTGGAAGGGGGCCATGTTGGCGATGGTCCTGTCGCGCTTTCCGTCCACGCGGATGATCTCCGAATATTCATAGGGAATGAACATCGGGCCGAATACGATCAGCAGGACGATCAGGATCAGCACGATAATGCTTCCCACGGCCAGCGGATTCTTCATCAGCCGGCGCATGCCGTCCTTAAAGAAGGAAACGGACTCACTCATTACATCCTGCTGTCTCTTTTCCTCCTCGGTCGCCTTCTCAAACTTCTTCAGATCGATCTGCAGGCTTAAAGGAGACTTCTCCGGCATCGCGTCGATCTCTTTTTTCAGGTTCTTTTCCAGCGTACTCATCTGTCTCTTCCATCCTCCTTAATCCAGCTTGATGCGGGGATCGATCAGCTTGTATACGATATCCGTGATCAGGTTCACCGTAACCATCAGGACCGCAAGGAAAATGGTGGTCCCCATGATCAGGGTGTAGTCGCGGTTCGTAATGCCGTCAACGAATTTTGCGCCCAGGCCGCCGATGGTGAAGATCTGCTCCACCACGAGGGAGCCTGTCAGGATGGAAGCCGTCATCGGGCCCACGTAGGTGATGACGGGGATCAGCGCGTTTCTCAGCGTATGCTTGAATATGACCTTCAGTGTGGATACGCCCTTGGCGCGCGCCGTACGCACATAATCCTGTCCCATCACGTCCAGCATGCTGGTCTTGGTCAGACGGGTGATATATGCCATCGGATATGCCGCAAGGGAGATCACGGGAAGCACGTAGTTGCGGTTATCCACGCTCCAGACGGGCACCCATCCCAGCTTCACGCAGAAGACGAGCAGAAGCAGCGTGCCCAGAACAAAGCTCGGCAGGGATGTCAGAAGGGTGGAGAAAAATATGATCAGACGGTCAGGCAGCCTGTTTCTGGTCAGAGCCGCGATGCTTCCGAAGATCACGCCCAGGATCACGGCCACCACGATCGCCATGCCGCCCAGCTTCGCGGAAACCAGGAAGGACTCGCCGATCACCGTCTTGATCTCACGGCCGGTCTTGAGGGAGATGCCGAAATCCCCGTGAAGCAGGTTGTTCATATAGATCACGAACTGCTCCGGCACCGGCTTGTCCAGGTTGTATCTTCTTTCCAGAGCCGCCCTTACCTCCTCGGATACCGCTTTCTCTCCGTCGAAGGGTCCTCCGGGGATCGCATTCATGGCAAAGAATGTGATCGCGCAGATGATCAGCAGGGTAACGATGGCAAGAAAGACTCTCTTCACTACGTACTTTACCAACTGTAACACTCCTTTTCTTTTCAGTATCTTGCACAAAGGCTGCGGGGAAAGGCATCGTCCTTTGCTCTACTGTTTTTACTGATAGGATCCTGAGCCGGCCGGAAGATTCGCGCGGCCGGAACGTCCTTCGTACAAAGCCAGATATGTTTCCTGTACGGACACGATAATCAAACAAATGACGTCCGGGGAAACCGGCCGTCACACTGTGTACAGCAGCCCCTTATGGCTCCTTCGCCACGGATCCATCTGCCTGTTATTCCACTGTCTTTGCAGAAATACTGTCTGCAGGCTTGATACCAGCTGTTACACTATAACACAATCCGGATGCCGATGCAAGTTTTTTTCATCGGACATCCGGACTGCAAATGGTCAGCGGATTTTTCCAAAAGGCTCCTGCCAGCGGGCCGCGCCGCGAAGCTCCTCCTCGATGCGAAGAAGCCGGTTGTACTTCGCCGTCCGGTCCGTGCGGCAGGGCGCGCCGGTCTTGATCTGTCCGGCGTTTGCGGCCACGGCAAGATCCGCGATGGTGGTGTCCTCCGTTTCTCCGGAGCGGTGGGAGATGATCGCGCGGTAGCCGTTTTTCTGCGCCGTCTCAATGGCTTCCATGGCTTCGGAAAGCGTGCCGATCTGATTCACCTTCACCAGAACGGCGTTCGCCGCCCCCAGCTGGATGCCCGCCCGCAGGCGCTTCGGGTTGGTGACGAACAGATCGTCTCCCACCAGCTGGATCTGTCCGCCGAGTCTTTCGGTCAGCCTCTTCCATCCGTCCCAGTCGTCCTCAAACAGGCCGTCCTCGATGGACGCAATGGGAAATTCCCGGACCAGCTCCTCATACCAGGAGATCATCTCCTCCGTGCTGCGGCGGATCTCCTTGCCTCTCATCCGGCTCTCGCCGGGGAAAAAATAGGTTCCGCTCTTCTCCTCATACAGCTCGCTTGCCGCCGCATCCACGGCGATCCTGATATCGCGGCCCGCCTCGTAGCCGCTTTTCCCCACGGCCTCCACGAGCAGGGAAAGCACCTCCCTGCTGTCTGAAAGATCCGGAGCGAAGCCGCCCTCGTCTCCCACCGCCGTGGACAGGCCTCTGCGCCCGCAAAGCTTCTTTAAATTATGATAGATCTCCGCGCAGATGCGAAGCCCGTCCGCAAAGCTCTCCGCACGCACGGGCATGATCATGAACTCCTGAAGATCGACGGTGTTGTCCGCGTGCTTTCCTCCATTTAAAATGTTCATCATGGGCACCGGAAGCTGACAGGCGCGCACGCCCCCCAGATACTGATAGAGCGGAAGGCCGGCCGCATGCGCCGCCGCCTTTGCCGCCGCAAGGGAGACGCTCAGAATGGCGTTCGCTCCAAGCACGGACTTGTTGTCCGTCCCGTCCTCCTCGATCAGAAGCCTGTCGATCTCCATCTGGCAGAGGGCGTTTCGTCCCAGAAGCGCGTCCCTCAGCCTGGTATTCACATGCTTTACCGCCTTCTGCACGCCGAGGCCGAAATAGCGGGGCTCTCCGTCCCTAAGCTCCGCCGCCTCGAACTGTCCCGTGGAGGCGCCGGAGGGGACGCCGGCTCTTCCCGTGATCCCTCCCGAAAGCGTCACCTGCGCCTCCACCGTGGGATTTCCCCGGGAATCCAGGATCTCTCTCGCGTGTACATCCGTAATTTCCAGATACATCTTTCTCTCTCCTTTCCGGCATCTGCTTTTTCTCCTAACAGTATTGCCGGAAAGGAAGTTTTTTACCCGCCGTATTTTGTCTCTTCGATCACAAATTCAGGGAGCCGGTCTTCCAGCACCGTAAAATAAAGATAGGCTTCGGTAAAGCGCTCTCCCGGCCGGAAGGTCACAGCGGCCTGATAGTTGTCGCTGTCCCAGTATCTTCCCGTGATCCCGTTTCCTGCCACGTCCAGCAGGTTCTGCGGATACAGGGCCGGGGCGATCCGGGAAAGCTGCTCCGCGCCGGCATAGACCTGGGTGATCTCTTTTTCCGGCGAATAGGTAATGGAGCGGGAGCCTCCGTCACTCCAGGAGATATCCTCTTCCTCCAGATTGTAGCAGGTGATGCTCACGCTCAGAAGCTGGTCCGCCGAAAGGACGCCGCCCTCCTCCGGCTCCATATACACATCCTGCCCGCGAAGAAGCTCCACGGTCTCCGTAAACGCTTCATAGACAGGATACTCCCAGCTGTACTCCATTTTCTCCGGGCCCTTCCAGATGAAGACAAGCTTTCCCACGGGAAGGCTGTCCAGCATGAGGCTGCAGCTGTATTTGGAAAGGTCTCTGCCGTAGGCCTCCAGCAGCGGCTCCGGGCTGTCCAGCCAGGACACGCGGTTCAGCCCGTTTCCATAGGAGATCTGCAGCTCTCCCCCGCTTTCCAGAAGAGCCGGGTCGCAGATCTGATATCTGGCGGTCTGAAAATCCGCGTCGGCAAAGATGGCGTCGAATTCCCGGATATTTTCCTGCGCATCCGCCCGGATCGTCCGGTATACCTTCCTTCCGTCCGTCAGCGTATAGCGGATGGAAACGTCCGTCGCGCCTCCGGAAAAGCTCCCGGACGGCTCCGTTTCCCTGTCTGATCCTCTGTTTTCCTCCCTCCGGACCGCCTCCGCGGCCAGGGCGCGCACCGCGGCGACGGTATCCCGGTCCTCCGATTCCATGTACTTCAGCATGTACTTTTCCGGATCCTCGTGGTACATGTCCCGTTTGAACAGATTTTCATAAAAGCCGAAGCCGTAGCTGTCATTGCAGAACGCCACGCCCACGCTCCCGATCTGCTCCGTCTTCGGGATATACGCGTCGTAGCCCGTCAGGTCCAGCGCGAAGCAGGCAAAAATCAGCGCGGCAGCCGCTCCCGCCGCCGGCAGATGCCACTTCGCGCACAGAACGCTCCTGATGTCAAAGTCAAAAAGCACCTGCAGAAGCCCGTGGCTTAAAAACAGGCCGATCAGCATGCCGAGAAGGGCAAAGGGAACGCTTTCCTCCGCAAGCTGCCAGAACCACATCCCGGAAAGCAGGGTGAGCGGAATCATCAGAAGAAGCTTCACAGGCGTGCGGATCCGCTCAAAGGCCAGCGCGCTGCCGGCGGCCTCCGCCCTTCTTTTCCGGTACAGGAACCAGGAAAGCGCCCCATATGCCGCCGCCTGCGCGGCCATGAGAGCGATCAGCCTCCCGAAGGAGGACAGATACCTGCTTCCGTATCCGGCAAAATACTCCCGCAGCATAGCGCTTTCGCGCAGGAAAGCGACCACCGGAGAGGTAACCGCCAGTTCCGAAACATCGCCGAGATCACAGTAGAAATCGAAAAAGGAGCTTCTCATTTCGTCAAAAAGCCAGCGCGCCACCGGCTCATAGAAGAACAGGACGGCCGCGGCGAGCAGGGAAACCATCCCGTTTCCCGTCAGCATCACCGCCGTCAGCGCCATGTTGTAGCAGGTCAGAAAAAACAGGAGGTTGACCAGGTACATGAGAAGCGCGTAGAGAAGGGCCTCTCCCGTCAGCGCGCCCATCACCGCCGCCGCAGGGAGCGCAAGAAGGAGCATGACGAAGTAGCAGACCGCGAAAACCGCCGCTCCGTTCCCGTAAACCACCGCAAACCGCCTACGCGGGGAAACCGGCACGCTCAGATACAGATCCAGCTTCCGTCTGCTGTCCAGCCAGGAAAAGCCCTGCACCGCAAAAAGCAGCGCCAGCAGAAAAACCAGGAACTCAAACCAGCCGTTGGAAACGATCTGCATGAAAGCGTCTCCCATCCATTCCCGCTTCGTCATTTCTCCCAGCCAGGAAGGATTCTCCGCGATCCGCCTGCCCTCCACGGACAGCTTCAGCGCAAGCCTGACCGGCAGGGCAAGAAACAGCGCAAGCGCGCCCACCAGCACCGTCCAGCTTCTGCGCTTCAGATTTTCCCTGCAGTCAGCCCAGAAGGAGCCTTTTGACATCATAGCCCTTCACCTCCGTTTCACTGATAAAGATCTCTTCCAGAGACAGCGGCAGCACCTCATAGAAATGCGTTCCGGCCTCCGCGAACAGCGAAAGCACCTCGTCCCGCTCCCCCCGTACCGTAAATGTGTAAAGAGAGCCTCTTTTCTCCTGTCTGACGACGGTAAGGCGGGAGATCGTACGCGCCGCCTCTTCCTCCGAGGAAAAGACGCACTGCACCTTCTGAATGCCGCACTTCATCTCCTCCAGATCCTTTGACAAAAGGATCCCGCCCTGATGCAGCAGCCCCACATGGTCGCAGATATCCTCCAGCTCCCGCAGATTGTGCGAGGCGATCACCGGGGTCAGCCCCCTTCTCTCCATTTCCTGGGCGAAAATGCTTTTGACACCCTGGCGCATGACCGGATCCAGGCCGTCGAAGGTCTCGTCGCACAGAAGATACTTCGTCTGGCTGCTGATGCCGCAGATCAGGGCGAGCTGCTTCTTCATCCCCTTGGAGAAGCTGTCGATCTTCCGCCTGCTGTCCAGCCCGAAGGAGGCCAGATACATATAGAAAAGCTCCCGGTTGAACCGGTCATATACGCTGCTGTAATACCGTTCCATGTCCCGGGGTGTGGCATGGGCGAAAAAATAGGGCTCATCCGGAATGAAAAAGCACCTTCTTCTCGCATCGACGCTGTCTCCCGCGTTCATGCCGTCGATCAGGACCATCCCCTCGTCCGGCTTCAGGACTCCCGCCGCCATGCGCAGGATCGTGCTCTTTCCCGCGCCGTTGGTCCCGATCAGGCCGAACACGTTCTCCTCCTTCATCCGGAAGCTCACGTTCTTCACCGCCTCCGTCCTGCCAAAGCTCTTGGAGGCGTTTCTAAGCTCAATCATGTTCCTTCCCTCCCCGCGCTCCCGCTTTCTCCTCATCCTCTGTCAGCCAGCCGGCAAGCTCCTTTATGCCGATCCCGATCTCTCTGGCTTCCCGCACCAGCTCCTTCAGCTTTTTCAGAAGCTGCTCCTTCCTCACATCCAGAAGCTTCTCATCATAAGCCACAAAATTCCCCCGGCCCTTCACCGTATAGATGAAGCCCTGCCGCTCCAGCTCGGCATACGCCCGCTGGATGGTGTTGGGATTGATCGACAGCTCCACGGCCAGGCTCCTGACGGACGGCATCCGGGTATTCGGTTCCAGCGCCCCGGTCAGGATCAGCATCTGAAATCTGTCCACAACCTGCTCGTAAATGGGACGTGCATCCTTATAATCGATGATAATCACAGGACTCCTTTCCGCATCGCATGCTGTATGAAGTGTATTAACTATACTGATACAGTTAACATATCATGTTTCCGTCCGGCTGGCAAGACCTTCGATGGGAACCGCGCGGATCATCGACGAGGGACTGGAAGCAGGGTTACTGTTCAGACAGGTCTGCGCATTTACTGCGCAGACCGTACGAAAACGTACAGGCAGGAAGCATCCGGCCCATCGCGAAGCGATTGGAATGGCCGGATGCCGTTACTGTTCTGCCGAAGGCTGAACA
>DXDD01000135.1 GCA_019115665.1 Candidatus Eisenbergiella pullistercoris | reverse complement strand
TTGGCGATAGCCCTGTATATTTGTCTGTCGCAGGCGCTTTGTCACCTGCAAGAATGAATTATATACGATAACAGGAGATTTGGCAAGCACTTTTTTCAAAAAAGAAAAATTTTTTTCAGATTTTTCATCTGGCGCTTTGATCCGTGCCTGCGGTCCCGTAAATCGGACCGCAGGCACGGAATACAATGCCTTGCCCGGCGCGGTTTCAGCTCCGGCGCCGTCTTATACCTCAAACATCAGATCGCCATAGGTCGGGAACGGCCAGTCTTCCCTGTCAACAAGCATTTCCAGCTCATCGGCGGGCTTTCTGAGAGCCGCCATCGCGGGCATCACCGCATCCTTATAGAAGAAGGCCTGCGCCTTTCCGTCCTCCATGGCGGAAGCCTCCGCCTCGATCTTCTGCAGATCGGCAAGCGCTCCCTTCATCTCGGTCAGCTTCTCATTCACCTGAGCCAGCAGCTCTGTCTGCACAGAGGGCTCCACACCGGCCGCCTTCACGTCCAGAACGGTCTTCGCCAGCTTCTGCGTATATCCCACAACGGCAGGAATGATCTGCCTGGAAGCCATGTCGATCATGGTCAGAGCCTCGATGTTGATGCTCTTCGCATAGGTCTCATACTGTACCTCTTCTCTGGATTCCAGCTCCGCCTTTGTGAAAATATGGAACTTCTCAAACAGCTTCACCGCCTTATCCGTGGTGAGAGCGCCGGCGGATTCCACCATGGAGCGGATATTGGGAAGGCCCCTGCGCTCCGCCTCCTGCACCCATTCGTCGGAGTAGCCGTTTCCGTTGAAAATGATGCGGCAGTGATCGGTCATATACTGCTTGATCATGTCATGGACAGCCATTTCAAAATCTTCCGCCTTTTCCAGGACATCGGCCGCCTCGCAGAAGGCTTCCGCCACGATGGCGTTCAGCACCGTGTTGGGGCTCGCGATGGAATCGGCGGAGCCGACCATGCGGAACTCAAACTTGTTTCCGGTGAAGGCGAAGGGTGAAGTACGGTTGCGGTCCGTGGCGTCCTTCGGCAGATCGGGCAGGGTGGAAACGCCCGTCATCAGCTTTCCGCCAAGCAGGCAGGAACGGGCCTCACCGGTTTCGATCAGCTGCTTCACCACATCCTCCAGCTGGTCGCCCAGGAATACGGAAATGATGGCCGGAGGCGCTTCGTTGGCTCCCAGTCTGTGGTCATTTCCCACATCCGCCGCGCTCTGGCGCAGAAGATCCGCATGGGTGTCAACCGCCTTCAGGATGCAGGCGAGCACCAACAGGAACTGCACGTTCTCATTGGGCGTCTCGCCGGGATCCAGCAGGTTCATGCCGTCATCCGTGGTGATGGACCAGTTGTTGTGCTTGCCGGAGCCGTTCACGCCGGCAAAGGGCTTCTCGTTCAGCAGGCATCTCAGTCCGTGGCGCTCCGCCACCTTTTTCATGGTTTCCATCACGATCTGGTTGTGATCCACCGCGATGTTCGCCGTCTCATAAATGGGAGCCAGCTCGTGCTGCGCGGGGGCCACCTCGTTGTGCTGGGTCTTGGCGGTCACGCCCAGCTTCCACAGTTCTATGTTCAGATCCTTCATGAAAGCGCCGATGCGCTCTCTGATCACGCCGAAGTAATGATCGTCCATTTCCTGGCCCTTGGGCGCGGGAGCGCCGAACAGGGTGCGTCCGGCAAAGATCAGGTCCGGTCTTTTCAGATATTTCTGGCGGTCGATCAGGAAATATTCCTGCTCCGGCCCGACGGAGGCCGTCACCTTAGTCGCCTTCGTGTTGCCGAACAGCCTTACGATACGAAGCGCCTGCTCGCTGATCGCTTCCATGGAACGAAGCAGCGGGGTCTTCTTATCCAGCGCCTCTCCGGTGTAGGAGCAGAACGCCGTGGGGATGCAGAGGATCACGCCCGTCGCATCCTCCTTCAGGAAGGCCGGGGATGTGATGTCCCACGCGGTATAGCCCCTCGCCTCAAAGGTGGCGCGAAGTCCGCCCGACGGGAAGCTGGATGCGTCCGGCTCGCCCTTGATCAGCTCTTTTCCGGAAAACTCCATCAGCATCTTTCCGTTCTCATCCGGATGGCTGACAAAGGAGTCATGCTTTTCCGCGGTGATACCGGTCAGCGGCTGGAACCAGTGGGTATAATGGGTGGCGCCATGCTCCACCGCCCAGTCCTTCATGGCCTTCGCCACGATGTCGGCGGTCGCAAGGGACAGCTCGCCGCCCTGCTCCATGACCTTTTTGACTTCTTTGAAAACATTTTTCGGCAGCCGCTCTCTCATTGTGCCAAGATTAAACACGTTTTCGCCGAAAAGCTTTTCGACATTCAGAAGCTCGCTCATAATCTCCTCCATTCCGCCGCCTGAGGACGGCTGTTTCCGCTTTCATCACATGACCGCGCATTTCCCGGAACAAAAAAAATGCTCCAAAAAACCTTTTTGGAACACCCTTGTTCATCATAGCCTTATTCAGAAATCCGCTTTCACGTTACTTACCATACTCCCATTCAGTCCAAAAAGCAAGTAAAAAAAAGAAAGAAAATGAATTTTGGTCACTTCCACAAAAATACGCACGGATTTCTGCTTTTCTCAAGTCAATTTATCAGAAGGCGGCGGTCCGGTTTTTCTGCTACATCTTATCATATCCGTTCCGCCGCGGCAACGGCCAGATTCCACAAATTCTCCCTACTTTCTCATCCGAAGCAGGTCATATTTTTCCGCCTGGCCGGACAGCTGCACCCGAAGCCTCTGCTTCGCATGGGGCGCGCTCTCCATATCCTCCCCGTTTTCATCCAGAATGCGTTCCACACGGGCGGGCACATCCCGTCCGTCCGGCTTCATGATCTCGATCTCATCTCCCACGCAGAACTTGTTGCGCTGCTCGAGAGAGATCAGGCCGCCATCCGCCGCGTCCGCGATGCCGAGATAAACCGCCTCGCTGATGTAGGTGCTGTTGTCGTAGATCTGGGATTCCTGCGTGGGCCTTCCGAAGAAAAAGCCGGTGTTGAACTTCCGGTAGGTGCATTTTCCGATCTCATGCAGATACCAGTCCATGTTCGCCCGGTATGCTTCCTCCCCGCCGGTCAGGTAATCGTCGATGGCCTTTCTATAGGTTCTCGCCACCGTCGCCACATAGAGCGCCGTTTTCATCCGGCCCTCCACCTTGAAGCTGTCGATTCCGGCGTCGATCAGCTCCGGAATATGTTCGATCATGCACAGATCGCCGGAATTGAAAATGTAGGTTCCCCGCTCGTTTTCATAGACCGGGAAATATTCGCCCGGCCTGCTCTCCTCCATCACCGCGTATTTCCAGCGGCAGGGATGGGTACAGGCTCCCTGATTGGCGTCCCGCCCGGTAAAATAGTTGCTCAGAAGGCACCGTCCGGAATAGGAGATGCACATGGCGCCGTGCACAAAGCTCTCGATCTCCATCTCCTCCGGAATGTTGGCCCGGATCTCCGAAAGCTCCGCAAGCGTCAGCTCCCTGGCGGACACCACCCGCTTCGCTCCCAGCTCCCACCAGAAGCGATACGTCATATAGTTGGTATTGTTGGCCTGAGTGGAAATATGGATCTCCGCTTCCGGCCAGACCTGTTTTGCCAGCGTGAACATGCCCGGATCCGAAATAATCAGGGCATCCGGCCCGATCGCCTTCAGCTCCGCAAAGTAAGCCTTCGCCCCTTCCAGGTCCCGGTTATGGGCAAAAATATTGGCGGTTACATACACCTTCACGCCCCGCTCGTGCGCGAAGCGGATGCCCTCCGCCATATCCTCCGCGGAAAAATTCTTCGCCTTCGCCCGCAGGCCGAAGGCCTCTCCGCCGATATACACCGCGTCCGCCCCGAAGGTCACCGCCGTTTTCAGAACCTCCAGGCTGCCCGCCGGAATCAGAAGCTCCGGCCTTTTCTTTGTATCCTTCATCGTTCTATTCCTTTTCCCGCTTTACGCTGACCGCCACGCCGTCCCCCACCGGAAGGATGGAGGTCACAAGCGCGGGATGATGCTTGAGCTCATACAGGTATTCCCGCATCCTGGCATGGATGGTGCGGTTTCTTCTCGTCACCGCGTAGCGGGATTCCAGAATATCCCCGTCCTGAAGCACGTTGTCCGATACCAGCAGGCCGCCGTCCGAAAGCAGGCGCAGCACCTGCGGAAGCAGGACCGGATACTGGCCCTTCGCCGCATCCATAAAAATAAAATCAAACGTACCCGGCCTGCCATGCGGGCCTTCCAGGCAGGAAAGCACCTGCGCCGCGTCGCCCTCCAGAAGGGTGATCTGCTTCTCTTTCCCGAAGCGCCGGAAATTCTCCCTGGCGACGGGAATCCTTTTTTCATATTTCTCAATCGTTGTGATATGACAGCCTTCGGGGGCATACTCGCTCATGCAGAGCGCAGAAAAACCAATCGCCGTTCCCACCTCCAGGATCTCAGAGGGCTGCTTTGCTGCGATCAGCGTTCTCAGCAGGCTCTGGGTCTCCGGTCGGATCACCGGCACATTGGTTTCCCTTGCTTCCTTCTCCAGTTCATTCAGCCAGGCCGGATTCCCCGTGTCCAGAGAATTGAGGAAGGCTGTCAGACGTTCCTCCAGAATCATCGCTGCCTCTTATCCCCCGTCATTCCTCCGGCTGGGCCGCGGACATGATCTCGATCATTTCCTCCGGCGTCTGAGAGGTACTCAGCGTATAGGTTCCCGGCTGCAGCCCGCTTTTGAAGCCGACCAGCTTCTCCTGGATCACGAAAAGCTCCGCGTCCCGGATCAGCCCGGCCTGCTCCAGCTTATCCGCCACATCCCGCACGCTGTCCGTCTCCTCCACCGTAATCGAGAGATCCGTTCCGGGCTCCTCCGTCATCGGAAGCTCTCCGAAGATCCGCTCCCCATAGGTAAATGCCATGCTTCCCAAACGATAGATCACCATGGCGATGAGGATCACGACCACGATCTTCACCACGGTATACACCGCGTTCCCGGCAACCTCTTTTCTTTTTTTTACCGCATGTTTTCTGCTGCTACTCAAAATCCACCGCCTCTGCCAGTTTCACGTCGATTTCCTGCATCATCCGGCAAAATGCCAGCTCCGCGTCCAGGAATTCCTCCACCAGGGGATCCTCCCGGAATTTCTCATATTCTCTCTCAAAAACTTCCATCTTGTCAAGCAGATCTTCCGTATAAACGGAATTCTGCAGTTCAAAGTTCCGCATGCGGTAATCGTCGATCTTTTCCCGCATGTTTCCGGCGTTATCCACTCTTTCGCTCTGTCTCCGGTATTCTTTATAGATATCGGAATCCCGGATGGCCTGCGCCAGCTGCCTCAGCGCCTCCTGTACTTCCACTTTCTTCACTCCGTTTCCAGCGTCACACATCCATGATGATGGGAAGGATCATGGGACGGCGCTTCGTTTTTTTCCAGATATAGTCGCCGAGGGAATCCTTGACGGCAGACTTGATCCTGCCCCAGTCGGTGCAGCCCTTTCCGATGCAGCGCTCCAGCACGTCCTGCATCAGCTCCTGCGCCTCGTCCATCAGCTCGTCCGATTCCTTGACATACACAAAGCCGCGGGAAACCAGATCCGGTCCGCCCACCAGCTGCCCGCTTGCGCTGTCCAGCGCCAGCGCCACGATCATGATGCCGTCCTCCGCCAGATGCTGGCGGTCCCTGAGCACCACGTTTCCCACATCTCCGACGCCCAGACCGTCCACCAGGATCGCGCCCACCTGGACGCGTCCGGTCACCTGAGCCTTTTCGCTGTCCAGTTCCAGCACGTCTCCGGAATTCAGCATGAAAATATTTTCCTTGGGGATCCCAAGATCCACGGCGATCCTCTGCTGCGCCTGACGGTGCTTGAACTCTCCGTGGATCGGCACGGAATATCTGGGGTGCACCAGGGTATAGATCAGCTTGATCTCCTCCTGGCAGGCGTGTCCGGATACATGGGCGTCCTGGAAAATCACCTCCGCACCCTTCCGGAGCAGCTCATTGATCACCTTTGTCACCGCTTTTTCATTTCCCGGGATCGGGTTGGAGGAGAAAATGATCACGTCGTTGGGCGTGATGGAGATCTTTCTGTGCACGCTGGCCGCCATGCGGCTTAATGCAGCCATGCTCTCTCCCTGGCTTCCCGTGGTGATGATGACGGTGCGCTCATCCGGATAATTCCTCAGCTGTTCGATGTTGATCAGCGTATTTTCCGGGATGTTCAGGCAGCCCAGGTTCATGGCGGTATCAATGATGTTCACCATGCTTCGGCCTTCCACCACCACTTTTCTGTTGTATTTATAGGCCGAATTGATGATCTGCTGCACCCGGTCCACATTGGAAGCAAAGGTCGCTATGATAATCCTTTTATTCGGATGCTCATGGAAAATCGTGTCGAAGGTCCTGCTCAGCGTCCTCTCGGAGGGCGTAAAGCCAGGCCGCTCCGCGTTCGTGGATTCGCACAGGAGAGCGAGCACGCCCTTCCTTCCGATCTCCGCAAAGCGCTGCAGGTCGATGGCGTCGCCGAACACCGGCGTGTAGTCCACCTTGAAATCGCCCGTATGAACGACGGTGCCTGCCGGAGAATAGATCGCCAGCGCGGCCGCGTCCACGATGCTGTGATTGGTTTTGATAAATTCGATCCTAAACTGCCCGAGATTGATGGACTGTCCGAATTTGATCACCTTGCGCTTCGTGCTTTTCAGAAGGTTATGCTCCTTCAGCTTGTTTTCAATGATCCCCATGGTCAGCCTGGTGGCGTAGACCGGGATGTTCATCTGCTTCAGGATATAGGGAAGCGCGCCGATATGGTCCTCATGCCCGTGCGTGATCACAAAGCCCTTCACCTTCTCAATATGATCCTTCAGATACGTGATGTCCGGGATCACCATGTCGATGCCGAGCATATCGTCGTCGGGGAAGGAAAGGCCGCAGTCCACCACAACAATACTGTCCTCATACTCGAAGGCAGTAATGTTCATGCCGATCTGCTCCAGACCTCCCAGAGGGATGATCTTCAGCCTGGAACCGCCGTTATTCACCTGTTTTGTTTTCTTCAATCAAAATTACCTCCGTATTTCCTACGGCAAAGCCAGCTGCTGCGCCCAAACGGAAAAATCAGCCGGACGCTGCCGGCGGTTTTTGTCCCCATACCGCCCTGCGCACGTATCTTCCTCTGTCCGTGCTGATCCCGTTTTGGCCGGCCCTTTTGGGTCCGGCAGCCGCAGCCTGCGCAGCCCCTGTTCTCCGCCATATATTTTTTATAAACAGCAGAAACGTTCCCCGCTCCGGAACGGCCTGCTTTTTACCAATATCATGCGCCGGCGGGCGTCACCTCTCCAGGTCCACGTCTTCCAGCATATCCGCAAAAACAGAAGCCACCGCGTCCAGCTCCTGTTCGTCCTCCACGGCCTCATAGACCGCTTCCGCATCCTCAGGCAGGGAGACATCCTTTAAGATCAGAGCCTCTCCCTCCTCCTCGTCCAGGCTTTCCGTCACCAGGATATAATCCCGGCCCGCAAGCCTTGTCTGTTCCAGCACATAAAATTCCACGGCCTCTCCGCCGTCCGGACAAAATGCAATCTTTTCCAAAATATATTCCCGCTTTCTTTTCGCAGAATCCGCCGTACAGCATCACTCCCGGGACTCTGCCTCCGTATTTTTCCGATAATCCAGATACTCCTGCAGAATAAGGACCGCTGCAATGCGGTCCACATGTTCCTTTCTGTTCTCCCGACGGATCCCGGCCTCCATCATCGCCCGGTCCGCGGCAACGGTGGTCAGCCGCTCGTCCCGGAAAATGACCGGCAGCGCCGTCCTTCTTTCCAGCTTCTCGGCAAACTCCTTCGTGGCCGCCACGCGTTCTCCTTCCGTATCGTTCATATTCTTAGGAAGTCCAAGCACGATCAACTCCACCCCGTACTCACGGATCAGCTCCTCGATCCTTGCCAGCGTACGGCGCAGCTTGTTTTCTTCTTTTCTTCTGATGATCTCGATTCCCTGGGCAGTCAGAAGCAAAGGGTCACTGACGGCGACGCCGACTGTCTTTGACCCGAAATCCAGTCCCATGATACGCATGTTCTTCAAGCCTCTTTTCGGGCCTTTCCCGCAGCGCAGGTCAGCCCCAGTGATTGTTCTTAATGTATTCCTTCAGCATTTCTTCCACGATCTCGTCCCGCTCCGCACGCATGATCATGCCCCGGGCGTTCTTGTGGCTGGTAATGTAGGTGGGATCGCCCGACATGATATAGCCGACGATCTGATCGACCGGATTGTAGCCCTTCTCCGTCAGCGCCTCATAAACCGCCGACAGAATGACCTTCACCCCGTTCTCCGGCTCCTTCTCCACTTTAAAATACTGGGTATTGCCAAACTCCTGATTCTGCATTTCCTTCTCCGTTCCGTCCTGCCCCTCACCTCAGGATACCTGTTCTATCCTATCATAACCCAATTTGTCAGAAATTTCAAATACTTTCCGTCCGCGGCTCCATCCGCAGGATCTCATCCGTCAGAAAACCCGTCGCCCGGCCCGTGACCAGCTCGTTCCTTCCTGCCAGTTCTTCAGGGAAGGCCGCCTTCACGTAGGTCTTCGTATGCCCCAGCCTCCAGCCTTTCCCGGAAAGCGGAAGGCAGTCCTCCGTCAGCACCGTGATCTCCTTCCCTATGTACGCCTCCCGGTACTGCCTGCTCATCCGGCTCTCCAGCTCCAGAAGCCTGGCGCTTCTTTCGTTTTTCACCTGCTCCGGGACCTGATCCGGCATCGCCGCGGCAGCGGTTCCCTGCCGGACCGAATACTTGAACACATGCATTTCAAAAAAATGCACCTTTTCCAGGAACGCCTGCGTGGCCGCGAATTCCTCTTCCGTTTCTCCGGGAAAGCCCACGATCACGTCCGTGGTGATTGCCGGCCGTTCAAAAATCTCCCGAAGAAGCCTTACCTTTTCATAGTATTCCTCCGCCGTGTAATGTCTATTCATCCGTTTCAGCGTCGCGTCGCAGCCGCTCTGCAGGGAAAGATGAAAATGCGGACATACCTGGGGAAGCGCCGCAAGCCCTTCCGCGAATTCCCGGGTGATGATCCTGGGCTCTAGGGAACCCAGCCGGATCCGTTCGATCCCTTCCACGCCCGCGATCTCCCTTACCAGATTCAGCAGATACTGCCTCTCCTGCGCCGTCCGCCTCAGATCGCTTCCGCCTGCCAGATAATCCCCGTCCGTCTTCCGGATAAAATCCATCCCGTAGGAGCTGATGTGGATCCCCGTGAGCACCACCTCCCTGCAGCCGGCCGCAGCCAGAAGACGCACCTCCCGCAGTACGTTTTCCGGCTTTCTGCTGCGCACCCGCCCCCGCGCATAGGGGATGATGCAGTAGGAGCAGAACTGGTTGCAGCCGTCCTGGATCTTCAGATAGGCCCGCGTATGATCCTCCGGAAGCCTTTTTTCCGGCACGGCCTCTTCCGGCTCCGGCAGCATTTCCTCGTAATCCCGCTCCCGGTCCATATCGGCCACGCTTCTGTGATCCAGCGTTTTTTCTGCCGCGGCGTCCGCCGCCTGCCTGTCTGCCGTCTGCCTGTCCGTCCCCGCGGCCTGCCCCTTCCCGGCTCCCGGCTCCTGCTCCGGGCCTGCCGCCTGTCCGCCCTTCCGGCCTTCTTCCCTTTTCTTCAGGAATTCATCCAGAATCTCCGGCAGCTCCTTCTTGCGGTTGTTTCCCACGGCCAGATCGATGCTTTCATCCAGAAGCGCCTTCTCCTTCCCGGTCTGCACATAGCAGCCAACGGCCACCACCACCGCCTCCGGGTTCCGTTTTTTCGCCCGATGCAGCATCTGCCGGCTCTTTCTGTCCGCGATATTCGTCACCGTGCACGTATTTACGATATAAATATCCGCTTCGCTATCGAATGGTACAATCCGGTATCCCTTTTCTTGTAACTTTTGTCCGATTGCCTCAAGTTCATAGGCATTCACCTTACATCCCAGATTATGCAATGCTACACTTTTCATAGTAATCCCCGCTATTTTTGTCATGTTTGATGCTTGACTTTTACCCCCTCTCCCTTTAATATGTAAGCAGAAGGTATCAGACAGCCCGGCCCTAATCGTCCAGGCTGTCAGTCAATTAAGGAGGTAAAACAAAATGAAAACCGTTAAGATTTCTTTAAATTCCATCGATAAGGTTAAATCTTTCGTAAATGATATTACGAAGTTTGATTATGACTTCGATCTGGTATCCGGAAGATACGTTATCGACGCCAAGTCCATCATGGGAATCTTCAGCCTCGATCTTTCCAAGCCGATCGACCTGAACATCCATGCAGAGGACAATGTGGATGAGGTTCTGGAGGTTCTGAAGCCTTACATGGTATAATCTCCCGGCTTCGCCGCAAAGCATCTGAATACTGAAACGGAAAAGGCAAGACCAACACTTAAAAACGGGGGGCTTGTCTTTTTGTTTCCCCAATGAGCCGTGCATCAGAAAAGGAACAGAGCCTGAATGGGAAACGGGCCGCAGGCCCGCTTACCAGGCAGGCTCTGCTCCTTTTCTGATATGGGGCGAATGCCCCACAGCGAGCGGGCCAGCCCCGCGAGCGGCACGGCGGCCTCCCGCCCCTTCCATCCCCCCGCCCCTCATTCCTCAGCGGCCAGCAGGGCGAAGCCCGCGCACGCCGCGTCCGGGAGGCCATATCTCCCTACGCCTCTACCACGATCAGCTCCTTCGTATCCAGCGCCGTCTGCACCAGCTCATCGATCTTTTCCTCCAGATTCTTCTCGTGCTTACGGATCACATTCAAATTCGGCTTGGTCACCGGATGCTTCGCCACAAAGATTGTACAGCAGTCCTCATAAGGCAAAATCGAAGTCTCATAGGTATCGATCTTCTCCGAAATATGGATGATCTCCTGCTTGTCCATCCCGATCAGCGGGCGGTACACCGGCATGCTGCAGACCTCGTTGGTGGCCGCCAGCGACTGCATGGTCTGCGAAGCCACCTGGCCGATGCTCTCTCCGGTGATCAGTCCCAGGCACTCCGTATCCGCAGCGATCTTTTCCGCGATCCGCATCATATACCTGCGCATGATGATCGTCAGCTCCTCATGGGGGCATTTTTCATAGATATAAAGCTGAATATCCGTGAAATTGATCACATGGAGCCAGATGGGGCCGCTGTACTTCGCCACTTTTTTTGCCAGGTCCACCACCTTCTGCTTCGCCCGGTCGCTGGTGTACGGGGGCGCATGAAAATACACCGCGTCGATCTTCACGCCGCGCTTGGCGATCATCCAGCCCGCCACCGGCGAATCGATGCCGCCCGACAGAAGGAGCATGCCCTTGCCGTTGGTCCCCACCGGCATGCCGCCGGGGCCGGGGATCTCAATGGAGTAGACATAGATCTTCTCCCGGATCTCGATGTTCAGCATCACCTCCGGATGATGCACATCCACCCGCATTTCCGGATAAGCGTCCAGAAGAACTCCTCCGATCTCGCTGTTCACCGTCATGGACTCCATCGGATAATCCTTCCTCGCCCTTCTGGTGTTCACCTTGAAGGTGAGCTTCCGGTCCGGATAGGCCTCTCCCATATAGGCGACCACCTCTTCGCACAGCCGGTCAAAGCCCTCGTCCTTCAGCTCGATCATGGGACAGATCTGCGCGATCCCGAACACGGTCTTCAGGCCTTCCACCGTTTCTTCATAGTCATAGCTTTCGGAAAGGACTTCCACATATACCCTTCCTCTGGTGCGCCGGACGGCAAACTCGCCCTCACAGCGCTTCAGCGCATTGCGGATCTGGCGGACCAGGGCGTCCTCAAAAAGGTTGCGGTTCCTTCCCTTCACTCCGATCTCCGCATATTTAATCAAAAAAGATCTGTATTCCATAAAACTTCGTCCTTTCCTTCCGACCGGCCTTTTTTCCCGGGCGGCTTCTTTCTCTCCGGCCGCCATTTCCCTCCGGCCGATCCTTCCCCGCAGACGGAAAAGGCAGGCGCCGCGGACGCCCCCTTCCCGCCCGGAGGAAACTTTTTATCGTCTCGTAAATCTGCGCAGCATGGGCACCAGCTCATACAGAGCGTTCAGCGCGTAGTCGATCTCCTCCTGCGTGGTGAACACGGACAGGCTGAAGCGCAGGGTGGACCCAAGAAGCTCCCGGTCCAGCCCGATGGCGCGCAGGGTGGCGCTTCCCGCCGTTTCCGGGCGGTTGGAGGAGCAGGCGCTCCCTGCCGACACGTAGATCTCCCTTTCCTCCAGCGCGTGCAGGAGCACCTCGCTTCGCACGCCCCGGAAGGAAACGCTGATCACATGGGGCGCGCTGTCCCTTCCCGTCAGGCCGTTGATCTGCACATCGGGAAGCTGCAGGACGCCGTCGATAAAACGCTGCTTCAGGGCGTACAGCCTCTGCGTATCCGCATCCAGGCCGGAATAGATCTCTTCCGCCGCCTTTGCAAGTCCCGCGATTCCCGGCACATTTTCCGTTCCGGAGCGCAGTCCCCGCTGCTGGCCGCCGCCGAACATGATGGGATGGATCTTCACCCGACCGTTCACGTACAGAAGCCCCGTTCCCTTCGGTCCGTGGATCTTGTGTCCGCTCAGAGAAAGCAGGTCGATTCCCATTTTTCTGGGAAGGATGCGGAATTTGCCGAAGCCCTGCACGGCGTCCACGTGGAACAGCGCGGAGGGATTCCTTCTGCGGATCAGAGCGCCCGCTTCCGCGATGGGCTGAAGAGAGCCGATCTCATTGTTGGTATGCATGATGGATACCAGGATCGTATCCGGCCGAAGCGCTTCCTCCAGATCTGAAAGCCGGATCCTTCCCCACTCATCCACGGGAAGATACGTCACCTCAAAGCCCTGCTCCTCCAGGTACTGCATGGTCTGCAGGATGGCGGGATGCTCGATGGCGGTCGTGATCAGATGTCTCCCCGCGCGGCAGTTTGCGAACGCGCAGCCGATCAGAGCCATATTATCCGATTCCGTGCCGCCCGAGGTGAAAAAAAGCTCCTTTCCGTCCACCTTCAGGATTCCGGAAAACACATCCTTTGCATAGCGAAGGTACTGTTCAGCCTGCACTCCCTTCCGGTGCATGCTGGATGGATTGCCATAGTCCAGACACATCACGCGCGTCATGAGGTCTGCGACACTGTCAAAGCATCTTGTGGTGGCTGAATTATCCAGATAGCATTCCATGATTTTCCCAACTTTCTGTTTCGTTTCAAGTTAAAAGGCCGGACTCCCGCAGGAATCCGCCTGCTTTATTATATGGCTCCGCCCTCCAGCCGGTACATCAGCCAGGCGAGCACGGTAAAGCCCGCCGTCTCCGTACGCAGGATCCGCTTTCCAAGCGTGACCGGCACAAATCCGGCTTCTTCCGCCAGCTCCACCTCGGAATCCTCAAAACCGCCCTCCGGGCCGATGAAGACGGCAATGCTCTGTCCGGCCTTCACGCCGTCCACCAGCTGTCTGGTCCTCTCCCAGCCCTCCGCCAGTTCATAGGGAAACAGCTTCACATCCATGTCCGCCGCGAAGGAGACCGCTTCCTTCATGCTCATGACAGGCATCACCTCCGGAATGATGCGGCGTTTGCTCTGCTTTGCCGCCGCCTCCGAGATCTGCTGCCACCGGGCCAGCTTATTCTTTTCCTTCTTCGCATCCAGCTTTACCACGCAGCGCTTTGCCGCGACGGGGATCACCGCATATGCGCCAAGCTCCACCGCCTTCTGGATCACCAGCTCCATTTTATCCGCCTTGGGAAGGCACTGAAAAAGATAGATCCGGGACGGCAGCTCCAGCCCCTCCTCTTTAATAAAACGGAGGGTACAGACCACCTCATCCCCGTCGATGCTTTCGATCCCGCAGCGGTATTCTTTTCCATCCACGCCGTTGCTGACGGAAATCTCCTCTCCGGGCTTCATGCGGAGCACGTTTTTCATGTGGTTCACATCGCTTCCCGTGATGCGGATCGTTTTTCCCTGGATCTGCTCCGGTTGTACAAAAAACTGATACATGCCGCCTCCTGATCAAAACAGCCGCTCATGCCCGTCCGGCAGACCTCAGGCGAGCGGTTTTCTTGCCGTAATGCCGACCCATTCTCCCTGATAATTCACATCCACAAGCTCCAGCCCGGCCTTTTTCACCGCGTCCTTAACCGTCTCTTCCTTATCGTCAATGATGCCGGAAAGGATGTAGATGGCTCCCGGCTTCATCTGCGCGGTCACGACCGGCGTCAGGGCCGTCAGCACCTCCGCGAGGATATTTGCCGCTACGATATCATAGAAGCCGTATCCCACCCGGTCCTGGATCTCCTTTTCCGTGATCAGGTTTCCGATCATCATCTCAAACCGGGACGGATCGATTCCGTTTGCCTGCAGATTATCCTGCACCGCGTCCACCGCGCAGGGATCCAGATCCGTTCCCACCACCCGCTTCGCGCCGAACATGAGGGCAAGGATCCCGAGAATGCCGCTTCCCGTTCCCACATCCAGCATGACCGTATCGGGCGTCACATATTTTTTCAGCTGGCGGATGCACAGCTGGGTGGTCTCGTGCATGCCCGTGCCAAAGGCGGTGCCGGGATCGATGTGCAGGATCATTTTATCCCGGTCCTCCTCCTTCACTTCCTCCCAGGAGGGAATGACCAGCAGATCGTCGATATAAAACTGATGAAAATACTGCTTCCAGTTATTGATCCAGTCGATGTCCTCGGTCTCATCCACGCTGATGCTTCCTTCGCCGATGTCGCAGAAGGCACGAAGCCCGTCCAGCTCCGTCCTTACGGAATTCAGGACAGCCTCCTGTGTGGTTTCTTCTCCGTTCACCAGGAGCTTCCCATCCTCATTTTCCTCCACAAAAAAGCTGAGCCAGGCGATGCCGTCGTCCGCCGGCCCTTCGGGCAGGATATCCACGAACATCTGCTCCTTCTCCGCCGCGGTAAGGGGGATCCTGTCTTCGATCTGCGCTCCCTCCAGGCCGATATCATACAGGGTGCTGATGATGATATCCTCCGCGTCCGTCACCGTTTTGATCCTGAATTTTTTCCATTTCATGGCCGCTGTCAGCTCCTTTGCCTTTTTCTATTCTATGATCCGATTTTCTTCCTGCCGGAATTCCAGTCTCTTTTTTCTCCGTTTCCGCGCGCCAGGTCCTGTCCGCGCGCATGTCCGGTTTTTTATTGTAGCATAAGGAACCGGATATCACAAGGCCTTCCGTTTCGTCGGAAAATTTGGTATCTCCTCACCTTTTCCTTTCTGCCAGTTCCTTTAATGGAAATTCCCTGCTGCATTTCCTGCAGCAGAAAAAATAACGGTATTTCCTGATCTCTGCGTCCGGTACAAAGATCGGATCCGCTTTTGAATTCAGTTCTGCGCCCGGTCGCATTTCAAAATCTTTCCGTTTCTCCAGACGGCCGCCGCAGACAGGGCAGATTTTCTTCCCAAACAAAAGATACGCAGCCTCTCTGGGGGAAAATTCATAGCTGAATCCCTTATGTACCATTTCCGCCTCCTTTATCCCAATCCCGGAATACGTGCTGTTCCGGATGCCTTTCCCTCTACCGATGCCGACAGCCGATCTGGATGATCTCTACCGAATGGGGCCTTAACCGGACTTCCATTCCTCTGCGGAATGTTCCCATCTGTTCCTGCCGGACCGCAACCTGCGTATGTCCGATGTCGTTGTAGGAAGAAGCGCTTTCTCCGCAGATATAGTATCCCGTCATCTCGCCTTCAGCCTCAAAATCAAGCTGCACCACGGTATATTCCGTTTCCAGCTTATTCACCAGGGCCACCGCCAGTCCGGGACGATCGCTGAACTCCGTTATGCATACATCCACGGCGTCAACCCGTTCCTCTTCCCCGTCGCTGTTTGTCACGCATATGGTTTCCATATCCTGATATTTTGCGTTTCTGACGATATCTCCCATGTAATTGGTATACAGATAAAATACCTGGTAGGTGCTTCTTAAAACGATGCCGTCCTTCCAAGTGAAAATGCATCCCCTTGTATTCACGGCAGGAGCGAAGGCGGCCATGCCCACGATATCGCAGTTTCTGTTTACGGCATTCAGAAAGCAGGCGGTAAATATAGCGTCTGCCATTGTGTAAAGAGAATTATCGTCGTTGGCATCTCTCGGATACAAATACTCTTCCCTGGCGACTCCCTGTTCGATCGTATGTACCTTTGGATGATACCACTCCTTCATATTCCATTCATCAAAGGCGATCTTTATCTTCTTTTCCAGCCCCATCGCCATGAGCAGTCCCTTCACCTTCCGGATGGAATCTTCCGTATGGCCGGTAAATCCCAGGGCTGCCTCATAATCCGCCGGGGTGTTGGTTTCATGAATTCTGTCCCAGTACTGATGGATGGAAATCCAGTTCAGGAACGGAGCGCTGTGCTTCAGCAGATTTATATTCCAGTCCAGATCCGTCAGAGCAGCCGCGGTAAGCTCAATCGTCGGATCCACATGCTTCATCATTTTTGCGGCTTCCGTGACGAGCCTTCCCCATTCCTCCTCGGATTTCGCGCCAATCTCCCAGCTTCCGTAATTCTCATTCCCAATGCTCCAGTATTTCACCTGATGGGGCCGGGGATAACCGTTTTCAATCCGCCATTTCGCATAGCGCCCTTCCGTCTCCAGATTGCAGTATTCCACCCAGTCGCTCATCTCTTCCGCCGTTCCCGTTCCGGCATTGGTACAGATATAGGGTTCGCAGCCGATTTTACGGCACAGCTTTATATATTCATCCGTCCCGAATGTGTTCGGCTCTTCCACCCGCCATGCCTTATCAAAAGACGGCTTCCGTCCCTTTCCCACCCCGTCCTTCCAGTGATAGGAGGACACAAAGCAGCCTCCCGGCCATCGTATGATCGGAACATGAATGTCTTTTAACGCTTTCAGCACGTCCTTCCGGAATCCGTCTTCATCCGACAGTTTATTCCCCGGATCATAAACTCCTCCGTAAATCTGCCGGTGAAAATATTCCAGAAACTGTCCGTAGATCATGGGGTTTCTTTTTCCAATCCTGTCATACTCAGAAGTATAAATTTTCATATATTTTTCCTCCTTATAATCAAATAATATATATATTTCTGAGTAATGTCAATAGGATTTACGTTAATCTTATAATCATTCTTAAATAAATGAAAGGCGTATCGTCCGTTTTAACGATGCGCCTTTTTTCGTTCGACTATATTTTTCTCACTGTGCTTTCCGCTTCATATAACATAACCGGAAGGACTTCAGAGACAAACGCATGCTCAGGATTTTTAATACGCCGAAGCAGCAATTCAACTACCCTTTCCGCCGGATCTACGGTATTCTCACAGCCAATACTGGATAAGGGCCGCAGACAGGGCATCCCGGTGCGTATATGGTCGAATCCGATCATGGAAATATCTTCCGGAACGCGACAGCCATGATCCTGAAGAGCATTCATAACAGAATAAGCAATCTGATCATTAAAAGAAAAAATCCCGGTATAACGAATCGGCTGCAACAGCTGAAACAGTTCTGCGGAATCCGGCATAGGATAGATCCGGTCTCCCCTGATCATTCTGATTTCGGACGGATCAACTCCATACCCGGACAGTGTGTCCAGAAATCCCTGCTGTCTCAGCGGCTGTGCGCCGTTTCCTTCCGGCCCACAGATATAAAGAAATTTTCGATGGCCTGCCATATACATGCGCTCTGCCGCAAGCGCTCCCCCCTGATAGTCGTCCACCCGGACAACATCTGTTTCAACACCGGAGACGGCTCTGTCTACAAGGACCAGCGGGATATGATTTTTCTTTATCCGTTCCGTGACGCTCCTGTCATTGGAATCAGGAAAATAAATAATCCCGTTTACCAGGTTGGAGATTGACAGGTTCGCCATTTTTAAACTTTCTTCCATTTTTCCATGGGAACAGAGAATCATGATATCGTAACCATTTTTCTTCAACAGATAATCGATTTTATCAATCAGGACGGAATAATGCGGGTTGGGAAGATCGTCCACAATAATGGAAATCAGATGACTGCTTCCGGACCGCATGGCAGATGCCATATTGTTTCGGACATATCCCATTTCCAACGCCGTTTTCTTAATTTTCTGAATGGTGGCTTCCGAAATCTTCCGGTCGTCCCGGAGAGCACGGGATACCGTGTTTGCCGTCACATTGCACTGTAAGGCAATATCCTTGATCGTTACTCTATTCCGGTTCCTTTGCATGATTCATCCGCTCCCCTGTTTCGATATCCTTCTTTTCATTACTCCGCATCCCATTTTGTCTTCCCAGGCAGAACCGCCGATGATATTTCAGCCTGGCGTATTCGTTGATGCGGCTCATATACACCGCGTCCTCCGCTCCGCCGATGACGCCCGCGATGGGAATGCCCTGAAGGAACTTCATATACAGGAGTTCGTCAGACAGGATGCCTGCGGTATTCCGGATCAGCTCCTCCATCTTCTCCTCCTGCGGGAAGCTGCCGTGTTCCATGAAAAAATTGAGTTCTTCATTGACCTGTTCCAGCCTTTCCCCATGGGTCATGGCGCCCTGGATCAGAAGCAGGATGAAGCGCTTTTCCTCGTCGTCATTATAGGAAAACCCGTAATGAAGAGCCGTTTCATAGATGCTTCTCAGCATCATTCCTGTCAGAAGCGGAATGTCGGGAATGCCGATTCCCAGAAGCCCCATCCCCACGCCGGCAGCGGCGGAAGCCAGCGTATTTCCCGCTCCGATTCCCGCCGCCTGTCTCGCGAAGCTTTTCAGGGACTTCCGATCCCCTCTCACATCTGCCGCATACTGCCGGATGCTGCTTCTTTTTTCCAGCTCCTCTTTTGGGTAGGTCTTTTCAATGATACCGGTTCCCTTTTCAAAAATCAGGGAAAAGGCCTTCGCAAAAGCCGCCTCCAGCGTTCCCCGAAGTTTGTCCGGAATCTTGTCCTGCAAAAAACGATTCAGAGGAAATTCTTTCCGTTCCCGGTTCTTTGCCAGAAATTTCTCTTCCTGCTTCTTTAATTTCTCCAGTTCAGCCTGAACCGGATCTTTTTTTGCAAACAGTTTCATGAAATCCTCCAATGACCGATATCAGATCGTGCAGCCGCCGGACTGAACTGCCCTGCGGCGCTTCTTTCTCTTTCTTATGGAAAACGGCCGGGATCATGCGGTAAACCCGCCCTATTTCCGGCCGTTTCCAATTGATGCTTTCCGGAATCACTTCCAGAAGCCTCTTCTCTTCTTTCCTTCTTTTTCCTTTTCCTTCCCTTCGGACGCTTCTCCTGTCATGCGCTTCGCGGCGTTCAGGCTGTCTCCGGAAGCCTCGTCAAATTTGCGCAGAAGTTCCTTCGCCTCCCCGGAGAGACGGTCCGGAACCTGGACCACCAGAGTCACATAATGGTCGCCGCGCACGTCCTTGTTGCGCAGGTTGGGCACGCCTTTTCCCTTCAGACGGATCCTGGTATCCGTCTGGGTGCCGGGCTTCACATCGTAGACCACCTTGCCGTCCACGGTATCGATCAGCACCTCGCCGCCCAGAGCGGCGACGGGGAAGGATACGGGAACGGTGGAGAAAATGTTGTAGTCCTGGCGCTGGAAAATGGGATGGCGTCCCACAATGACCTCCACCAGCACGTCGCCTCTGGGGCCGCCGTTGACGCCGGGTTCACCCTGGCCGGCCAGCCGTTTGCACTGGCCGTTGTCGATGCCGGCGGGGATATCCACCTCAAAACGCTTGCGCATGGGCACATATCCGGTTCCATGGCAGTCCGTGCATTTTTCCTTGATGACCTTTCCGGTTCCGTTGCAGTCCGGGCAGGTCTGCACGTTCCGCACGGTGCCGAAGAAGGACTGCTGCGTGAACACCACCTGGCCCTTGCCGCCGCACTTGGGACAGGTAACGGGCTGGGTGCCGGGCTTCGCTCCGGATCCGTGGCAGGTCTTGCACTCTTCCTTCACGTTCAGCTCGATGGTCTTGGTGGTGCCGAACACCGCCTCTTCAAAGGTGATATGCACGCTGGTGCGCAGGTTTGCGCCCTTCATCGGCGCATTTCCGGCGCGTCCGCCCCTGCGGGAGCCGCCGCCGAAGAAATCGCCGAAAATATCTCCGAAAATATCTCCGAAATCAGCGCTGCTGAAATCAAAGCCGCCGAAGCCGCCGCCTGCGCCGCCGTCAAACGCGGCATGGCCGAACTGATCGTACTGGCGTCTTTTCTCCGGATCGCTGAGAACGGCGTATGCCTCGGAAGCCTCCTTGAATTTTTTCTCGGCTTCTTTGTCACCGGGATTGGCGTCAGGATGATATTTTTTTGCGAGGACCCTGTATGCCTTTTTCAGTGCGGCCTCGTCGGCATTTTTGTCGACTCCGAGAACCTCATAATAATCTCTCTTCTGTTCCGCCATGTCACTCCTCCAAACCTCTGGACACAACACCAAGGGACACGGCTGTGCCCCCTGGTGTCTTTATTTTCCGTCTTTTTACGTCTGCGGAGAATCTCCTTCCGCAGGCTACCCGTTATTTTATACCTCTCTGAAGTCTCCGTCAATCACATCATCATCGGGAGCGGAGCCGCCTGCGTTTCCTCCCGCGTTCATATCCGGGCCTGCGCCTGCCTGACCGCCGGCGGCCTGCTGGGCCTGCTCGTAAACCTTGGAGAACAGGCTCTGTGCGCTCTGCATCAGCTTCTCCTGGGCGGCCTTGATCTCAGATACCTGAGAATCCGTAAGCTCCTGATCCTTGGTCTGCTCCAGCAGGCTCTTCAGGGCGTTCAGGTCTCCCTGAACCGTCGCCTTATCGGACTCCGCGATCTTGTCTCCCACTTCCTCCAGAGCCTTCTCGGTCTGGAATACGAAGGAATCCGCCTCATTTCTGGTATCGATCGCTTCTTTTCTCTTCTTGTCCTGAGCTTCGTACTCAGCGGCTTCCTTCACGGCCTTGTTGATCTCATCCTCGGACATGTTGGAGCCTGCGGTAATGGTAATATGCTGTTCCTTGCCGGTGCCCAGATCCTTTGCGGATACGTTTACGATGCCGTTCGCGTCGATATCGAAGGTAACCTCGATCTGCGGAACGCCGCGGCGTGCCGGCGGGATCCCATCCAGTCTGAACTGGCCGAGGGACTTGTTGTCCTTCGCGAACTGTCTCTCACCCTGCAGCACGTTGATGTCAACGGCCGTCTGGTTATCCGCCGCCGTGGAGAAGATCTGGCTCTTCTTGGTCGGGATCGTGGTGTTTCTCTCGATCAGTCTGGTCGCGATGCCGCCCATGGTCTCAATGGACAGGGACAGAGGAGTAACATCCAGAAGCAGGATGTCGCCTGCGCCCGCATCTCCGGCCAGCTTGCCGCCCTGGATGGAAGCGCCGATGGCAACGCACTCATCCGGGTTCAGGCTCTTGCTGGGCTCATGTCCGGTCAGCATCTTCACCTTATCCTGTACGGCAGGGATACGGGTGGAGCCGCCCACCAGCAGAACCTTGCCCAGCTCGGAAGCGGTGATTCCCGCATCTCTCAGAGCGTTCTGTACAGGAATCGCGGTCTTTTCCACCAGGTCATGGGTCAGCTCGTCGAACTTCGCTCTGGTCAGATCCATATCAAAATGCTTCGGGCCTTCCGCCGTCGCGGTGATAAAGGGCAGGTTGATGTTGGTGGTGGTGGCGCTGGACAGCTCCTTCTTCGCCTTCTCCGCCGCTTCCTTCAGTCTCTGCATGGCCATCTTGTCGCCGGACAGGTCGATGCCCTCCTGCTTCTTAAACTCGCTCACCATCCAGTCGATCACCTTGTTGTCAAAGTCATCGCCGCCCAGATGGGTATCGCCGTTGGTAGCCAGAACCTCGATGACGCCGTCGCCGATCTCGATGATGGACACATCAAAGGTACCGCCGCCCAGGTCGTATACCATGATCTTCTGCTCTTTTTCATTATCAAGGCCGTAAGCCAGAGCAGCGGCTGTAGGCTCGTTGATGATACGCTTTACATCCAGGCCCGCGATCTTGCCCGCGTCCTTGGTGGCCTGACGCTGGGCGTCGTTGAAGTATGCGGGAACGGTGATGACGGCCTCCGTCACCTTTTCGCCGATGTAGTTTTCCGCGTCCGCCTTCAGCTTCTGCAGGATCATTGCGGAGATCTCCTGCGGAGAATACTTCTTTCCGTCAATGTCCACCTTATAGTCGCTTCCCATATGTCTCTTAATGGAAGAAATGGTCCTCTCCGCGTTCGTCACCGCCTGACGCTTTGCGGGCTCGCCGATCAGCCTCTCGCCGGTCTTCGTAAACGCGACCACGCTGGGCGTGGTGCGCGCGCCTTCCGCGTTTGCGATAACAGTGGGCTTGCCGCCCTCCATCACTGCCACGCAGCTGTTTGTCGTACCAAGGTCAATACCGATAATCTTGCTCATAATAAACTCCTCCGTTCCGCCCTCCGGCGGCTGTTCTGTTCTATGGGTTTCCCCGATTCTTAATTCGCAACCTTAACCATGCTGTGTCTTACCACAGTATCATGATATGTGTAACCCTTCTGGAATTCCTCTGCCACGATGTTCTCGCCCAGATTCTCATCCTCCACATGCATCACCGCGTTGTGGAAGTTCGGATCGAATTCCTGACCTACAGCCTCTATGGGTTTGACGCCCATGTTATCCAGCTCGGTCAAAAGCTGTTTATATACCTTGTTCATCCCTTCCACGAAGGCGCTCTCCTTTTCCTCCTCCGGTACGGCTGCCAGACCTCTTTCAAAGTTGTCAACCACCGGGAGGATCTTTTCGATCACGCTCCTCGCTCCGGTCTCGAACATTGCTGCCTTTTCCTTATCGGTGCGCCTGCGGAAGTTCTCGAACTCGGCCATCTGCCGCTTCACCCGGTCCTCAAGCTCATCGATCTTCGTCTTCATGGCTTCTTCCTTTTTATCCTTTTTCTTCTTCCGGAAAAAGCCTTCCTTCGCGCTGCCGGAGCCTTCCGCGTCTTCCGCGCCGTCCTCCTGAGCGCCGTCCTGCGCCGCTTCGCTGTCGTTCTCCGAAGCGCTGCCGCCGTTTTCCTCTTCCGCGGCCTTCGCCTCCTCTTCGAGACTTCCGTCCTCTACGGGAATCTCAACGGCGTCATCCGCTTCGCCGGCCTTCGCTTCGGAAGCGGTGTCCAGTTCTTCTTCCCTGTTTCTGTTATCCTGATTTTCCATATTCAGCTTCACTCCATTTCCCGCGTCCGGCCATCCGTCCGCCGCTCTATGTCTTTTTATTGTACAGGGTATCCAGCTGGTTCATCAGATTCTTCAGGATGCCCACCACTCTGTCGTAGTCCATCCGCTTGGGTCCGATGATACCCACCGTGCCCTTCATGCCTTCTCCCAGCTCATAGGTAGCCGTGACCACGCTGCAGTCTCTCATGGTCTGTACGGGAGATTCGTTTCCGATATAGACCTGGATCCCCGTACCGCTTTCATCAGCCAGTGTTTCCTGTACGATCTGGTTTAATGCCTTTTTCTCTTCAAACGCCGTGATCAGCTCGCCGGCCTTCTCCTTATCCGCCAGCTCCGGATACTTCAGGATGTTGTTCGTACCGCTGGTATAGATCTCCAGATCCTCGTCAGCCTGAATGGCCTCGGCCACCGCATCCACGATTTCGCCCACCATGGCGCTGTGAATGCCCGCCTGCTGCTTCAGATTGGCGATCATCCCGAGATTGATCTCATTTAAGGTCTTTCCGTTCAGATGCGTGTTCAGCAGGATGTTCAGCTTCAGCATGGTCTCATGATCCGGCGCCTGCTCCACATGGAGCATGGTGTTCTTGATCACGTTGCCTTCCACCACGATCACTGCAAGGACCTGATGCTCATCCACCCGGGAAAGCTGGATGAACTTCAGCTTGTTCCCATGATAAAGCGGCGATGATATCATTGCCGCGTAGTTCGTATTCGCCGCCAGGAACCTCGCCACCTGCTTCAGGAGATGATCCATCTTGTCTTCCTTCTCCACAAGCAGCTCCCGGAGATCCTCCACCTCCCGGTCCTTCTCCTCCAGCATACTGTCCACATACAGACGATAGCCTTTATCCGAAGGGATCCTCCCGGCAGACGTATGGGGCTGAATGATATAGCCCAGCTCTTCCAGATCCGCCATCTCATTCCTGATCGTAGCCGAACTCAGATTCAGATCCGTATATTTGGAAATCGTCCTGCTTCCCACCGGTTCCCCCGTCTCCAGGTAATTCCGGATAATCGCATGCAGGATCTTCATTTTCCGCTCATCCAGCTGTCCTTCCATTCAATCACCCCATTTCGGGCTGTTAGCACTCAACCAGCCAGAGTGCTAACACCTTCTGACACATACATTAACACTTCTCCTACCTCTTGTCAACGGATTTTTTATTTTTTCTACAAGCCGCGCAGTCCTCCCGAAAAATACCGGCCGGGAAGCCGCTTGCGGATTCTCCGGCCGGTACTTTTCGGGAGGAATATGCGGCGACAGCCGCATAGCGAAAGGCCGAAGGCCTTGAGCCTGCGCGGCGCACCCCAGGCGTACTCCCCCCTCCTCCCCACAGCGAAAGGGCCGCAGGCCCTGAGCATACCCCTCCCGCCGCGCAGCGAGGGCCGTAGGCCCCGAGCGTACCGCGGCGCTCCCCAGACGGGCTCTGCGAAGCGCTTCCATAACAACAGCATTACTTTTCATGGGCTGGAAAAATACTGCGGTTGCCCCCTTTTCCCATATCGCCCCCTGTTTGACGCCCGGCAGGATGCTCCAATACGGTTAAAAATAAAAATCTACATTGTATAACCGTACAAAAAATTGTAAGTGACGGTTAAAAAAAGGATTTTCCGCTCCTTAACCGTACTTTTTGCTCCCATTTCGACATCCGTACGGATAAATACCTGATTTTCTCATCTGTAACCGTACTTTCTGGTTATCTGGTACGGGTAAAAACAGATTTTTTGAGTTTTCAACCGTATCACGTCACGAAAATACGGTTCAGAACAGTATTTTCCGAGATTAGATCCGTAAAAAATGGATTTTTGTACGGTCCAAAATCCATTTTTTCAATTTTCAACCGTATATGGGCAGAAGGTTTTCATGGAAGCTCCTGCGAAAGGGTCCGCAGAAGGCCCTGCGGAATATTCTCCCGTAAAAATTCGCGGAATATTTCGCCGAAGCCCCTGCCCCGTGCAGAATAACACAGCAGCTGCGGATCCGCTCTTTTTTATTAAAAAGCAATTGCATATTCGGACACAGTGGTATATTCTTTTTTTATAACCAGTTCATCCAACGTATCCGGCCGCCGGGATACCAGCCGGGTTATAACCGGAGGCAGAAACCGCATCCGCCGGCTGAATACGCCTTTCAAAAAGGGGGGAAATCCATGAAAAAACACAGATCCTTTTTAACCCTTGCATGCGCCGCGGCCGCGGCCATTCTTTTCCTTTTCACGGGAGCGGATGCGAAAGCCGCAGGCGCCGCGTCCCTGAGCTCCGCCCTCATCCAGGGGAATCAGGTGGTTGTGACCGGAACCTGTTCCGTCTCTTCCGAGGACGGCGTCCTTCATCTGTACGCTCAGGCGCCCTATGAATCCGGGGCGCAGGGCCTTGAGGTTGCCCAGGCTCCGAACGGAACGGCGACCTTCGCCTTTCCTTTAAATAAGAATACGGCGAACAGCAATCTGTATAAAAAATTCACGATCGTAGCCATTCAGAACGGCGTTCCCACGGCGGTTTCCAATTCTGTCTACATCACGAATCCGGAAGCCTGCGCCACGCACACGGCGGCGAGGCGGGACGGCGGGATCAAGGGGATTCTCCCCGCTTCCCAGCTTTTGAACGCCAATCATCTGACGGATCTCGGCGTCCATCAGGCGACCTACAATCTTCTGCTTGGGCGGATCACCACCGGCGGCGGGATCAATTATCAGTATAACGGAAAGACCTGGAGCTTCAACGCGCAGGTGGTATCGGAATATGATACCGTCGCCCGACGGCTGAATTCCCAGGGGATCCAGGTTACCTTTATCGTGCTGAACGATCTCGGCGCGGATCCCACGCTGATCCATCCGCTCGCGAGGGACGGCGTTGCCGCCAATTATTACGCCCTGAACGCCGCCGATCAGGCGGGAGCGGAAAAGCTTGCCGCCGTCGCTTCCTTCCTTGGCCAGCGCTATTCCAATACCGGGCACGGAACGGTTGACAACTGGATCATAGGAAATGAAGTCAACGCCCGGCAGATGTGGAACTACATGCAGTCCTCCGATGTGAATCAGTATGCGGCGGAATATGCCAAAGCCTTCCGCATCCTTTATAACGGCCTGAAGTCTGAAAATGCGAACGCGCAGGTCTATGTGGCGACCGACCAGCAGTGGTCCAGGGGTTCCAATCCCGCTCACTATTACGGCTCCCGCCCGTTCCTTACCGCCTTCAACGATTTTATCCGGTCAGAGGGAAATATTGACTGGCGGCTGTCCAGCCATCCCTATAATGTTCCTCTTTATGATCCGAACAACTGGACTCCCACCGGGTACGCCACGCACAGCCAGAGCTCCCGCTATGTGACCATGCAGAATATCGACGTGATCACCGATTTCCTGTCCCAGCCGGAGATGCTCTCCCCCTCGGGCGCGGTACGGTCCCTGAAGCTTTCCGAGGTGGGCTATTCCTCCATAAACGGAGAGCAGCAGCAGGCCATCGCCGTTACCTATGCCTATCTGCAGGCGGCAAACAACCGCTATGTGGACGGGCTGATCATCTCAAGGGAAATGGATGAAGCGGCGGAAATCATCCAGGGAATGGCCGTCGGCCTTCTGGACGGAAGCGCTCGGCCCAAGCTGGCATACGATTTTTACAAGCATGCCGGCGATCCCAATTACGTGGCCCAGGCTTCCGCCATGGCCGGCGCAGACCTCACCAGCCGGATCACGGTGCGCTGACGGCGGGCCCGTTTTCCGCAGCGCAAACAGAGGGCGCGCATGAAGATCTTCATGAAAATCTTCGTGCGCGCCCTCTTTATGACGGGAATCATAACCATGATCCGCTGCCGGAACAATTTTCTGCCCGGAAACGGTCAGATCCGGATACGATCCTGACGATCCGATTCAGATGATTCAGATTCAGATATTGAAGCTTCCGGTAACGTCGCCGTTTACCACATAATAAACGCTGCTCTCTTCCGGCTTCACATACAGCTCAACGCTCTTGAAATCCGCCTCGTCCCTGCCAAGGTCATATTTCCATACGTCCTTTGCGATCTTTACCAGATCCTCGGTGGAGTAGGACTTTCCGGCGAACTGAACCGTTACGTTGCTCTTTGCCTCAGCCGCTTTTCTGGGTCCCCTCTTTGCGGGAGCCTTCGCGGGCTTCTTCTCTTCCTTTGCTGCGGGAGCTGCCTCTGCGGCCGCAGCGGCCTTCGCGGCAGGCTCTTCCTTCGCGGCGGCCTTCCTGGTTGAAGTCCTCTTTGCAGCAGGCTTCTTAACGGTTTCCTTTTTCTCCGCTTCCTTCTTAACGGTCTCTTTCTTTGCGGCAGCCGCCTTTTTAGGCGCAGCCGCCTTCTTCTCAGCCGGCGCCTTCACCTCTTCCGCCTTCTCAGCTACTTTCGCATCGGTCTTTGCCGCCTCTTCCTTCACGACGGCCTTCTCTGCCGATTTCTTCATTTCTGCCATAACTTTTTCTCCTCCTTAGGAAACTGAAACTGCTTTCCTTCGATCCAGGTACGTGATCTATCTTCAAGCGCAACTGAGCAGTAATATACCTGAATTATGAGGCCAGTTTACTGCAAAACCGCCTACTTGTCAACTTATCTGCCCATTTTATGGGCAAACAGGGCTTCCGACGGCCCGTTTCCGCACGGCCTGCGCAGTAAAATGCGCCGTTTGGGACAGGCTGCGGCGAAGCGGACCGTCTTTCATTCTGCGGGGATCCGCTTCCGGAGAGGAAGCTCCACGGTAAAGCAGCTTCCCTTTCCCGGCTCGCTTTCCAGCTGAATGCTTCCGCTGTAATATTCCACGATATGCTTGACGATGGACAGTCCCAGGCCCGTGCCGCCGATCTTCTTGCTTCTTCCCTTGTCCACGCGGTAGAAGCGCTCGAAGATACGTCCCTGCTCCTGTCTGCCGATCCCGCAGCCGTCGTCCTTCACCCGAATGTACAGACTGCCTTTTTCCTGCCAGGCCTCCACCCATACGTTTCCGCCCGGATGATTGTACTTGATGCCGTTGCTGACCAGATTCATGACAAGCTCCCGCATCTGCTTGGCGCTTGCCTCGATGGCGACGGGGCTGCATTCCTTATGAAGCATGACCTGCGCGTCCGCGGCGATGGGCTCCATGGACTCAAAAACCTCCGTCAGAAGAGGGCCGATCCGGACATTGGAAAAGGTGACCTCCGCCTCCTTTGCCTCCAGACGGGAGATCATCAGGATATCGTTGATGAGGTTCGTCATATTGTCCATTTCCTTCCGGATGCGGGCATAGAAATCCTTTTTCGTGGCCTCATCCTGAACGAAGCCCTGATCCAGAAGCTCCGCGTATCCGCGCACGGAGGTGATGGGAGTCTTCAGCTCGTGGGAGGCGTTGCTGAAAAATTCCTGACGGATCTTTTTCTCCTTTTCCAGCTGATCCATGTGCGCGCGGATCTCCGCCGCCATTTTCATGGTGGTTTCCGAAATCACATTCAGCTCCTGATATCGGTACTTTTTAAAGGAAAAATCCGGCTGATCTCCCCGCACCTTTTCCATTTCCTCGCAGATCTCGTTCAGGGGCGTGGTAATGGTGTCGGAAAAGCGGACCGCAAGGATCACGCTCACCGCGAAGGCGATCCCCGTTCCCAGGAGCAGAACGGGGAAAATGGTAAGCATATAGTCGATCAGATTGGTATAGGGAACCGCCATACGCACCACATAGTCTCCGCCCGCGGACCGCGCCGCCACATAGAGCATGCTTTCCCCGACGGATTCCGAGCTTCGCGTATCGCTGCCCGTCCCTTTGGCAAACGCCTCCTGCACTTCTTCCCGCTCCAGATGATTTTCCATCACATCGGGCCGGTCTATTTCGCTGTCCGCAGCCACCGTGCCGTCGGAAGCGATCACCGTGATCCGGGAATTTTCATCCATGGCGGCCGCATGAAGCTTCTCCACCTGTTCCTGCAGATCTCTGCCGTAGTCCAGCGCATAATCCACCGCCCGGATGGTATTCAGCATGGCGGATTTGTCGTGCGCAAGCATGTTCCTGCCTATAAAATAATAGGAAAAAGCGCCGCTGACCGCCAGGGCCAGCAGCAGGATCACCACAAATCGGAGCAGAATCGCCCGTTTCATAAATCAGTCCCCCCGTATCAGCCCTCTGTTTCCTGCGGAATCACAAACCGGTATCCCACGCTGCGGACTGTTTTGATATATCTGCTTCCCTCTTCGCCCAGCTTCTGACGCAGCGTCCGGATATGGATATCCAGCGTGCGCGTCTCGATGTCCGCGGAGTAATCCCAGAGCTTGTTCAGAAGCTCGTCCCGCTCCACCACTCTTGTGCGGTTATCCGCCAGATACATCAGAAGCTCGTATTCCTTGTACGTGAGGACCACGGGAGAACCGTTCATGCTCACTTCCCTGGCGTCCGTGTTGATGGTAAGACCTCCCAGGCTGATGATCCCTTCCGTCCTCATGCTCTGCCGTTCCGTCACGCGCCTTAGCAGGGAACGGATCCTGGCCGCGAGCTCCAGAACCCCGAAGGGCTTTGTCATATAGTCGTCCGCGCCCCCGTCCAGCCCGACCACCTTATCGTATTCCTTGTCCTTCGCCGTCAGCACGATGATGGGGATATTTCTCAGCTCATCCCCCCGCTCCCGGATCAGCCGGATGGCAGACAGCCCGTCCATGCCCGGCAGCATCAGATCAAATACGGCAAGATCCGGCCTTTCCTTTTCCAGCTCCTCCAGCGCCTCCTCCGCCGTCTCATAGGAAGCGACCTGATATCCATACCCTTCCAGGGCGATCTTTACCAGGTTCCGGATATTTTCATCATCTTCGATCACAAATATTTTCTGCATGTCACATTCTCCCTGTTCTGCGCCGGCGAATCCTTCGCCGCTTCCGGGAAGCAGTCCTTTTTTGCGGAAAGCCTTCCCTTATCCTTTTTATTTTACCAGCATGTGAAAAAGAATGCATCCGCCCTCCTGTAAAATCTGTGTAAAAAAATAAGGGTCCGCCCGTCCGGACAAGGCTTCCGGAAGGCGGACCCGCGGGTCTTCTTTACGCCAGCACATAAAAATACAGGAGCACCAGAACGCCCAGCGCGATGCGGTACCAGCCGAACACTTTGAAATCATGCTTTCTGATATAGCTCATCAGAAAGGAAATCACCAGCATGGAAACCGCAAAGGCGGCTGCCATTCCCGTGATCAGAAGCAGCAGCTCCGAACCGCTGAAGGCGAAGCCGAACTTCACAAGCTTCAGAAGGCTGGCCCCGAACATTACGGGGATCGCCAGGAAGAAGGTGAATTCCGCGGACACGGTCCGGCTGACGCCGATCAGCAGCGCGCCCACAATGGTAGCGCCGGAACGGGAGGTGCCGGGAAAAATGGCCGCGATGAGCTGGAACAGGCCGATCAGCACCGCGTCCCGCCAGGTCAGGCCGTCGATCGTCGTCACCCTGGGCTTCCTGCCCCGGTTCCAGTTTTCGATTCCGATGAACGCCGCGCCGAACAGAATCAGCATGACGGCCACCACCGTCGCATTGTACAGATACGGGCTGATCAGATCATCCAGAAGAAGCCCGTAGATCATGGCCGGGACGCAGGCCGCGGCCACCTTAAACCACATCAGAAAAATATCCTTTCGGATGATCCCCGTTTTTCTTCTCTTCCCGGAAAGCTCAAAGGGGAAGATCTTATTCCAGAACAGAATGACCACGGCCAAAATGGCCCCAAGCTGGATCACGACCAGAAAGACCTCCCAGAATTCAGGGGTAACGTCCAGGGCGACAAATTCATCCAGAAGGATCATATGCCCCGTGCTGCTGATGGGAAGCCACTCCGTGATTCCCTCCACGATGCCGAAAAGTACGGCTTTTAAAAATTCGATCATTTTTCCTCCATGCCGAAGCGTTTTACGCTGAGGCACGCGCGCCGAACCTCCAGTTCGGCGCTGCGATAACGGGATTTGCGACGCTTCGGCGCAAATCCTGATTGAAAAATGCGCTATCGAGCGCATTTTTCAATCTT
>DXDD01000134.1 GCA_019115665.1 Candidatus Eisenbergiella pullistercoris | reverse complement strand
GCTGATGAATACTAATCGGTCGAGGGCTTAACCAAGGATAGGATGGAGCGGAGAGAGCCTGGAAGGGTTTGGATCCGCGGGAGAGATTGGAATTCAGTGTTCGGTTTTGAGGGTACGGAAAGGTATCCGGAAAGAATATGACAGACAGTACAGGAAATGGAGCGCTTCCGTTTCCTTTTTTGCGTAGGAAAAATCCGTTTGGGTTTACAATGCGGGGGCAGTCTGATAGAATAGTTGCAGACAAAATATGCGCCTGTACGAGCGCAACGCTGCGGGAGTCGTTCTTTTTCAGCGGCATGTACGATCAGGCAGGGCGGAAAGGAAGTTACCAAAATGGAAGAAATGGAACTGGAAACAAAGGCGGTAAACGACGAACAGAAGCCGGAGAAGGAGCAGACGGAAGCGCAGAAACCGGAAGAGACCATGGCGGATTATGCGAAGGAACTGGAAGCATCCTTCCGTACCATGAAAGAGGGGGATATTGTAACAGGAACGGTGATCTCCGTGAATGAAGAGGAGGCGGTCCTGGATCTGCAGTATTACGCGCAGGGCGTGATCCGGGCGTCGGATATGAGCGATGATCCTTCCTTCAGCCTTGCCGACAGCGTTAAGCCGGGAGATGTTCTGGAGGCGTCTGTGGTGAAGACGGACGATGGGGAGGGGAATATCCTGCTTTCCAGAAAGAAAGCCGTACAGGTTCTCGCCTGGGATGTGCTGAAAAAGGATCTGGAGGAAAAAACGATCCTTTCCGTGAAGATCAGCGAGGCGGTGAAGGCCGGCGTGGTCGCCTGGGTAGAAGGAATCCGGGGATTTATTCCCGCTTCTCAGCTTTCCTTATCCTATGTGGAAAATCTGGAGGAGTGGGTCGGCAGACAGGCGGATGTCCGGGTGATTACCGTGGATGAAGAGAAGAAGCGTCTGGTTCTGTCAGCGAAGGAAGTGGAAAAGGAGAGAAAGGAAGAGGACACCAATCACAGGATCGCCATGCTGGTTCCCGGAACGGTTCTGGAAGGCGTTGTGGAGAGCCTGATGCCATACGGCGCGTTTGTCAGCCTTCCGGACGGTTTGAGCGGACTGGTCCATATTTCTCAGATCAGCCAGAAAAGGATCAAAAAGCCTTCCGAGGTACTCAGCGTGGGAGATAAGGTCAGGGTAAAGATCCTCAATACCAATCATAATAAGATCAGTCTGAGCATGAAGGCTGTGGAGGAGTCCGCGCAGGACGGAGAAGAAGAAAAGGTTTCCGCCGCACAGTACAGCTCCCGGGAAGAAGCGACCACCTCTCTCGGCGATCTGCTGAAGAACCTGAAGCTGTGATTCTCAGACCCGGCGGAAATCAGGCGGCACGCAGCCGCTGCAGAAAACAGGATGAAAAGGATATCACTATATGGAAGAAAAGGAACTGGAAAAAGAGACGGCTGACGACATAAAGGAAGCGGAGGAAGAGGGCACACAGGAAGGAATCTCCCAGGAGGAGTCTGCTGTACAGGAGGAAACTGCAGCGCCGGAAGCGAAAGAGTCTGCGGGACAGACGCCCCCCTACCTTCGCAGCGGCAGGGGGATCCGGATCAGCGGGCCCATGCTTTATGAAAACAGCTTTACCATTACGAAGGAGATTTTTCAGGAATATCTGAAGGCGTTTATGGGAAGATACAGGAGAATGTACTATGCGATGGGCGGCGCGAGCTTTGTGCTGGGCGCGGCCAGTCTTCTGGGAGGCGTGGGAGTTTCGGCGCTGCTGTTTTTTGCCATTGCGATCCTGTGCGTCTTTCTTCCGGCGAATACCTATCGGAATTCCAAAAATAAAAAGTATGAGCAGCAGGTGGAGAAGAACGGCGGAAAACCGCTGGAGCGCAGGGTGGCGTTTTATATGAGCGGCCTCGAGGTCTATTCCAACAACGGGGCGCATTCGGTATTCCGTTATGGAGACATTACCAGGATCATCGCTTCCAGATCCCTGTATGTTCTGGTGATCAAAAAGAAGCTTTCTCTTCTTGTCCTGAAGGATTCCTTCACGAAGGGAACGCTGGAGGAGTGGAAGACCTTTATGAATAAGAAAGGACTCTGGAAGGTGAAATAGCCGCCCGGGACCGGAAGGGAGACTGGCATGAAATATTCGGAAAACGGCGTGCAGTATCATCTGCAGATCAAAGCGGGCGATGTGGGCAGATATGTGATCCTGCCCGGAGATCCGAAACGCTGTGAAAAGATTGCCGCTTATTTTGAAAATGCGGTAAAAATTGCGGACAGCCGGGAATTTGTCACCTACACGGGACTGCTGGAGGGAGAAAAGGTGAGCGTGACCTCCACGGGGATCGGCGGCCCCTCGGCCTCCATTGCCATGGAGGAGCTGGTGCGCTGCGGCGCGGACACCTTTGTCCGCGTCGGAACCTGCGGCGGAATGGATATCGACGTAAAGAGCGGCGATCTTGTCGTGGCTGCGGGAGCGGTGAGAAACGAGGGAACCAGCCGGGAATACGCGCCCATTGAGTTCCCGGCCGTCGCGGATTTCGATGTGACGGCGGCTCTGAGCGAGGCTGCGGCAAAGAGCGGCCATGACTGGCACAGAGGAATCGTGCAGTGCAAGGATTCCTTTTATGGACAGCATGAGCCGGAGCTGATGCCGGTGAGCTTCGAGCTGGAGAACAAATGGCAGGCCTGGCTGAAGCTGGGCTGTAAGGCGTCGGAGATGGAGTCCGCCGCCCTGTTCGTGGTGGCGGATTATCTCAGGGTTCGCTGCGGCTCCGTATTTCTGGTGGTCGCGAATCAGGAACGGGAAAAAGCGGGACTTTTCAATCCGGTGGAGCATGACACGGACGCTGCGGTACGCTGCGGGGTGGAGGCTCTGCGCATCCTGATCCGCAGGGACAGAGAAAAAGGATAACGTGAGGAGAGAAGAAAAATGCTGGAATATAAATTTGACACGCAGCTTCTGATCGAGGGAGAAAATCTTTCCGAGGACGACATCAATGAATATATCACCAACAATATTGAAGGAGACTGCCTTCTTGCCGTTGGCGATGAGGAGCTGATCAAGATTCATTTTCATACGAATACGCCCTGGAAGGTACTGGAATACTGCGCGTCCCTCGGTGAGATCTATGATGTGGTCATCGAAAACATGGAGCGGCAGGCGAACGGTCTGAAGGGATAAACGGGCAGAGGGAAAAAAGCCCCGGGGACAGAAGACAGCGGAGCAAAGAGACCGAAACAGAGAGATCGAAATAAAGAAGCCGAAAACAGAAGATCCCCGTTCCTGCATGACGGTACAGGAACGGGGATCTTCTGTTGTATGGATTAAGCCATCCGGTTCACAGCCTTGGCAAGGCGGGAAACCTTTCTGGATGCCGTATTCTTATGATATACGCCCTTCGTGCAGGCCTTGTCGATCGTAGCGGTAGCGGCGGTAAGCGCGGTCTGCGCTGCAGCCTTGTCGCCGGACTCGATCGCTGCGTAAACCTTCTTCACGGCGGTCTTCGCACCAGACTTGATAGACTTGTTTCTTTCAGCCTTGGTTCTGTTTACCAGAATCCTCTTCTTTGCAGATTTGATGTTAGCCAAGATACTCACCTCCATTTTCAAGTGGATTTTCCATTCTTTGAAAATGTTTCATTAAACCCGGACACGGTCGTTCTAATGGAAACACACAAATGTATTCTATAGGACGCTGCCCTTTCTGTCAATACATATTTTATCTGATTTTGCAAAAAATACATGTCAGTGCATAACCTAAATTAAAGAAGAGAGCGGGAGAGTACAGATGAGTTGTTTTCAGGTGAGAACTGACCTGGCTCTTGAGGCCAGGGAGGGCATTACGGATGCGGACGGGGAGCTGAGAGGAGTCCGGGTGGAGGAATACCGGAATGAAAAGAGCGAGGTGAACATCACCAGGGTGATCATTGATACCAGAAACGGGGCCAGGGCGATGGGAAAACCCATGGGAACCTATATCACGCTGGAGGCCCCCGGGCTGAACGAGCCGGATGAGGACTATCACAGAGAGGTTTCCGAGGAGCTGGCAAAGCAGATCCGTACCCTGCTTCCGGAAGAAAAGGAGGAAAAATCCGTCCTGGTGGTCGGCCTTGGGAATCGTGACGTGACGGCGGACGCGCTGGGGCCGGAGGTGGTGGATAACCTTTTTATCAACCGGCATGTGGTCCTGGAATATGGAAAGGCCGCATACGGAAAGGAAAAAATGAATCTGGTCAGCAGTCTGGTTCCGGGCGTGACGGCGATGACAGGGATGGAAACCGCCGAGATCATAAAGGGGGTTGTGGAGCAGACGGCGCCGGATGTGGTGCTCGTGGTGGACGCGCTGGCGGCGAGAAGCACAAAGCGGCTGAACCGGACCATTCAGATCTCTGACACGGGGATCCATCCCGGCTCCGGCGTGGGAAATCACAGAAACGCCATTACCAGAGAGAGCCTGGGGATCCCCGTGATCGCCATCGGCGTGCCCACGGTCGTGGACGCGGCCACCATCGTGGGAGACGCGATAGAGAGCATGGCAAGACAGAAGGGGGAGGAAAAGACGTTCGCTTACCGGGAGCATCCGAAAGCGCTTTCCGAGCTGAATAATATGTACGTAACGAGCAAGGATATTGACGAGACGGTGAAGCGGCTGAGCTTTACCATATCGGAAGCCATCAATATTGCGCTTCAGATCGCCTGACGGATTTCCCGGCGATGGCATACGCAGGGATGGAAAACGCATATATTTCCCTATGAGCGGAAAATGGAACGGGAAAAGGATTTTTCATATTTTCGTGCTGGCGCTTGCGGGAATCGCGCTGCTGGACTTCCTGTTTCTGCACGGAGACGGCGGAGAAGAAGAAAAAGGCGGAAATCGTTTTTCCTGGAAAAGGAGCCTGGCGGAAAAGCTGGGGCAGGAGGTGACCGGCGTGTGGCTTCCCGCGATTTCCTTCGCCGGACAGGACGGGATGGGAAGCGGCAGCCTTCTGAAGGAAATTCTCGGACAGCAGTCGCCTCTTCTCGCTCTGGGGATGGAGGGCGGAATGGAAGGGGACGGGCTGCAGACAGAGAGCACGAGCCTCAGGGAAAAATTTCTGCTGCAGGAGGGGCTCAGCGAAGACGAGGAGAGCGAGACGGGAGACGCTCTGGAAATGCCGCAGACGGAAGAGGGGAAGCTGAGGCTGGATGAGGAAACGCAGAAAAGGCTTCAGGAGGAGAATCAGGCAGGGAGCGCGGAAGAGGAAAAGGCGGGAGAAGCGCAGGACGGAGCGCCGGAAGGCGGCGCGGATGCCTTTGGCTTTGTCAGAGCGCAGGTGCGCTCCCAGGAATACGACTGGAACTATTATCAGGATTTTGACGCGCTGATCAAGGGATTTTACGCGGTGGACGCCACCACGGAGGCCAGTCCGGACCAGATGCAGCTGGAGCAGCTTCTGGGAAAGGATCTGACGATGGAAAAGAATCCGGACGTGCCGCAGATCCTGATTTATCACACGCATTCCCAGGAAACCTTCGCGGATTCCGTGCCGGGAGACGCTTCCACCAGCATCGTGGGGGCCGGAGAGCTGCTGGCGCAGATCCTGCGGGAGGAATACGGCTACAACGTGCTCCATGATACGGGGGAATACGATGTGGAAAGCAGGGACAATGCCTATTCGGTATCCCTGCCTGCCATCGAACGGATCCTTGCGGAAAATCCCACCATCGAAGTGGTGATCGACCTGCACCGGGACGCGGTATTGGAGGGAAAGCTGGTGACGGAGCTGAACGGAAAGCCAACGGCGACCTTCATGTTTTTCAACGGCCTGTCCTACACGAAGGCGGCAGGGAATATCGAGTATCTGGAAAATCCTTACATAGAGGAAAATCTGGCCTTTTCCTTTCAGATGCAGGTGATCGCAAACGAATATTATCCGGGCCTGACCAGGAGGATCTATCTGAAGGGCTATCGGTACAACATGCACCTGAAGCCGAGAAGCCTTCTGATCGAGCTGGGTGCGCAGACCAATACGGTGGAGGAGATCCGGAATGCCTGCGCGCCCATCGCACATATCCTGGACATGGAGCTGTCGGGGGCGGGAGCGTCCTGGAGGGAGCAGACGGAAGCGCGGCTTTTGTATTGACCGGAACCGCCGATTTTGCTATACTTGGCATGTTCGTACAGAAGGTACGGTTTTTTGCAGAAACGACAAAAAACCTTTGGTCGGCCCGGCTCATAAGCGGGCCGCGCGGAAATGAGGAAAAAGCATGCCCATAGATCAGAGCAGAATCAGAAATTTTTGTATCATCGCCCATATCGACCACGGGAAGTCCACTCTGGCGGACCGGATCATTGAGAAGACGGGACTGCTTACCAGCAGAGAGATGCAGGAGCAGGTGCTGGACAATATGGATCTGGAGCGGGAACGGGGGATCACCATCAAATCCCAGGCGGTGCGCACGGTTTATCAGGCGAAGGACGGAGAGGAATATATCCTGAACCTGATCGATACGCCCGGCCATGTGGACTTTAACTACGAGGTAAGCCGTGCGCTGGCGGCCTGCGACGGCGCGGTCCTGGTGGTGGACGCGGCGCAGGGGATCGAGGCGCAGACGCTGGCGAACGTATATCTGGCGCTGGATCATGATCTGGACGTGTTTCCTGTCATCAATAAGATCGACCTGCCCAGCGCGGAGCCGGAACGGGTAAAGGAGGAGATCGAGGATGTGATCGGGCTGGAGGCTCATGACGCTCCGCTGATCTCCGCCAAGAACGGTATCGGGATCGACGAGGTGCTGGAGGCCATCGTGCATAAGATCCCCGCGCCCAAGGGAAGCCCGGACAGCCCGCTGCAGGCACTGATTTTCGACTCCCTTTACGATTCCTACAGGGGCGTCATCGTTTTCTGCCGGATCATGGAAGGGCGCGTGAAAAAGGGGACCAAAATCCGCATGATGGCCACCGGCGCCGAAGAAGAGGTGGTTGAGGTCGGTTATTTCGGCGCGGGGCAGTTCATCCCCTGCGACGAGCTTTCCGCCGGCATGGTGGGCTATATCACCGCCTCCATCAAAAACGTGAAGGATACCCAGGTGGGCGATACGGTGACGGATGCGGACAGGCCCTGCGAAAAGCCGCTTCCCGGCTACAAGAAGGTGCAGCCCATGGTCTACTGCGGCATGTACCCGGCGGACGGGGCCAAGTATCCGGATCTCAGGGACGCGCTGGAAAAGCTGCAGTTAAACGACGCCTCCCTTTTCTACGAGCCGGAAACCTCCGTGGCGCTTGGCTTCGGCTTCCGCTGCGGCTTTCTGGGGCTCCTGCATCTGGAGGTGATCCAGGAACGTCTGGAGCGGGAATACAATCTGGATCTGGTGACCACAGCGCCGGGCGTGGTATATAAGGTGCATAAATCGGACGGAGAGGTGATCGAACTGACCAATCCCTCCAATCTGCCGGATCCGTCCACGATCGAATATATGGAAGAACCCATCGTCAGCGCGGAGATCATGGTGACCAGCGACTACATCGGCTCCATCATGGAGCTGTGCCAGGAGAGGCGCGGCCGCTATCTTGGCATGGAATATATGGAAGAAAAGCGCGCCCTCCTGAAATACGAGCTGCCGCTCAATGAGATCATCTATGATTTCTTTGACGCGCTCAAGTCCCGTTCCCGGGGCTACGCTTCCTTTGACTATGACATGAAGGGCTATGAGCAGGCGGAGCTGGTAAAGCTGGATATCCTGATCAACCGGGAAGAGGTGGACGCCCTTTCCTTCATCGTGCATAAGGACAGCGCCTACGAGCGGGGCCGCAGGATGTGCGAGAAGCTGAAGGATGAGATTCCGAGGCATCTGTTTGAGATTCCCATCCAGGCGGCCATCGGAAGCAAGATCATCGCCAGGGAAACGGTGAAGGCGCTGAGAAAGGACGTGCTGGCCAAGTGCTACGGCGGCGATATCACCAGAAAGAAGAAGCTTCTGGAAAAGCAGAAGGAAGGCAAGAAGCGCATGCGCCAGGTGGGAAATGTGGAGATCCCGCAGGAGGCCTTCATGAGCGTCCTGAAGCTGGATGACAGAAAATAAAGGAAAGGAATGAAAAAGAGGTTGCAGGCAGCCTCTTTTTCTGCTATGTTAAATGAGTAAGGATTCTGTTTCAGACAATGCTGCTCCGGGAGGGAAAAGACCTCTCGGCATCTATCTTCATATCCCTTTCTGTATTCAGAAATGTCTGTACTGCGATTTCCTTTCCGCCCCATCGGATGAAGCTGCAAGAGAAGCATATGTGAAAGCCCTTCTGTCGGAAATTGACGCGCAGGCTCCGCTCTATTCGGATTTTTGCGTGCAGACCGTTTTTTTCGGAGGCGGTACGCCGTCCCTTCTGACGGAAGGACAGACCGCAGCCGTTCTGGAGCGGCTGTATCAGAGATTTTCCTTTGTGCCGGGAAAGGAGAGGGAGATCACCCTGGAGGCCAATCCGGGCACGCTGACGGCGGAAAAGCTGCGCTCGTGGAGGGCGTCCGGCGTGAACCGCCTGAGCATCGGACTGCAGTCCGCCCATGACGATGAGCTGAAGGCGCTGGGAAGGATCCACACCTGGAGGGAATTCCTTTCAGGCTATGAGGCGGCGAGGCAGGCAGGCTTTTCCAATCTGAACATCGATCTGATGTCCGCCCTCCCCGGACAGAGTGTGGAAAGCTGGATGGATACGCTGAAGAAGACGGCGGATCTGGGGCCGGAGCATATCTCCGCCTACAGCCTGATCATCGAAGAAGGGACGCCCTTTTTTGACTGGTACGGGACGGAAGAGGACGCGGGGGCAGAGCGGACGGAGCCGGATACCGAAACGGGAGCCGCGGAAGCGGCAGGCCATCCTCTTCCGTCAGACAGAAAGCCGCTTCCCACGGAGGAGGAGGACCGGCTCATGTATGAGCGGACCGGAGAATTTCTGAAGGAAAGAGGCTATGAGCGCTATGAGATCTCCAATTACGCCCGGCCGGGCTATGCCTGCAGGCATAATCTGGCGTACTGGGAACGGACGGATTACGCGGGTTTCGGCCTGGGAGCGGCCTCTCTCCGGGAAAACGTGCGCTGGAGCAATACGTCCGACATGGCGGAATATCTTGCCCATGCGGGCGGGCCGGGAGAGAATCCGGAGATCCGGAAGGAGAGGATGCGGCTGGGAAGGCAGGAGCAGATGGAGGAATTCATGTTCTTGGGTCTCAGGAAAACGAAGGGGGTCAGCGCGGAAACCTTCCGGCGCCTCTTTGGGGAAGAACTGGAGGAGGTATATGGGGAGCCTGTCGGACGGCTGATCCGGGAGGGGCTGCTGGTCCGCTGCCGGAGGGAGGACGGAGAGCTGTTTTTCCGCCTTACGGACCGGGGGATCGACGTGAGCAATTACGCCCTCGCCATGTTCCTGTTCTGACGGGGTACTGGCACTTTGCGGCGCGGGGCCACATAGAATAGTATTAAACTGACTATGGGGGCTCCTTTTGAAAACCTTTCTGAAACCACTGTCGAAAGAAGAGGAAAGAGAGTGCCTTGAGGCACTGGGAGGGAGCGACGGCGCAAAAGCCAGGGAGGCCAAGCAGAAGCTGATAGAACGAAATCTGCGGCTGGTAGCCCATATCGCAAAGAAGTATCAGAATGTGGACGAGGACATGGAGGATCTGATCTCCATCGGAACCATCGGCCTGATCAAGGCTGTGGATTCCTTTGACGCAGGAAAAAACAGCCGGCTTGCCACCTACGCGGCAAGATGTATCGACAACGAGCTGCTGATGATGCTTCGCAGCAAAAAGAAAACATCCCGGGAGGTTTCCCTTTATGAACCCATCGGGACGGACAGGGAAGGAAACGAGATCAGCCTTCTGGATGTGACGGCGCAGGAAATGCCGGATATCGTGGAACGGCTGGAGCTGGAGCGGAGTCTTTCCAGGCTGTCCGGAATGATCGATTCTCTGCTGACAGAGCGGGAAAAACAGATCATCTGCCTGCGCTACGGGCTTTGGGGCGGGGAGGAAACGACCCAGCGCGAGATCGGCAGGAAGCTGAATATTTCCAGAAGCTATGTATCCAGAATTGAAAAAAAGGCGCTTTTAAAGCTGAGGGAAGGCTTTGAGGGCGAAGAAAAACACTGATCTTTTTGGCACATCCAGGTATTTCTGATGAAGAATCCCATACGACGAAGAAGGAAGCGGCTGCGGAAGGAGGAGCATAACGGGAATGTACAGTACGATCATAACAGGGGGACTGCACGGGCTGGACTGTTATCTGGCCCGTGTGGAGGTGGACTGCTCGAAGGGATTGCCCGGCTTTGAGATGGTGGGCCTTCTGGGGAGCGAGGTGAAGGAGGCAAGAGAGCGGATCCGGGTGGCGCTTCGCAACGCGGGGATCGAGCTTCCGCCCATGCGGATCACGGTAAATATTTCGCCCGCCAGCCTGCATAAGGAGGGGACCTTTTATGATCTGCCCGTTGCGGCCGGCATTCTCGCGGCGCAGGGGCTGATCACGCCGGATGATACGGAGGGCGTCATGATCGCCGGGGAGCTGGGACTGAACGGGGATATCAGACCGGTGAGAGGAATCCTTCCCATGGTGCTGGAGGCCAGAAGGCAGGGAATGAAATGCTGCGTGATCCCGGCGGAGAATCTGGAGGAGGCCGGGCTGGTGGAGGGAATCCGCCTGAAGGGGCTTCATAAGCTGGAAGCGCTGGCGGATACGCTGCGCATGGAGGAGGCGGCTTCTTTTCCCGGAAGAAAGGCGGCGCCATGCCCTTCTTACGACGGGCCGGATTTCGGAGAGATCCGGGGACAGGAAGGGGCAAAACGGGCGGCTGCCGCCGCGGCCGCCGGCTTCCACCACCTGCTTCTGATCGGGCCTCCGGGAGCGGGAAAGACCATGATCGCACGCTGCCTGCCCTCTATCCTGCCGCCTCTGTCGGAGGAAGAGCGGCTGGAGACGGCGTCCATCTACAGCATAGCGGGGCTCCCGGCCGGGGCGTATCTTTCCGGAAGCAGAAGGCCGTTCGTCGCGCCTCATCATACGGTTACCGGACATGCGCTGACGGGCGGCGGACAGGTGCCCCGTCCCGGAGCGGTGACACTGGCTCACAGGGGCGTCCTGTTCCTGGACGAGCTTGCGGAATTCAAAAGATCCACCCTGGATCTGCTGCGCCAGCCGCTGGAGGAAAAGCAGGTGCGGATATTAAGAAGCAGCGGGGCTTACTGTTATCCGGCGGATTTCATGCTTGCGGCGGCAATGAATCCCTGCCCCTGCGGCTATTATCCGGACAGGAACCGCTGCCGCTGCAGCCCCGCTCAGGTGGCGCGTTACCTGTCCGGCCTGTCCGGGCCGGTCCTGGACAGGATGGATCTGTGCGTGGAGGTGGAGCGGATGGAATTCGACGCGCTGATGAAAAGGGAAGAAGAGAGAGGGACGGACAGCGCCCTTCTGCGGGAGCGGGTGATGGAAGCGGGAGAAAGGCAGAAGCGGCGTTTCCTGCGGGATCCCATCCTGCAGGGGCGGATCCGCTATAATTCTCAGATGGGGCTGCGGGAGCTGAACCGTTACTGCAGGCTGCGGGAGGCGGAGCAGCGCTTTCTGGAGCGGATGTTTGAGAAGCTGGGACTGACGGCACGGTCCTGTCACAGGCTTCTGCGGGTGGCGCGGACGCTGGCGGATCTGGACGGGGCGGAGGAGATCGGCAGGCTTCATCTGAGCGAAGCCGCCTGCTGGCGGCTTCCTGCCGGAAAATATCCGGGAACGTCATGAGGGGGAAAGGCGGCAGACAAAAAGACGGCGGAAAAGAAGGGGAATAAAGAAGATGGAGGAAGGGAAAATCCTGCGGGAGCGGGCATTTTTTCACTGGCTATATAATATAGAAGGAATAGGGCGGGTAACGGTCCGGAGGCTGATGGAGGCGGCGGGAAGCGCGGAACGGGTCTTTTTCATGGAGGAAGAAAGGCTGGCGCTTCTTCTCACCGCGGCGCAGAAAAAGAAGCTTCTTTCGGCAAGAAGAGCGGCAGATGTAAAAGGGGAATATGAAGCGCTCCGAAAAAAAGGAATCGATCTGTATCCTGCTTCGGATCCGCGTTACCCCAGGCGGCTATCGCATATTCCGGACAGGCCGGAGGCCGTGTATGTAAAGGGGCGGCTTCCCGAAGAGGGAATGCCGGCGGCGGCTGTGATCGGCGCCAGGGTCTGCTCCGCCTATGGCGCATATCTGGCGGAGCGGTTCGCCGCGGCCTTTGCGGAGGCGGGGGTGTGCGTTATCAGCGGCATGGCCCGGGGGATCGACGGCATCGGTCAGAGGGCCGCCCTGCAGCGGGGAGGGCTGACCTGCGCGGTTCTGGGCTGCGGGCCGGATATCTGCTATCCGCCGGAAAACCGGCAGGTGTATGAGGCTGTGATACGGCAGGGGGCGGTGATTTCCGAATATCCGCCGGGAACGCCTCCCAGAGCAGGGCTGTTTCCCCAGCGGAACCGGATCATCAGCGGCCTTTCGGATCTGATCCTGGTCATCGAGGCGCGGGAAAAGAGCGGGACGCTGATCACGGTGGATATGGCGCTGGAGCAGGGAAAGGAGGTCTGGGCCGTACCGGGAAGAATCACGGATGAACTGAGCCGCGGCTGCAACAGGCTGATCTGGCAGGGGGCCGCGCCTGCCCTGTCGCCGGAACAGCTGCTGGAGGAGCTGTTTCCCTTGTCCGGAAGCGGAAGACGGACAGGAGCGCCGGACCGGGAGGGACAGGCGCAGGCGGCGGCGCGTGCGAAAGCCGCCGCCGGCGGGCGGACGGAGGGCCTCTCGCCGGAGGAACAAAACGGCGGGCTGCGGGAAGCCATCCTGCGCAGACTGGAGCCTGTGCCGGTCCCTCCGGAGTATCTGCTCAGAGAACTGGAGAAGGAGGGAATCTCCTGCGTCCTGCCGCAGCTGATGCAGCTTCTGATGGAGCTGACGCTGGAGGGACGTTGCATGCAGGAAGGGAACCGGTTTTACAGAAGGCCGCAGGTATGAGGCTCCGGCTCAGTCCGGACCGCAGAAGAGCCTTTTTTTGCAAATATTCTTGCAACGCCACGGAATATGGTGTATAGTGATTCACGATTGCTGATCCTCCGGCGTTTTGCGGCGGAGAAAGAAAGAGCCGCAGTCCGGCCGGACTGTGAGAGGGAAGAAGCTTTTTCGGAGCGAGGTAAAAGATGGCGAAATATCTTGTGATAGTGGAATCACCTGCGAAAGTGAAAACGATCAAGAAATTCCTGGGGCCGAACTATGAGGTGGCGGCGAGCAACGGGCATGTGCGCGACCTGCCCAAGAGCAAGCTGGGAATTGACGTGGAGCACGATTACGAGCCGAAATATATTACGATCCGCGGCAAGGGAGACATTCTGGCGAACCTCCGCAAGGAAGTGAAGAAGGCGGAAAAGATCTATCTGGCAACGGACCCGGACCGGGAGGGAGAGGCGATTTCCTGGCATCTGATGGAAGCGCTGAACCTGAAAAAAAGCGGAAAAAAGGTGTACCGCATCACTTTTAACGAAATCACCAAAAATGCCGTGAAGGAATCTCTGAAGCATCCCCGCGAGATCAACATGGATCTGGTGGACGCCCAGCAGGCCAGACGCGCGCTGGACCGTATGGTGGGCTACCGGATTTCTCCGCTTCTGTGGTCCAAGGTGAAAAGAGGGCTTTCCGCAGGCAGGGTGCAGTCTGTGGCGCTGCGCATGATCTGCGACAGGGAGGACGAGATCGCGGCTTTCATCCCGGAGGAGTACTGGACGCTGGACGCTTCCTTTAAGATACCGGGGGAGCGGAAGCTTCTGACCGCAAAATATTACGGAACCACGAAGGAAAAGGCGAATCTGACCTGCGGGGCGGATGTGGACCGGGTGATAAAGGAGCTGGACGGCGCCGATTACCGGGTCAGCGAGGTAAAGAAGGGAGAACGCGTCCGGAAGGCCCCCCTGCCGTTTACCACCTCCACGCTGCAGCAGGAAGCGAGCAAGGTTCTGAATTTTTCCACACAGAAAACCATGCGCCTGGCACAGCAGCTTTATGAGGGCGTGGATATCAAGGGAAGCGGAACGGTGGGTGTGATCACCTATCTGCGTACCGATTCCACCCGCGTATCGGAAGAAGCGGAGCATCAGGCCGCGGCTTATATTGAAAAAAACTACGGACCTGCCTACGCCGGGGAAAAGTCTCAGGCAAAGCAGGGCGGACAGAAGATCCAGGATGCGCACGAGGCGATCCGGCCTACGGATATCGAAAGGACGCCGGCAGAGCTGAAGGAATCCCTGTCCAGAGATCAGTTCCGTCTCTATCAGCTCATCTGGAAGCGCTTCGCGGCAAGCCGGATGACGCCTGCCGTATATGAGACCACGTCGGTGAAGATCGACGCGGCGGGACACCGGTTTACGGTATCCGCGAGCAAGATCGCCTTCGACGGCTTCATGAGCGTCTATACCCAGGAGGAGGACGAGAGGGCGGAAGGGAACATGCTGGCGGGAAACATCGACATGGATACGAAGCTTTCCTTTGAAAGCTTTTCCAGGGCGCAGCACTTTACCCAGCCGCCGGCGCATTATACGGAGGCCAGCCTGGTCCGCGCTCTGGAGGAGCAGGGGATCGGACGTCCCAGCACCTATGCGCCCACGATTACCACGATCCTTGCCAGAAGATATATCGTCAAGGAAAACAAAAACCTTTATGTGACCGAGCTGGGCGAGGTGGTCAACAGTATGATGAAGGAGGCCTTCCCCAGCATTGTGGATGTGAATTTCACCGCGAACATGGAAACGCTTCTGGACGGTGTGGAAGAGGGAAGCGTGAAATGGAAGACCATCATTGAAAATTTCTATCCGGATCTGGACAAAGCCGTGGAACAGGCGCAGAAGGAACTGGACCAGGTGAAGATCGCGGATGAGGTTTCCGATGAGAAATGCGAGCTTTGCGGCAGGAACATGGTGATCAAGTACGGACCGCACGGCCGTTTCCTGGCATGTCCGGGCTTCCCGGAATGCCGCAATACCAGACCCTATTTTGAAAAGATCGGTGTCCCCTGCCCCAAATGCGGAAAGGACATCGTCCTGAAGAAAACGAAAAAAGGACGCAAGTACTACGGCTGCATCGGCAACCCGGACTGCGACTTCATGGTATGGCAGAAGCCTTCAAAGGAAAAATGTCCCGAATGCGGCTCTCTGATGCTGGAGAAAGGGAATAAGCTGGTCTGCTGGAATGAGGACTGCGGGGCCGTGGTGGAGAAAAAGGAAAACTGACCGGTTTTCGTTGCACCGTGGAGGGGCATGTGCTACAATGTTAGCATTATGAAAGAGGCGTCCTTACGGAGGGGAAACAGATGAGTAGCGTTCAACTGCTGGATAAAACACGGAAAATCGGGAAACTGCTTCACAACAATAACTCCGGTAAGGTTGTGTTCAATGACATCTGCAGCGTACTGCGGGAAATTCTCGCGTCGAACGTGCTGGTGATCAGCCGCAAGGGAAAGATCCTCGGCGTGGGAAATCTTGCCGGCGCGGCAGCGGCGGGAGAGCTGCTGGAGGAACCGATCCGCAGCGAGGTGGGAAGCTTTATCGATCCGCTTCTGAATGAGCGTCTGCTTTCCGTGCTTTCCACAAAGGAGAATGTGAATCTGGCCACTCTTGGCTTCGAGGGCGCGGATGTGAAGCGCTTTGCCGCGGTCGTGTCTCCCATCGAGATCGCCGGAGAGCGGCTGGGAACCCTGTTTATCTACCGGGTGACGGAAGAGTACGGCATTGACGACATCATCCTGTGCGAATACGGCTCCACGGTGGTCGGGCTGGAGATGCTTCGTTCCGTCAGCGAGGAAAGCGCGGAGGAAAGCCGGAAGCTTGCGGTGGTGAAGTCCGCCATCGGAACCCTTTCCTATTCCGAAACCCAGGCGGTCATCCATATTTTTGAAGAGCTGGGCGGAAAGGAGGGCGTTCTTGTGGCGAGCAAGATCGCGGACCGGGCCGGAATCACCCGTTCGGTGATCGTGAACGCCCTGCGGAAATTTGAAAGCGCAGGCATCATCGAGTCCCGATCCTCCGGCATGAAGGGAACCTACATCAAGGTGAGAAACGACGTGGTCTTTGACGAGGTGAAGAAGCTGGCGTCCGCGCAGCTGGGACCGGACGGGAATGTCTGAGTCAGAATGCATGGAATGTCTGGAATTATGAAAATCCCCCTTGCACAGGGGGATTTTTTATGTTAAAATTTACCCGTTGCGACAAAAAAACACGTATGCCGGATTCCAGCCGGTGCCTCCTTGACGCGGGAGGTGGCAGACGGGAAGATTTTCCCGGGAGAGCGCAGGAAAAGCGCACAGGGCATGCGGAAGAATTGAACCAGACGGAGGTAGAAACAATGAGCGTTATTTCCATGAAGCAGTTACTGGAGGCAGGTGTTCATTTCGGACATCAGACGAGAAGATGGAACCCCAAGATGGCTCCCTATATCTTCACCGAGAGAAACGGCATCCACATCATCGACCTGCAGAAGTCTGTGGGCAAGATCGATGAGGCTTACAATGCGGTTTCCGAGATCGCGGCGCAGGGCGGAACGATCCTGTTCGTAGGAACCAAGAAGCAGGCGCAGGACGCGGTGAAGACCGAGGCGGAGCGCTGCGGCATGTATTATGTGAACGAGAGATGGCTGGGCGGCATGCTCACCAACTTCAAGACCATCAGAAGCAGAATCGACAGACTGAAGCAGATCGAGACCATGTCTGAGGACGGAACCTTCGACGTGCTTCCCAAGAAGGAAGTCATCAAGATCAAAAAGGAATGGGAGAAGCTGGAGAAGAACCTGGGCGGAATCAAGAACATGACCAGGATCCCCGACGCCATTTTCGTGATCGATCCCAAGAAGGAGAGAATCTGCGTACAGGAAGCGCATATCCTTGGCATCACCCTGATCGGTATCGGCGATACCAACTGCGATCCCGAGGAGCTTGATTTCATCATCCCCGGAAACGACGATGCCATCAGAGCGGTCAAGCTGATCACCTCCAAGATGGCTGACGCTGTGATCGAGGCAAACCAGGGCGAGGCCGTTTATGACGAGCAGGCCATGGAGACCGAGGCGACCGATATCGAAGAGGTTGCCGCTCAGGAAGCAGAGGCTTAATCTTATAGTTTGACGGAGGAAAATACAATGGCTATTACAGCAGCAATGGTAAAGGAATTAAGAGAACTTTCCGGCGCAGGCATGATGGACTGCAAGAAGGCTCTGAATGAGACGAACGGCGATATGGAAGCGGCCATGGAGTATCTGAGAAAGAACGGCCAGGCCAAGGCTGAGAAGAAGGCCGGAAGAATCGCCGCGGAAGGACTTTGCCGCATCGCGGTGAAGGACGATGCTACGGCGGCGGTTGTGGAAGTGAATTCCGAGACCGACTTCGTTGCGAAGAACGAGACCTTCCAGGAGTTCGTGGAGGCGGTTGCGAAGCAGGCGGTTGATTCCGATGCGGCCGATATTGACGCGTTCATGGCGGAAAGCTGGAACGCGGATCCCTCCAAGACCGTGAAGGAAGCTCTGGTAGAGAAGATCGCCACCATCGGCGAGAATCTGAACATCAGAAGATTCCAGAAGGTTGTCGCGGAGCACGGCTGCGTGGTTACCTATACCCACGGCGGCGGAAGAATCGGCGTTATCGTTGAAGCGGACACCGATGTGGTGAACGATGCCGTGAAGGAGTGCCTGACCAACGTTGCCATGCAGGTTGCGGCTCTTTCTCCCAAATATGTGGCTGTCGCCGATGTTCCGGAGGAGTATAAGGAGCATGAGAAGCAGATCCTGATCGCACAGGCGCAGAACGATCCCAAGAATGCCAGCAAGCCTGCCAACATCATCGAGAAGATGATCACCGGCCGCTTGGCCAAGGAGCTGAAGGAGGTATGCCTCCTGGAGCAGGCCTATGTAAAGGACGGCGACCTGACCGTTGGACAGTATGTGGCTCAGGTCGGCAAGGAGAACGGCGCGAACCTTTCCGTGAAGCGTTTTGTCCGTTTTGAGACCGGCGAAGGCATTGAGAAGAAGGCGGATGATTTTGCCGCTGAGGTTGCCGCTCAGGCAGGACTGTAATTCGGAAGGAAATTCCATACTGAGATGATTCTGGCCCCTGAAATCACCTGCCTGGCAGGTTTTCAGGGGCCTGCTGTCTGTGCTGCAATTCCGGCATGGACGAAAGAAAAATTATTTTGTATAATGACGAAGGAAGCCGCCGATACTGAAGATGAAATGCGGCCTGCGGCCACAGGAAAAGAATGAGGGAAATATGAAGCATTACGGCGTTTTTGATATCATCGGCCCCATCATGGTCGGGCCCTCCAGCAGCCATACGGCGGGAGCGGCCAGACTCGGCCTTTTTGCCAGACATCTGTGCGGAGAGGACGTGAAGAAGGCTGTTTTCTATATGCACGGTTCCTTTGCGGAGACCTACGCCGGCCATGGGACGGACAAGGCGCTTCTGGCCGGGATACAGGGCGTGCGCTGTGACGACGAGAGGCTGAAGCAGGCCTATGAGCTGGCGGAGAAGAACGGGATCGAAGCATCCTTTGTCCCGGCGGATCTGGGAGACGTGCATCCCAATACGGTGCGGATGGAGCTGGAGACGAAGAGCGGACGGAGCTTTACCATGACCGGAAGCAGCATCGGCGGAGGAAGCGTCTGCATTACGGAGATCGACGGAGTGGCGGTGCAGTTTTCCGGAGAGAGGCCGATCCTTGCCACCAGGCATACGGATGAGCCGGGCGTGATCGCCGGGATCACGGCGATCCTGTACGCTTACCGGATCAACATCGGAAACATGCAGGTCAACCGGTCGGCGGACAGCCATACCGCCTGTATGTATATGGAGCTGGACGGGGAGCTGCCGGGAGAGCTGAAGGGCGCGCTGGAGCGGGTGTACGGCGTGCAGAGAGCGCTGCTTCTGGATCCGGCGGATATGAACTGAGCGGGAAAGGAGAGGCGGAAGGATATGTTTATCTTGGAAGCGGAAAAGCTGACCGCGTATCTGGAGCAGAAGAAGCTGCGCCTGTGCGACTACGCCCTTATGCAGGAGACGGAAGCGGGAACGGGAAGCCGGCAGGAGCTGAGGGAAAGGATGGCGCAGACTTTGACCGTGATGGAGCGGTCTGTGCAGAAGGCGAGAAGGGAGCCGGTCCGTTCCGTGAGCGGTCTGACCGGAGGAAACGCCTGCCTGTATGAAAGCTACCGTCAGACGGGAAAGAGCATTCTGGGAGAGACGGCGTCCCTGGCGGCGGCGATGGCGCTGTCCTGCAGCGAGCTGAACGCGTCCATGCAGTGCATCGTCGCCTGTCCCACGGCGGGCTCCTGCGGCATCGTGCCGGCCGTGATCCTTTCCTGCGCGGAAACGGCGGGGCTGGACCGGGAGCGGATGATCGACGGCCTGTTTACCGCGTCCGCGGTGGGGATCCTGATCGGAAGCAGGGCCACGCTGGCAGGAGCGGAGGGCGGCTGCCAGGCGGAATGCGGCTCCGCAGCCGCCATGGGGGCGGCCGCGGTGGCGGAAATGCTTGGCGGGACGCCGGACGCGGCCTTTCATGCGGCCGCCATGGCGCTGAAAAATGTGCTTGGCCTGTCCTGCGACCCTGTGGCGGGTCTGGTGGAGATCCCCTGCATCAAACGGAATGCCTCCGGAGCGGTGAACGCCCTTCTTTCCGCGGATCTGGCGCTGGCGGGCGTAAAGAGCTACATTCCCTTTGACGAGGTGGTGGACGCCATGTACGCCATCGGAAGATCCATGCCTTCGGAGATCCGGGAAACCGCAAGGGGAGGACTTACCATGACCCCTTCGGGACAGCGGATGCGCAGACAGACGGAAGCGGAAAGAAAATAAGAGGCGAAAAGACAGGAAGATCCTGGCAGGAAGGAAGATGGGAAAATGGAACTGATCAGAGCGGATGCAGGCTGGAAGAAGGAGATCCTGCGTTTTGCCGACGAGGTATTCGGAACGGATCTGCCGCCCGGCGGCTTTGCCCGGCTGATCCCGGATGTGTACGGGCCGGACGCGCCCTGCGACGGCAATCACTGGCTGATCCTGGAGGAGGGGCGGATCAGGGCCCTGCTTCTTACGGAGCCGGTATCCTTTGTGTGCGGAGGCGACGTTCTGAAGGGAATCGGCGTGGGAACGGTGAGCGTGGCGGAGGACGCGAGGGGAAGAGGATATATGCAGCTTCTCCTGAAGACGGTAAAGGAATGGATGAAAAAAGAGGGCTATGCCTTCGCGGTCCTTTCCGGACAGCGGCAGAGATATGCCTACTGGGGCTATGAACCCATGGAGGTATGCCTGACCATGCAGCTGGAGCCAGGCAACGGAAAGCACGGTCTTACCCGGGCGTGCGCGGACGGACAGGACGCGGGGATCTCCTTTTCGGAAATGCGGGAGGGCGGAGAAGAGGAAACGTCTGCCTGCCGGCTTTTTGAAAGCCGTCCCCTACATACGAAGAGAAAAGAGCAGACCTTTGCCCGCCATCTGAAGGCGGGGCTGTGCGTTCCCCTGACGATCCTGAGGGACGGCGCTTTCGCCGGATATCTGTGCGAGTCCGTCCGGAATGGAGAACCCAGGATCACGGAGCTGGAGCTTGCCGACCCGGAGCTTTACCCCGCAGTGATGAAGGCTTACTGGGAAAAGCGCGCGCCGGAGGGCTTTTCCGTGGAGCTTGCCTGGTATCGGACGCGGGAGTTTGATTTCCTGGAAAAAATCTGCGGACGGTATCTGCTGCGGCAGGGACATCAATACGACATGGCCGATCTGAAGGAGGTTCTCCGCTTTTTCCTCAGAGCGAAAAAAGAACTTTTTGGACTTTCGGATGGAGAATGGTCCTTCCGGGTGAGGGAGGAAGAAGGAGAAACGGCGCTTTTTTCCTGCAGCGTGAAGGGAGAAGAGATCCGGGTAAGGCGTTTTTCCGAAGAAGAAGCGGACCCGGCGGAATGGGAGAAGGCTGAGGAGTGGGATAAGGGGGAGCTGGCGCGTTTCCTGTTCGGAACCGCTTCCTTTGTCCGGCACAGGCCCGGGATCCCGGCAGGGTGGCTCCCGCTGCCGCTTTATCTTCCGTCCGCGGACGCGGTATAAGGGACGGCGAAGAAAGAAAGAGGTGCAGAAAATGAGCGAGCAGTTTCAGATCATCAGCGACGGGTCCTGCGACCTGCCGCCGGAGCTTGCGAAAAGGAAGCGGATCCGGGTGATCCCCTTCTATGTGTCCTTCGACGGGACGCATTACCGGAAGGAGCTGGAGGAGATCGGCATCCGGGAATTTTATGAGAAAATGGTGGAGAAAAAGGGCGTTTATCCCAAATCCTCCCTGCCTTCCGTGCAGGATTACCTGGACGTATTCCTGCCTCTGGCGAAGGAAAACATCCCCATGCTGGTGATATGCATTTCCACCAAGCTGAGCGGCTCCATGCAGTCGGCGCTGTCCGCCAGACAGCTGGTGCTGGAGGACTATCCAGACGCGCGGATCCGTGTGATCGACAGCACCTACTGTACGGTGCTGCAGGGGCTTCTGGCGCTGGAGGCGGCCTCCATGCAGGAGCGCGGCGCGGGCTTTGACGAGACGGCTGACCGGATCGAGGCGATCCGGAAGACCGGAAGGATCTTTTTTACCGTGGGAAATCTGGAATACCTGCAGGCGGGCGGACGGATCGGCCGTGTGGCCGGCGTGGCCGGAACCCTTCTTGGCATCCGGCCTGTGATCACCATGAAGGACGGAGAGATCTTCCCCTCCGGCATCAGCCGCTCCCGGAAAAAGACGCTGGACAGGACCGTGGCGCTTCTGAAGGAATACGTGCAGCAGTTCGGCGGGACGGCGAAAAAATATTCTCTGGCGGCCGGCTTCGGCTTCGACGGAGAGGAAGCGGAAAGCTACCGGAGAGCCGTAGTGGAGCAGATGAAGGGCTGGCTGGCTCCGGAGGATCTGCCGCTCTATCAGATCGGCGCGACCATCGGGGTGCATACCGGGCCTTACCCTCTGGGGCTTGGGATCCTGGAGCGGGCGTGAGAAGGCAGCCCGGGGCGGCATGTCCGAAAGCCCCGGCTTTCCGGAGATGACGCTTTCCGGAAGGATGCTGAGTGGAAGGACGCTGTCCGGAAAGAGGCCGGGCGAACCGCGTTCAGATGCGGATCCTCCGGCGCAGGGCGAGAAGGGCCAGACAGCTGGGAAAGACCATGAGGGCGTTGATCAGGTCGGTCACGCTCCAGACCAGGCTCATGGGCAGTACGGCTCCGATGTAGATCATGACGATATAGCAAAGATGATAGGAGGGCAGTCCCTGGCTGCCGAAGAGATATTCCACGGCCCGTTCCCCGTAATAGCACCAGCCGATCAGGGTGGTGAGGGCGAAGGCGATGAGGGAAAGGGACAGGATTGCCGCGCCGCCGGGGAGAAAGGTAAAGGCGGCTGTGGTGAGGCTGGCAGGGCTGTAGCCCGCGGCGGAGGCGGGATGCTTCTGGATATTGGTGACGATGACCAGGCCGGTCAGGGCGCACATGACCACCGTGTCCCAGAAAACGGCCGTCATGGAGATGAGCCCCTGCCTGCGGGGATCGGAGCTTCCGGATGAGGCGGCGGCAATGGCGGCGGTGCCGATGCCCGCTTCGTTGGTAAAGAGCCCTCTCGCGATCCCGTAGCGGGCGGCGCTCTGCACGGTGCTTCCGATAAAGCCTCCGGCGGCCGCCTGCGGAGAAAAGGCGCTGCGCAGGATGAGGGAGCAGGCGGAGGGAAGACAGTCCCGGTTGAGGATGAGAAGCCAGAGACAGCAGGCGATATAAAAAAAGCCCAGCGCCGGGACCATGCGGGTGCAGAAGGAGGCGATGGAACGCACGCCTCCCAGAATGACGAGGCCGGCTGTAACGGCAGCCAGAATACCGACCAGATGCGGGGAAACGGGAGCAAGCTCTCCTGCCGCTTCTGTGATGGCGCTGGCCTGAGTGGTACAGCCGACGCCGAAGGCGGCAAGCAGCACGCAGAAGGCATACAGCATGCCAAGCGGCCGGCTGTGCAGGCCCTTTTCCAGCACATACATGGGACCGCCGGCAAAGGAACCGTCTTTTCTCCGGGCGCGGAACAGGACGGAAAGATAGCACTCTCCGTAGCAGGTAGCCATGCCGAAGATGCCGGTGATCCAGCACCAGAACAGCGCGCCCGGGCCGCCCACGGCGACGGCGGTGGAGACGCCGATGATATTTCCCGTGCCCAGCGTGGCCGCCAGGGTGGTGGCAAGCGCCGCAAAGCCGGAAGGGCCGGAGCCGTCTTCTCTTTCCGGCGTGACGGACAGCCGGATGGCCTTCAGGGTGAGCTTCTGCGGAAACCGCAGCCGGATGGTGAAATACAGGTGGGAGCCTGCAAGAAGAAAAAGAAGGGGAAGCCCCCAGAGAAACTGATTGATCCGTTCCAGGATGGAGAGCATGCGCGCCTCCGTCTTTTTTTATTACTATATGTCCTGACGGAAGCGGTTATGCGGGCGGCCTGCCGCAGCGGACGCCGCCGGCGGGAGGCCACCGCAGACAGCTGCCGTGGATGGGAGGCCGCCGCAGGTGACGGGCCGCATGCAGACAGCCTCCGTCGGCGGGAGGCCACCGCAGGTGACGGGCCCTATGCAGACAGCCGCCGCGCGGCCCTTTTGGCTCAGAAATCTCCCAGCGGAAGGGAGACGGCGAGAAGCGCCAGGAGAAAGAGCACGTTGACGGCGGTGAAGGAAAGCAGATAAGCGCCTTTCCGGCAGCCCTCCGTCTGCGCGTACTGCTTATAGGAGATCAGGCTGGCCAGCGAGGCGATCAGCGTGCCGAGACCGCCCAGGTTCACGCCCACCAGAAGCGGGCGGTAATCCGCGGTGAACCCGGACAGAAGAAGGGCGGAGGGCACATTGCTGATGACCTGGCTGGAAAGCACGCCTACCAGAAGCTCATGGCCCGACAGGATCCGGGAAAGCAGCCCGGAAACCGCGGGAAGCCGTCCCATATTTCCGATGAACAGAAAGAAGAAAACAAAGGTGGCAAGCAGGCCGAAATCCGCCTTAAAAAGCAGCGGACGGCTCACGAAGAACAGGACGAGCACCACCGCCGCCAGCATCAGCTGCCAGGGAAGAAGCCGGAGCACGCAGCCCATGCAGAGCAGGAACAGGAGCGTATAGCAGACCACTTTCTTTTTATCCGCGGGGGGAAGCTCCGTAAAAACAGAGGCGAGCTCTACGGCTTCGCTTTTTCCCGGAAAGAGGGAAAAAGCGAGCAGAGCAAAGGAAACGGCGGTATAGGGGAACATGACGGAGAGAAATTCGCCCGGTCCCATGCCGGACAGATTATACAGGTACAGATTCTGCGGATTGCCGATGGGGGTGAGCATGCTCCCAAGATTGGCGGCGACGGTCTGCAGAACGATGATGGGGATCAGCCGTTTCTGCTGGCCTGTGATGGACAGGATCAGCACCGTGAAGGGCACAAAGGTGATGAGCGCAACGTCATTGGTGATGAGCATGCTCAGAAAGAAGCACAGGAATACCAGAACGGCGGAAAGCTGCCTGGTATTGGCAGTGCGGCTGAGGACGAAGACCGCCATTTTCCGGAACAGCCCCTGCTCCTGAAAGCCGTTCATGACGCACATCAGGGAAAACAGCAGGGCAAGGACCCGGTAATCGATATAGGACACATATTCCGCGTCCGGATGAACGAAAAACATGGAGAGCGCGGCCAGCAGGCCGGAGATCAGAAGCACGGGATCGCTTTTCAGGGCGGTCAGGACGTTTTTGGCAGCAGAGACAGCTTTCATCGGGGGTATCCTTCTTTCTTTCAGGTGATCGGGACGACGGCACGGCGTGCGGGAAGTCCGCTTCCTATTGTATCACCGCAGGGAAGAATTGCAAAGAGGGCGGACAGCTTTTCCGGCTCCCGGATTTTCGGACAAAACCGCTGGCTTTTCCCTCCCGCTTGTGAGATAATAAATCCCATGGAGGAAAAAAACAATGGTAAAGGTATACGAGATCAAACAGAGCGTTTTTGCGGATAACGACAGACAGGCGGAGCTTCTGAGAAAAGAGCTGAAGGAAAAGGGAGTGTTTCTTCTGAATCTGATGTCCTCGCCCGGAGCGGGAAAGACCACCTCGCTGGAAAAAACCATGGAGCTTCTGCGGGACGAGATGAAAATCGGGGTCATGGAGGCGGACATTGATTCGGACGTGGATGCGTTCCGGATCGCGCAGACGAAGGTGAAAACAGTGCAGCTGCATACGGGAGGCATGTGCCATCTGGATGCGGACATGACCAGACAGGGGCTTGCGGCGCTGGGAACGGATGGCCTGGATCTGGCGATTCTGGAAAATGTGGGGAATCTGGTCTGTCCGGCGGAGTTCGATACCGGCGCTTCGGCGAACGCCATGATCCTGAGCGTGCCGGAGGGAGACGACAAGCCGTTAAAATATCCGCTGATGTTTTCTGTCTGCCAGGTGCTTCTGATCAACAAAACCGATGTGCTTCCCTATTTTGATTTTGATATGGAGGAGTGCATCCGGCGGGCGAAGCAGCAGAATCCGGACATTACGGTAATCCCTGTCTGTGCGAAAACGGGAGAAGGCATCGATAAATGGGCGGACTGGCTGCGCGCGCAGGTGAAGGCATGGAAGGAAGCAGGCGGAGAAAGCGGGGCTGACGGAGAGAAGGAACCGGCGGGATCGGAAAGCTGACGGAGAACAGGAACCGGCAGCGGCATTTTTTCAGACGAAAGGAGAAGGGGGACGGCCTGCGGCGGATCCGCAGGCCGGAAGGAAACGATGGAAAAAGAGGGGATCAGTCAGAGGGTAACGGGAAAAATGGGAAAGGGGTACAGCCGGGAAACGGTGCAGACGGTGCTGAAAATGGCGTGGCCGTCGGTGCTGGAATCCTTTTTTGTGGCGCTGATCGGCATGGTGGATTCGCTGATGGTCAGCCGGGTGGGCGCTCATGCGGTGGCTGCGGTGGGGCTTACCACCCAGCCCAAGTTCATCGGGCTTGCGGCCTTTACCGCGGCGAATGTGGCGGTTTCCGCTCTGGTCGCAAGGCGGAAGGGGGAAGGGAAGCAGAAGGAGGCCAATCAGGTGCTTGCGGCCTCCCTCCTGTTTACGGTCTGTATGACAGTGATCGTCAGCGCGGTCTGCGTGGCCCTGGCCGATCCGATCATTTCACTGTGCGGCTCCTCCCCGGATTCCCATCAGGAGGCGGTGGATTATTTCAGCATCATCATGGGCTATATCGGCTTTACGTCGGTGTCCCTGACGGTCAACGCGGCTCAGAGAGGCGCGGGAAATACGAAGATTTCCATGACCACCAATGTGACCGCCAACCTGGTCAACGTGGTCTTTAATTATCTGCTGATCGGCGGCAATTTCGGATTCCCGGAGCTGGGAGTAAAGGGCGCGGCCATCGCCACGGTGATCGGAAGCGCGGTGGGGTGTGCCATGAGCATCGCGGCCGCCTGCAGGAGGGGCAGCTTTATCAGCCTGGTCTATATTTTTAAGGAGAGACTTCGTCCCACGCTTTCCGTGGCAAAGAGTATGGTGAAGCTTGGCTCCAACGTGCTGGCAGAGCAGCTTCTGATGCGCGTGGGCTTCCTTTCCGTGGCGGTCATGGCGGCCAAAATGGGAACGGCGGCCTTTGCCGCCCATCAGGTGGGCATGAATGTGATGAGTCTGTCCTTTTCCTTCGGCGACGGCATGCAGGTGGCGGCCGTGGCCCTGATCGGCCAGAGCCTGGGCCGGAGGGATATCGAGATGGCAAAGACCTACGGTCATATCTGCCAGTGGATCGGCCGTGCCATTGCGGTGGTCCTCGCCGTTATCTATCTCTTCTTCGGCCGCTTCCTGTACGGCGTCTTTTTTACCGAGCCGGATATCATCGCCATCGGCGTACAGATCATGCGGGTGATCGTGGTGATCGTTCTTCTGCAGATCGCCCAGGTGATCTACATGGGCTGTCTGCGCGGCGCGGGCGACGTGTTTTTCACCACCGTCGCTTCGACCATCAGCGTGACCCTCATCCGGCCCATCGCCAGCTATCTGTTCTGCTACCCGCTGGGCTTCGGCATCATCGGCATCTGGTTCGGCGTCTGCGCCGACCAGCTGGCCCGCTTCCTGTTCACCAACTGGAGGTTCCGGTCAGGGAAGTGGACGAAGGTGAAGATCTGAGGC
>DXDD01000133.1 GCA_019115665.1 Candidatus Eisenbergiella pullistercoris | reverse complement strand
CCATGCCGAAGCGTTTTACGCTGAGGCACGCGCGCCGAACCTCCAGTTCGGCGCTGCGATAACGGGATTTGCGACGCTTCGGCGCAAATCCTGATTGAAAAATGCGCTATCGAGCGCATTTTTCAATCTTCTCCTCCATACCGACAGGCAGCAGCCTCTGCGCAGGAGACGGAGCCATCCCCGAAGGAATGCCTCCGCCATTTGCTTATCCGGGCCTTGTCTCTCCCGGCCCTTTGTATTCCGTCCTGTCTGCCGCGAGCCTCGATTATTTCAAAGCGGCGAGGCGCTCACGCACCTGTTCCATCATCTGTGTATATTTTTCCAGTTTTCCCTTTTCCTCGGCAATCTTGCTTTCCGGCGCTTTGGAAAGGAACTTTTCATTGCTCAGCATGCCGTTTACACGGGCGAGCTCGCCGACAAGGCGCTTCTCTTCCTTTTCCAGACGGGCGATTTCCTGCGCGATGTCTACAAGCTCCGCGAAAGGAATGTACAGCGTGGCTCCCGCGATCACCACGGATACCGCGTCGTCCGCAATTCCCGTCTTATCCTGCTGAATGGTGACGTCGGAGGCGCCGGACAGGGAAGCGAAGAACAGCTTTCCTTCCGTGAAAGCGGAAGCGATTCTCTCATCCGTGCTCACCACGAACACATGGGCCTTTTTGCTGGGCGGAACGTTCATGGAGCTTCTCACGTTGCGGATGCCGCGCACCGCTTCCTTGATGATCGTGATCTCCTCCTCTTCCTTCGGGAAGTTCCAGTCCTCTCTGTACTGCGGCCAGGAAGAAATCATGATGGATTCCTCCTCATCCTGCAGGTTGCAGAAGATCTCTTCGGTGACGAAGGGCATATAGGGATGCAGCAGCTTCAGGGCATTTAAAAGCACGTTTTTCAGCGTCCAGAGCGCGGCGTTCTGGCTGTCCGCGTCGTCCGTATCGTGCAGCCTGGGCTTCACCATCTCGATGTACCAGTCGCAGAACTCATCCCAGATGAAGTCATAGACCTTCTGCACGGCGATGCCCAGTTCAAAATTCTCCATGTTGTCGGTGACTTCCTTCACCACGTTATTAAGACGGGAAAGAATCCACCTGTCCACGGGCTGCAGGTGCTCTGCAGCATTCTCCGGGATCGTTTTTCCTTCCATGTTCATCTGGATGAAGCGGGAGGCGTTCCAGACCTTATTGGCGAAATTACGGCTGGCTTCCACTCTCTCATAATAGAAACGCATGTCGTTTCCGGGCGCGTTTCCGGTGATCAGCGTCAGACGCAGCGCGTCCGCACCGTATTTGTCAATCACCTCCAGCGGATCGATGCCGTTTCCGAGGGACTTGGACATCTTCCTTCCCTGGGAATCTCTCACCAGGCCGTGGAACAGCACGGTGGAGAAGGGCTTTTTGCCCATCTGCTCATAGCCGGAGAAAATCATCCGGATCACCCAGAAGAAAATGATGTCATAGCCCGTCACCAGCACATCCGTAGGGTAGAAGTAATCCAGATCCTCCGTCTTGTCCGGCCATCCCAGCGTGGAGAAGGGCCAGAGGGCGGAAGAAAACCAGGTGTCCAGAGTATCCTCATCCTGGGTGAAATGGGTGCAGCCGCATTTCGGGCATACCTTCGGCATTTCCTTCGCGACCACGATCTCGCCGCACTCGCCGCAGTAATAGGCCGGGATCCTGTGGCCCCACCAGAGCTGTCTGGAAATGCACCAGTCGCGGATGTTGTCCGTCCAGTTGAAATAAATCTTGTCCATGCGCTCCGGAATCAGGCGGATGTCCCCGTTCTTCACGCCTTCTACGGCAGGCTTGATCAGCTCGCTCATCTTCACGAACCACTGCTTTTTGATCAGCGGCTCCACCGTGGTCTTGCAGCGGTCATGGGTTCCCACGTTGTGGGTATAGTCCTCGATGCGCACCAGAAGCCCCATCTCGTCCAGCTCCTTCACGATGGCCTTCCTGGCCTCGTAACGGTCCATTCCGGCAAACTTTCCGCCGTTTTCATTGATGGTGGCATCGTCGTTCATGATGTTGATCTCGGGCAGGTTGTGCCGTTTTCCCACCTCGAAGTCGTTGGGGTCATGGGCGGGGGTGATCTTCACCACGCCGGTCCCGAATTCCATGTCTACATAAGAATCTGCAACGATGGGGATCAGCCGGTTCACGAAGGGCAAAAACACCTTTCTTCCCACCAGATCCTTATAACGCGCATCCTCCGGGTTCACGGCCACTGCCGTATCTCCCAGCATGGTCTCCGGACGGGTGGTGGCGAACTCCAGGAATTCCGTTTTGCTGGGCTGTCCGTTCTCATCCGCCAGCGGATACTTGATGTGCCAGAAATGGCCTGCCTGCTCCTCATACACCACCTCCGCGTCGGAAATGGAGGTATTGCAGACCGGACACCAGTTGACGATTCTGCTGCCCTTGTAGATCCAGCCCTTTTCATGCATCTTGCAGAACACTTCCGTAACGGCCTTATTGCAGCCCTCGTCCATGGTGAAGCGCTCTCTGTCCCAGTCGCAGGAGGAGCCCAGCTTCTTTAACTGGCTGGTGATCCTTCCGCCGTACTCCTTCTTCCACGCCCAGGCGCGCTCCAGGAATTTTTCCCGCCCCAGGTCGTGCTTGTCGATGCCTTCCTTTTTCAGCGTCTCGATGATCTTGACCTCGGTCGCGATGCTGGCGTGGTCCGTTCCCGGCTGCCAGAGGGCGTTGTAGTCCTGCATCCGCTTGAACCGGATCAGGATGTCCTGCATGGTGTTGTCCAGGGCGTGTCCCATATGCAGCTGCCCCGTGATGTTCGGCGGGGGCATCACGATGGTGAAGGGCTTTCTGCTCCTGTCCACCTTGGCGTGAAAATATTTTTTGTCCAGCCATTTCTGATACAGCTTTTCCTCAATGCCGTGAGGATCGTAGGTCTTTGCCAGTTCTCTGCTCATGTTTCCCTCCATGCTGATTTCACATTAAAAGCGCCCTCTGCCCGGTCAGGGCAAAGGGCGCGTATGCGCGGTACCACCTTTGTTCACCGGACTGCCAGCACGGCCCGGCCTCGTTGCAACTCCTGTCAGAGTCTCATCCTTTAACGGGGATGAAGCGTGAAAGCTTACTGAAAGCATCCTGTCCGCAGCTGCCGCCGCGTCCTTTTGCCCTGTTCTGCCTTCCGACTCCAAAGCTACCTTCCGCACATCCTGCTCCCGGACCGCCTTCCAGCCTGCGGGCCGTCCTCTCTGGTGAAGAGATATGCGTACTCCTCTTCTTCCTCATCTTTGTCTGGCTTCTGACGGCTTATGGTTTTCTGCCGTCAGGTATGTTCTTACTATAGTAAAGCCCGCGTTTTTTGTCAAGACCGGAATTTTTGATTCCAGTATAAAAACTGCTTTGTATCGTTACTTTTCATGGGGGTGGGAAATTTTGTACGGTTACAAATCCAATTTTTCATTTTTCAGCCGTATATGGGAGGAAGGTCCATGTAAGCCCCTGCGAAATTTTTTCCGTTTATTTTCCCTTACTCGATTTTCAATTTTTATCCTTTCATGCGCCCATTTCATAAATGTATCCGGCGCCACATGGAGT
>DXDD01000015.1 GCA_019115665.1 Candidatus Eisenbergiella pullistercoris | reverse complement strand
CTGCATCCGACCAAGTATGCGGAAGAGCTGGTAAAGAGAATGCAGCAGAGCGGCGCCAAGGCTTATCTGGTTAACACCGGATGGAACGGCACCGGAAAGCGTATCTCCATCAAGGATACCCGCGGAATCATTGACGCGATCCTGAACGGAGACATTCTGAAGGCTCCCACCAAGAAGATCCCTTACTTCAACATCGAAGTACCCACCGAGCTTCCTGGCGTGGACACCAACATCCTTGACCCCCGCGATACCTACGCTGACGCGTCCGAGTGGGAGACCAAGGCGAAGGATCTGGCTTCCAGATTCATCAAGAACTTCTCCAAGTACGAAGGAAACGAGGCCGGTAAGGCTCTGGTTTCCGCAGGTCCTCAGCTGTAAGGCTGGCTGACGCGCATATGCGGAGAAAAACTGCGAGACAGAAACAGATGTTACTGTTCAGGCCAGTGCCGGTCTCTTGCTGACCGGCACGTAAGAAAAGCGTTGCGGCCTGAATCCGGCCCGTCCATCGCCGAAGGCGATCCGGAATGACGGGCCGGGTTACTGTTCGCTGGCAAGCCAGCGAACAGTAACAGACAGATCGGGTTTTGACGGGTGCGGCTTTGGCTGCACCCGTTTTTGTCAGGAAGGGAAATTCTCTGACAGACGAAGCCTTTTTATGTTTCTATCCGGGCATGTTCCTTTTCGCAGGCGGGTCTGAATGACAGGCGTTTCACATTGTATTTTGGCCTGGAATCGGCTATACTGGGAGGGAAAGCTGGAGGCGATCAGGCATGAAATATAATCTTTCAGACAGAGTGGTCAGGGAAATTTCCTTTTATGCAACAAAGTATGGGATTGAGAAGGTCGTTCTGTTTGGGGCCCGCACGAGAGGGAGGGCATAGTCATATATGAAATAATTCGATAATTTTTTCAAATTTCCAGAATATTCTGAAAAATGTAGATTTCGTGTTTGCCGAAAGTAACGATATCTATCGGACAGGTATTGTGGGGCAGTTTAATCTGACCTTCGAGCTGGCGTGGAAAGCGCTTCAGGAGGTGCTGAGGCTGCATGGCGCGGCAGAGGCGGGAACGGATTCACTCACCGGGAAACCAGTCCCAGCCACTGCCTCACTTCATCTTCCGGCACGCTCATGGCATCGGCGATATCCGCTACGGACGTTCCCTTTTGATACAGCTTTTTTGCCGTTGCTTTCAGGACTTTTTGGGTTGCCTGTTTTGCGGCTTTCACGGCCGCCTTCTCGGCCGCCTCTCTTTTTTCCTGCTCAATATAGGTTTTCAGGATATATTCTTCGTCAAATATCGTCATCATAATGTTCACAACCTCCTGTTCTCTGACCCTGAGATATTCTCTCAGGATATTCCTGTCCCTGCAGATCCGGATGGTTTCCAGAACGGCTTCACGGGTTCGGCCATGCTGCTTGAGCTGTTCGTTGTAAATCCTGGTAAAAGCGACATACTGAGAAATGATATCTCCCTTTTCTCCATCATAAATCATTTTGACCTTTACTTCAACCGCGCATTCGCCTCCGCCCCAAAATTCCCTGGAAAGACACAGATATTTCGGGCGGGTCTTCCGGCTGCCTGTATAAATGACATACAGCTCCGGTCTGGGAATCTCCACCTTTTTGCTCCCATAAACGTTCTGACCTGTATTTTGGATATATTTCTGCCAGGTCTGCGTAAGATACATCAGGCTGCGAAGCACGATGTTTACCGTCCAAGTGGACTGTGCTTCCACCAAGACGACCAGCCTTGTTCCCACCTGAAAGCCCAGATCGTTGTAGCTCTGATCCAGAAGAATATTCTGGATGGTCACGTTACTGATGCTTTCCTCTGTCGCGTCCAGATCCTCCGGATGCAGCGCTCTGTACAGCTGCAAAAGATATTTGGGATCGCTGAACAGACTGGTAAACACACTGGCCTTCACAGTATATTTGGCCACGGGATCCTTCCTGGGATCGTTCGGCATACAGTTGCTTTCGGCATTCATCTTATGTGTATTCCCCTTTCGTTGAAGATTTGATTTTTTAGAAAATTTTGGAATGAAAATCCGGACAGCCCGGAAAAGATAACAGATTGGGCAAAGTGTGGACGCCCTGAAAGAAAAAGCCGGACGGCTTTTAGATTTACTGTGTTTCCGGAATAACACTTTTGAAGCCGGCCGGCAAGACTATTATATTCTTTTTTCAGGTTGAAAATGAGAAGTGAAAAATCTTCCATGTGGGAGATCCGCTGAACAGGCTGGCTAATCCGCCGGCTCCCCGGAGTATTCCGCCGTATAGCCCTCCCCGAGATAGATATCATAGTCCGCACAGGCGCCGAAGGCTTCCTGAAGCGCCTCTTCCATTTCCGGGAGGCTCCCGAACAGGTGCGCCTGTTCCTCCTGCGTGAGCTTTTCCACCCTGTAGTCGTAGGCGAGGATGCGGATGTAAAAATCATAGAGGTCCGTCCTGAGATATAGGGACGCGTCGATCTGCTCTGCGGTAAACCAGGGCTGGCGGAGCAGGCGGCTGTACATGGACGGGGGAGGATTCCCGTTCCGACAGGAAATCTCCACATGGATACAGTCCGCTTCCCGCTCCGGAAGAATGCCGCGAAGAATTTCATCCAGAACCTGCTGCCCTGCCATACTGCAGGACAGATCCATCAGCTCCAGCGCGAGGGCCTGCCTGGCGGAGTAGCGTTTAGGGCTGAAAAGCCAGTATTTGTCCTGATTGATCCGCAGGGTGTGATCGGAAATGGTCCAGATTTCCGTCTCTCCGTTACGGTTGGTAAAGGCGATGTCCCATTCATGGAATTTACCGGGACGATCTCCGGCAAGGGCAGGATTCGTGGAGCGGTGATAAACGGAGTACATGAGGCTTTCTTTTGTTTCAGAAGAGATCTGCTCCCAGTTCCCTTTTCCGAAAAAAGCGTCCAGTTCCGCATGAAAGCGAAACGGCCAGGTTCGCAGATAATACCAGATGAAAGATGCCGCTGCCGCGATCAGAAGCAGGAGGGCGAGGGGGATGAATTTTCTGAAGAAGGACAAACGGCGCATGGAAAAACTCCTTTCGTATTTATACGGATAATCGAAGGATGGAAGAACGGATCTGCTGAAATCAGTATAACCTGCGTCGGTTCCGTTTACAAGAAAAGAGGATCCGTCTGTCCCTTTTTTCCCAAAACCGCACAATTATAAAATAGAGTATTGGAAACCGGGAAGGCGGGCGGCCTTTGTGCCGCAGGCTGTGCGTACCGCGAAATCGGATGGGAGAAGGAACATTCCCTGTCCGATCCGCACTCTGGCGCGAAGCGCGAGTTTCAGGAGGAAAGTATGGTTACATATAAAAGCATCAGCCGCATGGGAAGCCGGCCGGTGAATGAGGACTGTGTGGGGATGCACAGGAAAGGGCAGGAGTACGGCTTCTTTCTGGCGGACGGGCTGGGCGGCCATGGGAAGGGAGACAGGGCGTCGAAGACGGCGGTGGAGCAGGCGATCCTGCGGTTTGAGGAGGGCGGCTTCGGAGAGGAAACGCTGAAGCGGATCTTTTTAAGCGGACAGGCAGCGATTCTGGAAAAGCAGAAGGAGCTTGGGTGTACCCGGGCGATGAAAACGACCATGACGGCCCTGCTCATCGGGGAGAAAACGATCCGGTTCGGGCATGTGGGGGATTCCCGCATCTATTATTTCCGGAACGGGAAGCTGGTCCGGAGGACGCTGGATCACAGTGTTCCGCAGATGCTGGCGGCCGCCGGAGAGATCCGGGAGGAGGAGATCCGGCATCATCCGGACCGAAACCGGCTGCTTCGGGTCATGGGCGTGGAATGGGACAGGCCGGAATATCAGCTTTCCGAAGAACTGGAGCGGAGCGGGAAGCAGGCGTTTTTGCTGTGCTCGGACGGGTTCTGGGAGCTGGTGACGGAAAAGGAGATGACGGCGCTTCTGAAGCGGTCGCGCACGGTGGAGCAGTGGCTGGACGGCATGGAGGCGCTGGTGGCAAAGCACGGAGAAGGGACCAGCATGGACAACTACTCCGCAGTTGCGGTGTGGGCGTAACGGCGCGCGGCCTGCGGGTGTCTGAAGGCATTGCGGCCGGCGCATGTTGGGAAAGGCGGGAAAAATGGCGATCATCAGGTGTTCCTGCGGATTTTTTTATGATGATGAAAAATACGGGACCTGTCCGAAATGCAGCGGGGCGTACCGGGCGGCGCGGCCGGTGGAGAGCGTGCTGGAAGTCAGCGGCGCGCCGGGAAGCGGACGCATGGGCAGGCGGCTGGATGGGGAGAAGGCGCAGGCTTTTTTTCGGACGGGAGAGCAGGGGCTGTTCGCGGGCTGGCTGGTCTGTGTGAAGGGAGGGCAGAAGGGGCAGGATTTCCGGCTGTTTCCCGGGTTCAACCGGGTCGGCAGGAGGGCGCAGTCGGACGTATGCCTGGAGGATCTGCGGGTGGCGCGGGAGAACCACTGCGCCGTGGTATATGAGCCTAAGCGGGGGGAATTTTTTCTCACGCCGGGTATGGGGACGGAGACGTACCTGAACGGAACGCGGCTGGAGGGAACGAAAATGCTGGAGAACGGGGATGAGATCGGGCTGGGTGACAGCCTGCTGGTATTCGTTCCCTTCTGCGGGAAGGAGCGCACATGGGAGAAGTGGTGAATACGGCGGAGCAGACGGCCCGCCTGGAGCAGGTGGTCCTGTATATGCCGGAGGCCAGGTTTTATTTTGGCGGGGAACGGGAAGCGAAGGCGGAGGAGCTTCGGGCGTTTATCGGGGACGAGGAGCTTTCCTTTGTATCGCTGGAGCGTTTTTCCCGGACGGATGGAGGCATCTGCTATTATGTGCTGCTGGACGTGTCCGCTTCCATTACGAAAGAGGAGTTCGACGGCATAAAGGAGGCGCTTGCCGGCTTCGCGGAAGGGCTGTCGGAGCGGGACCGGATGGTGCTCATCACCTTCGGGGAGCAGGTGCAGACGATATTCACGGAGGACGGAGCGGCGCTGAAAAACGGCTCTGCCAGAGAAAAGATCCTTGCGCTTGAGAATACGGACCAGAAAACCCTTCTGTTTGAGGCCATCGATCGGATGGCGGAGCTTTCGGACGGCGGGACGGCCCGGTCGGGCATGCGGCGGGCGGCCTTTGTGATCACGGACGGGGAGGATATCGCCAGAGGAAAGGCTACCAGGCAGGAAGCGGAGCGGACGCTGAAGGAAAGCGGCGTCCCGGTCTACGGTTTTACGGTGTCCGGCGCGGGTAAGGAGGCGGAGGATGCCTTTGGGGAATTCTCCAGAGAAAGCGGCGGCACGCTGACCATCCTGGAGCCGGGACAGGCGGCGGAGGGGCTGGCTGCGGTAAAGGAGCGCCTGATGAATTCCTGGGAGGCGGTGTTTGAGGCGGATTCCAACCGGGTGGCCAACGGGATGGTGAACGTCTCCCTGGAATTTACCGATACGGGAGAGAAAAAACAGACGCAGGCCATGCAGAACCGATGGCAGGCGGATGAAGAAGCGCCGGTGGTGCTGGAAGCGGTTATGGAAGGAGAAAAACAGCTTCGGGTGACCTTCTCGGAAGCCGTGACAGGGGCGGACGCGGCGGAGCATTATGAACTGTCCGCAGCGGACGGACAGATTCTGGTCCCGGTCTACGCCTCCGCCCAGGAGGGCGGGACGGAAGCGGTGCTCACCTTCGACGCCCTTCCCGCCGGAGCGTATGAGCTTCACTGCACGGGATGAACACGGTTCCGGATATCAGCGATGAAAACGCCTCCGAACGAAGACAGCGGGTGACGGAGGGCTCCATTGAATTCCGGCATGTGTCCTTCCGTTATTTTAAAAACGCGGGCGCTCCGGTGCTGGAGGATGTGAGCGTGAGGATCGAACCCGGCCAGCTGGTGGGCATCATCGGTTCCACCGGCTCCGGGAAAAGCACGCTGGTCTCCCTGATCCCCCGGCTCTACGATCCGGATGCCGGAGAGGTGCTGGTGGACGGCGTGAACGTGAAGGAGCTTTCCCTGTACGAGCTGCGGGAGAGCGTGGCGGTGGTCCTGCAGAAAAACACGCTGTTTTCCGGGACCATCGCGGAAAACCTCCGCTGGGGCAGCGAAGAAGCGTCGGATGAGGAGCTGGAGCAGGCATGCCGGATCGCCCAGGCGGACGGCTTCATCCGCTCCTTCCCGGACGGATACGAGACGCAGATCGGCCAGGGCGGCGGAAATCTTTCCGGCGGCCAGAAGCAGCGTCTCTGCATCGCCCGCGCCCTTCTGAAAAAGCCGAAGATCCTGATCCTGGACGATTCCACCAGCGCGGTGGACACGGCTACGGACGCCGCCATCCGCCGGGCTTTTGAAAAGCGCCTTCCGGGGATGACGAAGCTCATCATCGCCCAGCGCATTTCCTCCGTGATGGACGCGGACAGGATCCTGGTCATGGACGAGGGGCGGCTTGCCGCCTGCGGCACCCACGAGGAGCTGCTGAAGAACTGCCTTGCCTATCAGGAGATCTACGATTCGCAGAAGGAGGCGGCGGGCGCGTGAGACGGCGCGGGCCCAGGAGGCGTGCGGAGGCGGCAGACGGCGCGGATCCGGGAGGACGTGCCGAAAAGGAGAGCATGATGAAGAAGGAAACAGTGGATAGGAAAACGGCTGCCGGGGACAGAGCGGCCGTCAGGGGCGGAGCTGCTGCCGGGGACAGCGCAGGCTCCGGAAGAAAAGCGAGGCTTGCCGCGCTGGAAATCAAATACGGCGGCATGACGGCCGGAGGCGGAAGGCGACAGATGGACGTGGGAAGAAACGCCGGACGGGACCGGGCGATGGCGGCTTCCGGAAAGCCGAAGGATCTGCGGGTCTGCGTGGGACGGCTTCTTGGCTATGTGGGAAAGGAAAAAATGCTGATCGGGACGGCCCTTTTCTGCGCCGTGCTTTATACGGTCACGTCCCTGGCGGCTTCCTATCTTCTTCGCCCGATCATCAACCGGTTCATTTATTACGATCCGGCGCAGACTGACCTTACGGCAAGGATTGCGGGGCTTTCAGGCTGGCTCATTCTGCTCGCTTCCGTTTACGCCGTATCCGTCCTCACCCAGTGGCTGCAGCAGCGGCTGATGCTGCAGGCCTCCCAGCGCACGCTGCTGCGCATGCGTTCGGAGCTGTTCGACCGGCTGCAGAGCCTTCCGGTCCGCTATTTTGACACCCACGCTGCGGGGGATATCATGTCCCGCTTTACCAACGATATCGATACCGTGGGGGAGATGCTGAACACCACGCTGATCCAGATCATTTCCGGCGCCGTTACCATCCTGGGGACCATCGTGCTGATGCTGTATACCAGCCCGGTGCTGGGAGCCATCACGATCATCGCAACCCCGCTTTTTACATATCTGAGCAAGGTCATCATGCAGAAAGGGAGAAAAGCCTACACCCGCCAGCAGAGGGGGCTTGGCATGCTGAACGGCTTTACGGAGGAAACCATTTCCGGCCAGAAGGTGGTGAAGGTGTTCAACCATGAGGAAGCGGCGCTGGAGGAATTTTCCTGGCTCAACGACAACCTGTGCGCGGCCCAGGAGCAGGCCCAGTTCCGGTCCGGCATCCTTGGGCCTGTGACGCACCAGCTCTGCAACATGGTCTACGCTCTTTCCGCCTGTGTGGGCGGCATTCTGGTGGCGGCAGGCCGCTTCGATGTGGGTGGACCGACCGTATCCCTGAACTATACCAGACAGTTCAACCGCCCCATCAACGAGGTTTCCATGCAGATGAACACGGTTTTCGCCGCTCTCGCCGGAGCGGAGAGGGTCTTTGAAGTGCTGGATACCCCGCCGGAGGAGCCGGACCGGGAAACCGTCCCCATGAAAAGGATCAAAGGCCATGTGGTGCTGGAGCACGTGAATTTCGGCTATACTCCGGAGGTCACCGTTCTGCACGATTTGTCCCTGTATGCGAAGCCCGGACAGAAGATCGCTTTTGTTGGATCCACCGGCGCCGGAAAGACCACCGTAACCAACCTGCTGTCCCGGTTTTATGACATTCAGGACGGCACGATCACCATCGACGGCGTTCCCATTGAAAAAATAGACCGCTCCTTCCTGCGCCGAAATATCGCCATGGTGCTTCAGGATACCCATCTTTTCACCGGGACGGTGCGGGAAAACATCCGCTACGGCAGGCTGGAGGCTGCGGATGAGGAGGTGGAGCAGGCGGCGAAGGCCGCTTCCGCCCATTCCTTCATCACCCAGCTGGAGCACGGATATGACACGGTCCTGGAAAACGACGGAGCCAACCTCTCCCAGGGACAGCGTCAGCTGTTAAACATCGCCCGCGCCGCCCTCTCCCGCGCCCCCATCCTGATTCTGGACGAGGCCACATCCTCCGTGGATACCCGAACGGAGCGCCACATCGAGGAAGGCATGGACGCCCTGATGGAAAACCGCACCACTTTTGTGATCGCCCATCGCCTCTCCACCGTCCGCAAATCCAACGCCATCATGGTGCTGGAAAAGGGCCGGATCATCGAGCGCGGCACTCACGAGGAGCTGCTCGCTGCGGGAGGACGGTATGCGGATCTGTATCATGAAATCGTGGAGCTGGAGTAGGAGAGAATCGTAAAAACAGATTTCACGCAGAAATCCCCATAAAAGGGAGGATGCCAGGTAAGTTACCTTACCTGGCATTATTATGAAAAAGCTATTTAAAAGTTTTGGCATATTCCGCATGCGGCCTGCACTGTCTATAAGAAGAAACGCATCCCTGCCGCCCGGCGGCAGCTCCTGCTTTCAACTTATGCATTCAGTATAACCGCCGGAAGTAACAAAATCCCACAGGCCGGATGAAGTTTTTTTAAAAGAAATATGAACAATATATGAACGGCGCTCCGGCCTGTCCGGCCGGGAGCGCCGCCCCTGTGTCTGGCTGCCAGATCCTGGTTCTGCAGGAAAAGCCGCCCCTTTACATTTTCTCCGGTTCCGGATACTCCACGCCGAAGGTTTCCGCCGTCATGCTCCGGATCCTCTGTTCTGCCAGCGGACGGTCAGAATAGTCCGTTCTGGTCTCCGCAATCTTATTCACATTCTCCATTCCCTCGATGACCTTTCCGAAGGCAGCGTAAGCGCCGTCCAGATGGGGAGAGGTTTTGTGCATGATGAAGAACTGGCTTCCCGCAGAATTGGGAGCCATGGCGCGGGCCATGGAAAGCACGCCCTCCGTGTGCTTCAGATCATTCTTCACTCCGTTCTGGGCGAATTCCCCCTTGATGCAGTAGCCCGGGCCGCCCATTCCGGTTCCCTCCGGATCTCCGCCCTGGATCATGAAGCCGCGGATCACTCTGTGGAAGATCAGACCGTCATAGAAGCGGCGATTGACCAGGCTGAGAAAATTGTTGACGGTGATGGGCGCGACATCCGGATAAAGCTCCGCCTTAATCACATCTCCGTTTTCCATGGTGATAGTAACAATGGGATTCTGTGCCATAAATAAAACTTCCTTTCCTCTTTTTGACTGGGTATAATAAAAGCTGCGCGAAGCGCCGGCCGCCGCCGGTAACACGGGTTTCCCGGTTTTGCAGGCATCCACGTTTCACAGGTATCCACGTTTCGCAGGCCTCCCGATTTCGCGGGGAGGCTGCCCGGATACTGCTTTTCGCGGAACAGCGGTTTATGCGGAACAAAAGCAGGAAATGCCCTTCTGCACCATACCGCCCCGGCTCTGATACGGTTGAAAAAGCAGAAAGAACCATTTTTACCGTAGAAAAACCGGCTCTGATACGGTTACAAAAGCAGAAAATGCCATTTTTACCGTAGAAAAATCGGCCTTGGTACGGTTACAAAAGCAGAAAATGCTATTTTTACCGTAGAAAACCGGCTTTCAGTACGGGCCAAAATGCAAGAATCCTGTTTTTTACCGTACAGTATAGCCTGAATCTACGGTAAAAAGGCAGAGAATCCTGTTTTTATCCGTATCGGAGCTGTTTTGGTACGGTTAAAAGAGGCAGATTTGCCATTCTTAACCGTCCGAGGGGCTTCGGGCTGCAGGAAACCATCCCGCAGGAAGCCATCCGGCAGCTTCAGGCCGGAGCATTCGTAACAGTTCAGGCAGGTCTGCGCATTTACTGCGCAGACCGTACGAAAACGTATCGGCAGAAAGCATCCATTCCGGTCAGCGAATGCCCTGCAAGTCTGAACAATAGCCGCCGCCTTCGCGCTTTTAATTATTGTAGCCGAAAGAGTGAAAAAGGTAAAGGAAAACAGGAAAAATGCTGGAAAAAGTCTGGATCATGATAAAAGAAGGGACCGGGAATGCGGCCGAAAATGCGAAGCGTCTGAAAATGCGTCTGAACGCCCAGGGGCTGGAAGCAAAGACGCCGGAAGCCATCGGACAGACCGGGCCGCGCGGCTGCGAGGAATCTAATGGACCGTGCGGCTGCGCGGAATCTGCCGGATCATGCGGCTGTGCGGAATCTGCCGGGCCGCGCGGCCATACCGGCTCGGCCGGCCAGCTGTATCTGACGGACTGTCCGGAGGCGGCGCGCCGGTTTGCCGGAGGAGACTGCTGTATCCTTCTGTATCTGACGGAGGAAAGCCGGAAGCTTCCCATGGAAGCGTATCCTTATGCGGTACAGGACCTGGACGGGATTGACGCGGACTATCTGGAAGGAGTTTACCGCAGGTGGGCAAAAAAGCCGTGGGAGATCCTGCGCACGCCCCGTCTGATCGTGCGGGAGCAGACGGAGGAGGATCTGGACAGCCTGTATGAAATCTACGCTCATCCGGATATGACAGCTTATACGGAAGGGCTGTCTTCAGATCGGGAAGAGGAACGGGAGCGGCTGCGAAGCTACATCGCCGCAGTCTATCCGCTGTACGGCTTCGGGATCTGGATGCTGGAAAAAAGAAGCACGCCGGAAGCGGCGGACAAAGCTGCAGCAGTGAATAAAACTGCAGCGGCAGACAAAACTGTCGCGGCGGACAAAACGGTCGCGGTGAATAAAACTGCAGCGGAGAACACCGCAGATCCGGGCATTGGCACGGCTCCCGCCGGACATACGGAAAGCGGTTCCTGCATCGGCAGGGCGGGTTTTTTCTGGAGAGAGGACGCGCAGTTTCCGGAGCTGGGTTTTGTCGTAAAGAAGAGCGAGCAGGGGAAGGGCTATTGTCTGGAGGCCTGCAGGGCCATTCTGCGATTCGGCTTTGAGGAGCTGGGCTTTTCCTGCGTTCAGGCGCTGACAAGGGAGGGAAACCGGGCCGCGGAGGCGGTGCTTGCGCGTCTGGGCTTTCAGAGGGACGGATGCGTCCGGGCGGACGGCGTTCCCGCCGCCCGCTGGCTGCTGCGCCGGGCCGCGCAGGCGGAAGAGGCGGGCACGCAAAAAGGCGAGACGGCCGTGTGGGCGGAAAAGGCAGCTGGCCGTGCAGAAGAGACGACCGCGCAGGCGGAAGAGGCAGCTACCGGGAGTCCGCGCGGGAGCTTTCCGCAGACATGAGGACAAAGCTGATAAGCAGGAGGGCGCAGGAGAGCCAGATGGTGTACAGCCCCAGGAAAGGGATGCACAGACCGCTGATGCCGGCGCCAGCGGCGAAGCAGAGGATCACGCCGAAATAGTGCCAGGCCTTTCGGAGCGCCGAAGGGTCCTTGTCAGGAACGCAGGCGCAGAGCGCTTCCACGCCGCTTCGCAGATTTCCGATACACATGGTGCTGGCGTAGGCATGCCCTTCCACCTTGCGGAACGCCTGCACCTGCATGGCGCAGGAGAAGGAAACCAGGGCATTCGCGGGAAGATTCGCGCTTCCCGGGAAAAAGCCAACGAGAAACAGGAGAAGGATCTCTGCCAGAACGACGATCTGTCTCCAGTGCATGCGCCGCGTCCCGTGCGCCCCGCGCATGCCGGCCTGCCGGATCAGCTGTGCGGCGGCGACGCCGAAGGCAAAGAAAAGGAGCGGGATCAGATAGTGGACAGCCTGCGGCCAGCGGCCCTCAAAGAGGTTCGTGCTGAAAAGGACGATGTTTCCGGTCTGCGCGTTGGCGAAGACCTTTCCTCTGGAAAGATAGGTGTAGGCGTCCTGCAGTCCGCCGGAAAGGGAAAGGACGGCGGCGGTGACAAACGCCTCCGACATCTGCCTGCGGGGCCGGGGCGCGGAAGCCTTCCGGCTGTTTGGGAGAAATGTTCCATGCATGTGCGGATTCCTCTTTTTTCTTGTTTTTTCTGTCGAATCCTATTATACTTGGCATGTTGCGGATTGTAAAACAGAAAGAACGGCCGCGCCGGGGATCGCTGCCCGGCGCGGGCGAAAAGAAGGAAGAAAAGAGGAAGAAACGGATGAACAGGGATTTGACAGTGGGAGAACCGCAGAGCGTATTGTGGAAGTTTTCCATTCCCATGTTCGTGAGCGTGATTTTTCAGCAGCTCTACAACATGGCGGACAGCGTGATCGCGGGAAAATTCGCGGGCGAGGACGCCCTGGCGGCGGTGGGGGCCTCCTATCCCATCACCATGATCTTCATGGCTATCGCGGTGGGGAGCAACATCGGCTGTTCGGTCATCATTTCCCAGTATTTCGGCGCGAAATGGTTTGAAAAAATGAAAACGGCGGTTTATACCACGCTGATCGCTTCCGCCGTGCTCTCGCTCCTGCTGACGGCGGCCGGGCTTCTGGGAAGCAGGGCGATGATGACCGCCATCAACACGCCGGAAAATATTTTCGCGGACGGAGATCTGTATCTGCGGATCTACATCGGCGGCTTTATGTTTCTTTTCCTATATAATGTGGCGACCGGGATTTTCAATTCCATGGGAGATTCCAGGACGCCTCTGTATTTTCTGATCGGTTCCTCCCTGGGAAATATCGTGCTGGACCTGATTTTCGTCGCGGTCTTCCACTGGGACGTGGCGGGCGTGGCCTGGGCTACCTTCATCGCGCAGGGCATCGCCTGTATGCTGGCGCTGAACGCTTTGAGAAAACGGCTTTCGTCGATAGAAACGCAGGGACGGGTGGAGCTGTTTTCCTGGAACATGCTGGGGCGCATCAGCCGGATCGCCGTCCCGAGCATTCTGCAGCAGAGCTTCATTTCCGTGGGAAATATTTTCATCCAGGGTCTTGTCAATTCCTACGGCTCGTCCGTCATCGCCGGATATTCCGCGGCGATCAAGCTGAACACCTTCTGCATCACCAGCATCACCACTCTGGGCAACGGAACCAGTAGCTTTACCGCGCAGAATCTGGGCGCGGGACGGCAGGACCGGGTGCGCGCGGGTCTGCGGGCGTCCGTCAAGCTGGCGCTGGTTCTCTGCGTGCCCTTCTTCGCCGCCTTTTTCTTCGGCGGACGGCTCATGCTCTCTCTGTTCATGAACGAGGGAAGCACGGTGGCGATGGAAACCGGAATCCTGTTTTTGAAGATCGTTTCTCCCTTTTATTTTGTGATTTCCGTCAAGCTGATGGCGGACGGGGTGCTGCGGGGAGCGGGCGCGATGGCGGCCTTCATGACGGCTACCTTTACGGATCTGGTCCTGCGGGTGGTGCTGGCGTTCCTCTTTTCCGCCTTCCTCGGTGCCGCGGGCATCTGGCTGTCCTGGCCTGTCGGCTGGATCACGGCGGCGGTGCTTTCCGTAATTTTCTATCAAAAGGGAGTCTGGCGGAACCGGGCTGTCACCGAAGAAGAGGCGCATGAACTTTAAAAATCTGGCAGAAGCCGCTTTTTCTCGTAAAATCTCGCCTTTTTGCGCTTATTCTCTTCTTGACAGAAAATGACGCATTCCTTATAATATAGCAGATACTTGTTTTACGGGCTGCCATTGGTCATGAGAGGATATGCAGCCGGATTCAGAGAGGAAAGGTTTTCATGAGCGACGCGGACCCTGACGGGGAAACGAACCATCATAACATGATATACAGAACATACGGAGGCATGGTCTGCCTGTCCTGACGGACGGCAGGCTATGCCTTTTTGCGCGATAAACCCGGAGGGCGGCCGCGCGGATGGGCAGGCCTGCCTGCACAGACATGCGGACATCCGACGGGTAACGGACAGTAAGCGGCATTTATGCCGCGGGCTGCCCGCATGAAAACCGGAACGAAAAAGAGAAAAGGAGAGTAAATTTCGTGGGTTCTATTGTTGGTAAACTATTGTTGCAGGTTGTCCTGATCGGACTGAACGCGTTCTTCGCGGCGACGGAGATCGCGGTCGTATCCCTGAATGCGACGAAGCTGAAGAAGATGGAAGAGGAAGGCGA
>DXDD01000132.1 GCA_019115665.1 Candidatus Eisenbergiella pullistercoris | reverse complement strand
AGATTTTTCAAGGCATAGTACCTGCTATGTCCAATGTTTATGTCCATTTTTCTCAAACTTCGCTTCCTGCACGATATTCAGTTGTCAATTTTCAGTTGGGATCTCATTCATTGAGATTCCGAGAAGTTATTAAAGGGAACCAGAGAGGGCTCGCAGAAAACGATGGTGTGGCCCAGCTGTTCCGCCATGCGAAGGCCGTCTCCGGTGGAGCCCGTAGCCGGATAGGAAAGGCCGCCGGTGCAGAGGATCACCGCGTCCGCCGGGAGTCTGCTCCCGGAATCCAGGCACACGCCGCAGACTGCGGATCCGTCCGTCAGAATCTCCTTTACCGGCGTCCGCAGGCGGATCTGTACGCCCAGCCGTTCCAGCTCATCCGCCAGCGTGCGGATGATGTCCGAGGAATGGTCGGAGACCGGAAAAACCCGGTTTCCCCGCTCCGTTTTCAGGGGGCAGCCCCGCTTCTCAAAAAAATCCTGTACAGCCGTATTGTCAAACCCGTAAATGGCGCTGTACAGGAATCTGGGATTGCTGACCACGCTGTCGAACAGCTCCTGCACGTCACAGGCGTTTGTCAGATTGCAGCGGCCCTTTCCCGTGATGTAGATTTTTTTCCCAAGCTTTTCATTTTTCTCAAGAAGGAGCACCGAATGCCCCTTCCCGGCTGCTGCGGCGGCCGCCATCATGCCCGCGGCCCCGCCGCCGATTACGATCACTCTGCTCATGTTCCGTCTCTTTTCCGTTATTCTTCCTCTTCCGCCCTCTGCGTGCGCTGCGCGCGGCGCAGGACGGCCCCTCTCGCGGCTTCCACGCCGGAAAGCGTAAACAGGGAATCCTCGTCGATCCGGTCGATCTCGTCCTGCATGGACACCTGGTAGTTGTTCCAGACGCCCTCCAGATCCTCCAGGCTGTCCCGCACCGTCTGCGGCCGCTTCAGGCAGAGGGAAACCACCAGCGCGTTGATCACGCTCAGGGGCCCCACCAGGGAGTCCACGATGGAAACCATATCGCTTGCGGCGAACAGATTGCAGGAGGAATACAGGCACATGGGGGAATGGATGCTGTCCGTGATGGTGACGACCCTGGCGTTCCTGTCGTTGGCAAATTCCAGCGCCTTCAGGGTACGCATGGAATATCTGGGAAAGCTGATCCCCACGATGGCGTCCTCTCCGCCGATGCGCAGCATCTGTTCAAACACCTCGCTCAGGCTGACGGTTTTCAGGAGCACGATCCCGCCCCGGATCATGTTCAGGTAAAAGCTCAGGAATTCCGCCAGAGGCGCGCAGCTGCGGATCCCAAGCACATAGACCGTCTTCGCGTTCAGAAGGATATCCACCGCCGCGTCGAAGGCCGCCGGATCCAGACTTTCCGTGGTCGCGCGGATATTGTCCATATCCCCTGTCAGAACGCTCTCGATCACCTCGGACTGGCTTCTTCCCGCGTACCGGATCCCCATGCGGTCCACCGCGTTCAGGCGGCTCGTCACCCGCGCCGCAAGCTCCGCCTGCATCTCCGGATAGCCGGAATAGCCGATCCCCGAAGCGAAGCGCACCACGGTGGATTCGCTGACATGAAGCCGTCGGCCCAGCCTCGCCGCCGTCATGAAGGCCGCCTGGTCATAGTGCTCCAGGATAAAAGCCGCGATCGCCTTATGACCCTTGCTCATATGGGGAAATTTTTCATTGATCCTCGAGATGATGTCCCCGCTCTGCTCCATGATTTCTTCCTTCTGTCTATTTGTCCGACTTCAGCATCAGCGCGTTTCCGTGGACGGAGATCCGCTCAAAGCTTCTTAAAAAGCTGGATACCCGGTTATAGCCGTAATCGCTCAGCTGGAACTGCGGATGCTTTTTCTTCAGATGATCCAGCACAAGGGAAAGGTTGTCCACCTTTCCGCCGTTCTTTTTCAGGAAGGCCATGATCTCCTTTTCCAGATCCTCCGGCCCCGTCTGCTCCTTCAGCTCGATCCGGTAGGAGGTTCCCTCCTGAATGATGGTGAGCTTGGGGCATTTGTCCCGAAGCAGGGTCACCAGCTTGGTGTAGCCGTAGTTTCTGGCGTCAAACTCGATGAACTTATCGCCGAGACGGCTTCCCACCTCGCCCAGGTAGGTGGATTTCCCTTTATTTTCATTGTTCTGGACAAAGGTGATGATGGCCTCCTCGATCTCGCTGATGGGAGTCACGGTGCTGTCCGTCTTTTCCTCCTGCGCGCCCGCCTTATGCCTGCGTCCGCCGCCGGAGACCTTCGCGCTGTCCGCGCTCTTTTCCTCCGGCTCCCCGGAGATCAGGTCGAGGCGGATGAACTTGTTGCAGGCCTTGGTCAGGGCCAGCGGGGTTTTGGACTCGCCCATCCCGATCACATACATCTGCTCCTCGCGCAGCCGCATCGCCAGCTTGGTAAAATCGCTGTCGCTGGTCACCAGGCAGAAGCCGTCCACCTTGCCCGAATAAAGGATGTCCATGGCGTCGATCACCATGGCCATGTCCGTGGCGTTCTTGCCGGTGGTATAGTTGAACTGCTGAATGGGATTGATGGAATTTTCCAGCAGCGTGTCCTCCTTCCAGCCGTTCCCCTTGGCCCAGTTCCCGTAGATCCTGCGGTAGGAAGCATATCCGTAATCCGCGATCTCGTCAAAAATGCTCGCCGCATATTTCTCACTGATGTTGTCCGCGTCGATCAGCACGGCAAAATGCTTTTTCTCTTCCTCTTCGTTCATATCTCCCTCCATACCGAATCGTTTCTCGCACCATTTCCACCAGTATACCACAGCTTTCCCGGAAAGTCACGAAAAGGCGGAGCCGGCGTCCGTGAGCCGGCGTCCGTGTTAAGAACACGCTAATAACCTGCTAGGATTCTGTTAAGCATTTCGGCAAAGCCTTTTTTCTGTTTCCCGTTGTGATACAATCAGAAACGGTGAAAAAAGAGGCGTAAGCAGGCCTCTTTCCTACAACAGATTTCAGATAAAGGGGGCATCTTCAGTGAATATCGGAATACTTCTTATCGCGCTCATCGGAGGACTGGCCGGAATCCTTTCCACGCTTTATCTTCTGGTCGCCATGCCTGTGGTCATCGTTCAGAAGATCTACAGAAAGGTCCGCTTCGGCATTCCGATCATGAAATGAGAAAGGCCGCCCGGCCGGACCGTATGATCATCAGACTGCAGAAAGGAGCCGTCGGAAGGGATTTTCCGTCTTCCGCCCGGCTCCTCTTTTTTTTCCTTTTCAGGAGCTTCTTCCCGCTCATGCAAGTCGCATCGCGACTTCCATTTCCCACTTCCGCTCCGGGACGCTTCCTCCGTCCTGCCGTCTCAGGACCACCTCCGCCAGGCTGCCGGAGATCAGCGGCATCTGGGGCGGCAGATGGCCCAGATCCGCGTCCATGACGACGGGAACGCCGAATTCCTTCAGAGGCTCCCAGACGGCGGCATACTGGTCGAGTCCCATCATCTCCTGGCCGAAGCAGGCGGGTCTTCCGATCAGGAAGCCCTTCACATGAGAAAACCAGCCCGCATGCTTCATCTGCCACATGGCCCTGCGGATGGCGAACACGTTCAGGTCGCAGGATTCCAGGAACCAGATGATGCCGTCTTCGGCATACCTTTCCGCGAACTGCGCGGCCCGGTCATACCGGGTGCCGGTGAGGTTCACCAGGCAGTCCGTACAGCCGCCGATGAGACGGCCCTGAAAACGGATCTCTCCCTTTTCGTCCTCCTTCGCGCCGAAGGGCTTCAGGAGCACCGGTTCCGTGGTATTGTAGGGAACCAGCGGATCCTCTTCCGTTTTGAAGCCCTCCTTTTCCCACCGGTCATAGCTGTGCATGGAAAGCTTCTTTCCCCGCAGCAGGTCAAGCGCGTCCCGTACGCTCTCATGCCAGGGCTCCATGCCGAAGGTTCCCGCGCAGGGACCGTAGACGGCCGCCGTATCGCAGAGGGTGGGAAGCAGGAAGGTCAGGTTGGTGTTGTCGGAATAGCCCATGAACCACTTGGGGCTTTCCCTTCTGATCCGTTCAAAATCCACATGATCCAGGATCTCGCACATCAGCTCGCCGCCCCCGCAGGAGATCAGCACATCGCTGTCCTTTGAGGCCATGGCCTCGTTGATCTCCCTTCCGCAGCTTTCCGGCGCGCTGCTGATGCCCACGCCGTCCGAGGCGTAGCAGTTCGGCCCGAGAACAGTGTCAAAGCCCATCGCCTTCAGCTTCTTTAACGCGTTGTTGAAGGCGCTGTGATAGGGCTCCGTCGCCGCGCCGAAGGAAGGGGCGACAAAGCCGACGGCGCCGTTTTCCTTTAAAAACTCCGGATATCTCATGCTCATTTCCTCCCTTTTTCAAAAGAGGAAGGCCCGCGGCGTGTATTCCGCGAAAGCCTTCCTCTCTGTTTTCTTTTTTCCGATCAGCAGATCCTGGTTCCCTCCGGAATGATGTCGTCCACGAAGATCACCTGGCAGCCGCAGGCGTTGTTGGTGGCGGCGAGCAGCATGCCCTCGCTGGTCACGCCGGAAAATCTGGCGGGCTTGAGGTTGGCAAGGACGATGATCTTCTTTCCTACCATTTCCTCAGGAGAATAGTAGCTCTTGATGCTGGAAACGATCACCCGCTCCTTCAGCCCGTCGAACAGGGTCAGCTTATAGCAGCTGTGAGACTTACGGATCTCTGCGCATTTCAGGATCCTGCACACGCGCATGTCCATGCGCTGGAAATCTTCCATGGAGATCTCTTCGCGCACCGGCTCCACCGGATCGGGATCGCCGAAGACCACCTGCTTTTTCTCAGGCTCCGCAGCCCTTTGCGCCTCCGCCTTCTTCTCCTCCTCATAACGCTTTTCTTCTTCCGTCATGGGAGTGGAGAAGTCCAGAAGATGCACGTAGCGCTCCGGATCGATGGCATAGAGGAACAGATAGAGTCTGGGCCCCTTTTCCTTGTCGATGAGAAGCTTATATACATTCTTGAAGAACTGCCCCTGGATCTTTTTCAGCTCCTTCGCGTCCTCCAGGTTTCCAAGCACCTGCTTCGGGATGGCGTACAGCTCCTGGTTCAGTCCTTCCAGGTCATAGCCGCCCTTTGTGAGGAAGGCGTGCAGAAGGGCGATCTCCTTCTTTTCCTCCTCATTCAGAGAATCATATACCTCCCAGTTGCGGGTGACGCGCAGGCGGTTCACATTCTCCGGAGAGCACTGCTCCAGCCAGTATTTCGCCCGGTCCAGGCGGTCCTTAAACTGCTCGTAGGTGAAGGGCTGGCCGATCTTTTCAAACACGGTCTCCAGCATGGGCACGTTGAAGTCCACCACGGAGCCCAGCTGCACCAGAAGGCTCATGGGAACGGTCTCGATCTTATGGTAGACCGGCTTTCCGTCCGCCTCTCCCTCTCTGCGCAGGCAGCTTTCCATGACCACGTTCAGGAAATCGTCTCCCTTTCCTTCCATATATTCCTTGTACTGCTTATCAAATTCAAAATACTGACGCAGGATGCCGTCGTCGAAGCAGAAGTCAAAGGCTCTGGTGGGCTCCGTTTTGGCATACAGCCACAGAATCACCTCCGGCTGATAGAGCTTCAGCAGCGTGTCCGGCGTCAGGTTCAGACCGCTGGAGCCGGACATTTTTCCCGTCGCTCCCTTGATCCCGATGAACTCATAGCCCTGGAACACGGGCGCTTCGTAGCCGTAGATCTTTTCCGCGATCACCCGGCTGGTATCGTAGCTTCCGCCCGGGCTGGCATGATCCTTTCCGCCCGGCTCAAAGTCCACGCCCTCGTACATCCAGCGCATGGGCCAGTCGATCTTCCAGGCCAGCTTGCAGTTAAAATCCTTCGTAAAGTCAAAGGTTCCGTGATGGCCGCAGGCGCACTCATACTCCGCCACGGTGCAGTCGTCGGACAGGGAGGTGATCTTCGTGGTGTCCCTGCCGCAGTGCGGGCAGTAAATGCTCACGGGATAGTAGGCCTCCCGTTCTCCCTCCTGCGCGGCCTGGGTGCGGAAGCTGTCCAGGATATCGAAGATCTCCCCTCTCTTCTTCAGGGCATGGATCACATGCTCCGCGTACTTTCCGGAGCGGTTCATGTCGCCCTGATAGCGGTAATCCATCTCGATGCCGAAGCGCTTCATGGCTTCCTCGAATTCCTTTTCAAAATACTTCGCGTAGCTTTCGCTGCCGTCGTCAAAGGGGTTGGGTACGTCCACATAAGGGCAGCCGATGTACTCCTCCCAGGGCTTCTCCCCTTCCGGACGCGGTACCTTCGCCACGTTGACGGGGATCTTCCTGAGCCTGTCGAACTCATCCCAGGAAAAAAGCAGCTTCGCTTTCTTCCCCTGTCTTCTCAGGGCCTGTGCCACAAACAGGCTGGTGGCGATATCCCTGAAATTGCCGATGTGGATGGAACCGGAGGGGCTGATGCCCGCCGCGCACACATATTCTTCCTTGTCCGGTCTGCGCCGGATGATCTCCTGCGCGATTCTGTCTGACCAATGCATTGTATCACGTACCTTTCCTTTTGATTGATTTCAGGGCGGCCCGCAGCAGGCCTGCGGACCGCCGTTTTTTCCGAAAATATCAGCCGGATCCCCGCAGAATGTGGAATCCGGCTATAAACATACCATTTTATCAATAGCTTGTCAATTCAAAGCTCTTTCGCTGCTGTTCGGGCAGTTACTGTTCAGCCAGGTCTGCGCATTTCCTGCCTTTCTCACTCCGAAATATTCTCGATCTGCCAGTCGATGGGCTCCGCCCCGTTGGCTTTGAGGAAATCGTTCGCCTTGCTGAAATGCCGGCAGCCGAAGAAGCCGCGGGAGGCGGAAAAGGGGCTCGGATGGGGAGCGGTGAGGATCAGATGCTTCGGATTGGTGAGCATGGGAACCTTGCTCTGCGCCGGCCGGCCCCAGAGCATATAGACGATGGGGCGGTCCTGCCGGTTCACGGCGGCGATCACCGCGTCCGTAAACTGCTCCCAGCCCTTCCCCTGATGGGAGTTGGCCTGATGGGCGCGCACGGTGAGCACGGTGTTTAACAGAAGCACGCCCTGATCCGCCCATTTTTTCAGGTAGCCGTTATTGGGGATGTAGCAGCCCAGATCGTCGTGCAGCTCCTGATAGATGTTCTGCAGGGACGGAGGAATGTTTTTCTGGGAGGGCTTTACGGAAAAGCTCAGTCCGTGGGCCTGATTCACATTGTGATAGGGATCCTGCCCCAGAATCACCACCTTCACCCTGCTGAGCGGGGTAAAATGAAAGGCGTTGAAGATCTCGTCCGCCGGGGGAAACACCACGTGGGCGGAATATTCCTCTTTGATAAAGTGAAAAAGCTGCGCATAGTAAGGCTTGCGGAACTCCCCGCTGATCTCCGTAAGCCAGTCGTTCTGTATCATTGCCATATTTCTGAATTCCTTTTTCTTATGTTTCCTGGTTTCCGGGTGGCATTGGAAAGAAGGCTTCCCGCCAAAAAAGCGATCGCCGCGGCCGCCTGTGCGCGCCGGGATCACCGCGCCCGCGGCGCATGGAGCGTCCTTTTACAGCCGCACGGATACGCCCCGTCCTCTCAGATACTCCTTCACTTCCCGAATGGAAAGCTCTTTGTAGTGGAACAGGGACGCCGCCAGGGCCGCCTCCGCGCCGCCCTCCGTGAGGGCGTCATAAAAATGCTCCGGACTTCCCGCTCCGCCGGAGGCGATCACCGGGATGGGAACCAGACCGGACACCTGTTTTGTCAGTTCGATATCATATCCTGCCTTCGTCCCGTCGCAGTCCATGCTGGTTAAGAGGATCTCCCCCGCTCCCAGCGCATATATTTTTTCCGTCCAGGAAAGCACGTCGATCCCCGTATCGATCCTGCCTCCATGCTTGTAGATATTCCAGCCGCTTCCGTCCGGACGGCGCTTCGCGTCGATGGCGACCACCACGCACTGGCTCCCGAATTTGTCCGCCGCCTCCCGGATCAGCTCCGGCCGGTCGATGGCGGCGGAATTGACGGAGATCTTATCCGCCCCTTCCCGCAGGATGGCCCGGAAATCCTCCACCGTACGGATGCCTCCGCCGACGGTAAAGGGAATGAACACCCGCTCCGCCACCCGGCGCACCATATCCACCACTGTCCTTCGGCCGTCCGAGGAGGCCGTGATATCCAGAAATACCAGCTCGTCCGCGCCTTCCCGGTCATAGGCCGCCGCGATCTCCACGGGATCTCCCGCATCCTGCAGATTGACAAAATTGACGCCCTTCACCACCCGGCCGTTGTTCACGTCCAGGCAGGGAATGATTCTCTTTGTATACATGCTTCATCCTCTTTTTTCCGGCGTCCTTAGGACAGCCCTTCTGTTTTCTATATGGAAAGGAAATTCTCAAGAATGGTGAGCCCCGTTTCCGAGCTCTTCTCCGGATGGAACTGGCAGGCGAACAGGTTATCCTTCTCCACGGAGGCGTGCACCAGCGTCCCGTAATGCGCGGCCGCCGTGACAATGGACGCCTCTTCGGCCTTCAGATAATAGGAATGCACAAAATACACGAAGGAATCCTCCGGGATGCCGCGAAAGAGCCTGCCCGGATTGGGAAATTTCAGGGAATTCCAGCCGATATGGGGAACCTTCAGGCCGGGCCTGTCCGGCAGGCGGAGGATCTCCCCCTTCAGAAGGCCCAGGCCGGGAACGCCCGGACTCTCTTCGCTTCGCTCAAACAAAAGCTGCAGGCCAAGGCAGATCCCGAGGAAAGGGGTCTTCTGCTCCACGGTCTGCCGGATCACCTCCGTCAGTCCCAGCGCATGCAGACGGCCCATCGCGTCCCCGAAGGCTCCCACGCCCGGGAGGATCACCCGGTCCGCGGAAAGGATCGTCTCCCGGTCCGCCGTCACCACGGCGTCCTTTCCCAGATAGCGGATCGCCTTCTCCACACTTCTGATATTTCCCGCATCATAGTCTATGATCGCTGTTGTCTGCATGCCGCTCTCCTTTATCGCTTTATCTTGCTAACGCAGTATAGCATATTTGTCCGGAAAACGCAACCCCGGCCCGACATTTCGGGCCGTGCTCTGCCAGCCTGCCGGCGGGAACGGTTTCCTTTTACCGCTCCCCGATGAGAAAATCCGCCGGGTCTTCCGCAACGGAAATCCCCCTTCCGCTCAGCTCCGCCGTCATCTGATACAGTCTGCTGTGCACCCGGATCAGCTCCGCCTTCTGATTGAAAAAAGCCACCCGTTCAAAGGGGAAGCGGATCACGGAAGGATATTCCATCCCCGCCCCAAGCTCCAGGATGCAGAGCCTGCGGTTCAGCGTTCCCTGCAGCCATTTGCGGTATTTTTCCCACTGGGGAAGATAGCCCGCCTCCAGGTAACCGGACGTGCCGATCTGATTAAAGGAAAGGAGCTTCCCGCATTTGGGGCAGCGGGGAAATTCCATTCCGGAAAGCGCCTCTCCGGCTGCGATCCGGGAAAGGGTCCCTTCCCAACAGGCGGAATCCCGAAAAAGTCCCTCCGGTCCCTCCCCGGCTTCCTTCTTCTCCTCCGCGGCGTCCTCCTGCGCGCAGAAAGGGCACTGAAGCGCCCGAAACCCTCCGCAGGGAGCGACGATCCGCCCTTCCTCCAGTCCGGTCCCGAAGACGGCGTCGTCCGTACAGAGCGTGACGACAAAATAATTTTTTCCGGATAGCAGGCCGGCAAGCGCTTCATAGGCCTGCTTTTTCCGCCTGTCCGGATGGGTTCTCAGCCAGGAAAGCCGGATATACTGCTCCACAGTCTCCCTCTGCTCCATTTCTCCGGCCTGCCTCAGAAGCTCCGCATATTCCGGGTCCTCCGGCATTCCGTGAAATTTTTCCTCCATCTCTTTCCCGATCCCCACAAGGACCATCTGCGCGTCCTCGATCTTTTTCCGTATTTCTTCCGTCATCTGTCTTCTCCCGTTTCTGATATGCCTTCGCTCCATCATACCATATCGCGGGCAGACCGGCAAGGAGGGGCGGTCAGGGTCAGCAGGGTCTTCATGAAAAGCAAATGCGCCCGATCCATCACCGGGCCGCGATCACGCACTGGGCGGGCTGCATGCCTGCCGCAAAGGCGGTGATCTTCACCCGGCCGCGGCCGGTGATCCGGATCCCGACAGCCGCCCGTCCGCGATAGAGATGGACAGAATCTCCGTCTGCAGGCTCCGCTCTCTTGATATCGCCGTTCTCTGTTCCCACCAGGCGGGCAGGCCCTTCCACCGCAAAGGTCACCTTCGCGCTCTCCCGGAATACCGGGCGGCCTTCCGCGTCAGAGGCGCGCACCCTGCACAGCATCTGGTAAGGCATGGGCTGCGCCTGTCCCTCATCCGTATCCGTCCGGGCCAGAACGACGGTTCTCTCCTCTTCCTCAAATGCCAGCCGCACGGCAGGGCCGGGCGTCTCCACCACCTGGCGGCAGACCTCTTTTCCGCCGTTCATGCCGATCACCGTCACCGTTCCCGGCATCCAGGGCAGATACCCCTTCACCAGACCGTTCGGATATTCCTTCACCGGGCGCAGGGAATATTCCTTTTCCAGAGAGGTTTTTCCATCCTCCGCAAAGCGGCCCTCGTTCAGGATAAGCCGGACCTGCTCACAGTTCGTGGCGATCCGGAAGGGAAGCACCGCCCGCTGCAGCTGAGAGAATTCCCAGTGGGTCACATAGGACGGGCTGTCCCAGTGCTCCTTCACGCCCTCGTCAGGGAGGGAACCGTCCAGCACGGCGAAATGCACCATGGGCTCTTCCGTCCAGTAGCTCTGATACTGCCAGGCCGCGGGCCGTTTTTCCATGTCGGCGGCAAACAGCGCGCCCGACCAGCCCTTCGCGGGCCAGCCCATGGACTCTCCCCAGTAGTCGATTCCCGTCCAGAGAAAGCCGCCCATGCAGTAATCCTTTTCCACCACATCCATCCAGGGACATTCCTCGGAAAAATTCTGGAAGCGCGGCCCCTCGCCCCGGAAAAACAGATAGGTTTCCGTTCCCAGAATGGCCCTGTCGGGGATCTGCTCATGGATCCTCTCATACCACTGCTCCTGGTAGTTGCAGCTTAAAAAATCCACCATCTGTGCGATCTTTGCGATCTGGCGGATGCGGTCGTCCACGTCGAAGATCTCGCCCGTTTTCATCTCATCCACAAACTGCTGGATATCCTCCACCTGAGACATGTCCGCTTCCTCTGCGGGATAGGCGAAATGAGGATTCATGGCAAGGCTCACCGGTCTTGTGGAATCCAGCATCTTAACCGTCTGCACATGCTTTTCCAGCCGCTTGAGCATGGAAGGGTACGACTGGTTTTCCACCTCGTTTCCCACCCCCCAGAACAGAATGCAGGGATGGTTTCTGTCCCGCTTCACCATGCAGGAAAGGTCCTTCTCCCACTCCGTTTCATAGAATCGTCCGTAGGCGCCGCCCGTCCATTTGTCAAAGGCCTCCTCATAGACATAGAAGCCAAGTTCGTCGCACAGCTCCAGCATTTCCGGCAGATACAGATGATGGGCCAGACGGATGGCGTTGCAGCCGATCTCCTTCAGG